>NZ_CP086106.1:2040416-2348333 GCF_016765655.2 Skermanella mucosa
GATCGTCGTCACCGAGATCCCCTACCAGGTCCAGAAGAGCCGGCTGATCGAGAAGATCGCCGAGCTGCTGGCGGCGCGGAAGCTGTTCCTGCTGGACGACGTGCGCGACGAATCGGCGGAGGACATCCGTCTCGTCCTGGTGCCGAAGAACCGCAACGTCGATCCCGACGTGCTGATGGAATCCCTGTTCAAGACCACCGACCTGGAAACCCGGTTCGGCTTGAACATGAACGTGCTGGACAAGGACAACGTCCCGCGCGTCATGAACCTGCGCGAGGTCCTGCAAGCCTTCCTGGCGCACCGGATCGAGGTGCTGGAGCGACGCTCGCGCCATCGGCTGGGCAAGATCGACCACCGGCTGGAAGTGCTGGGCGGTTATCTGATCGCCTACCTGAACCTGGACGAGGTGATCCGCATCATCCGCGAGGAGGACGAGCCCAAGCGCTCGCTGATGAAGACCTTCGCGCTGAGCGACGTCCAGGCCGAGGCGATCCTGAACATGCGGCTGCGGTCGCTCCGCAAGCTTGAGGAGTTCGAGATCCGCAAGGAGCATGACAGCCTGTCGGCCGAGCGCGCCGACCTGCTCGACCTGCTGGAGAACGAGCCCCGGCGCTGGAAGGCGATCGCCAAGCAGATCGCGGAGACGCGCAAGCGGTTCGGCAAGGCGACCAAGCTGGGCGCCCGCCGGACGGTGGTGGCCGACGCCCCGTCCGCCGTCATCATCCCGCTGGAGGCCATGGTCGAGCGCGAGCCCGTCACGGTCTTCTGCTCGGAGAAGGGCTGGATCCGGGCGGTCAAGGGACACCAGGCCGATACCTCCGAGATCAAGTACAAGGACGGCGACCGCGAGCGCTTCGTGCTCCGGGTGGAGACCACGGACAAGCTGATCGTGCTGGGCACCAACGGCCGGTTCTACACGCTTGGGGTGGACAAGCTGCCGCGCGGCCGGGGCTTCGGCGAGCCGTTGCGGCTGATGATCGACCTCGCCAACGACGCCGAGCTGGTCACCCTGTTCAAGCACCAGCCGGGGCGCCGGCTGCTGGTGGCGGCGTCCAACGGCCGCGGCTTCCAGGTCGAGGAGGACGAGGTGATCGCCCAGACCCGCGGCGGCAAGCAGGTCATGACCCTTGGTGACGGCATCGAGGCGAAGTTCTGCATCCCGGTGGAGGGCGACACGGTCGCGGCGATCGGCAACAACCGCAAGCTCCTGGTCTTCCCGCTGGAGGAGGTGCCCGTGATGACCCGGGGGCGCGGCGTCATGATCCAGAAATACACCGACGGCAGCCTCGCCGACCTGACGACCTTCAGGTTTTCGGAAGGGCTGTCGTGGAAAAGCGGCGACCGCACCCGGCTGGAGACGGACATGACCCCCTGGAAGGGCAACCGGGGCACGTCGGGCCGGCTGCCGCCCAACGGGTTCCCGAAGAACAACCGCTTCACCTGATCCCGATACCTGCTTCCGATAAAGGCGTCCCGCGGAGGAACACTCCGACCGTCGTTTCGTTCTTCGTCCCACAAAGGCTCGGCATCGACGATGTCGGGACGATAGACGACTGTCGGAGAGTGGGATGCGCAAGAGCTTGATGATGACGACCGCCGCGCTGGCCGCGTGGTCCTGGGCTTCGGCCGCGGGTGCGCAGCAGCCCGACCGCGTGGTGGAGCCGCCGGGGCCGGAGATCAACGTCCAGCAGCCCCCGGCGTCGGTCGACGTGCAGCAGCCGGCACCGGAAGTGACGGTGGAACAGCAGCCGCCGGAGATCATCATCGAGCAGCAGGCGCCACAGATCATCGTCCGGCAGGCACCGCCCCGGATCATCGTGCGCCAGCCGCCGCCCGAGATCACGGTCCGCCAGTTCCAGCCCCAGGTCATCGTGCGGCAGCGCGAGCCCGAGGTGATCATCGAGCAGGCGGATCCGGAAATCCAGGTCGAGCAGCCGGAGCCCCGCGTGACGGTGCAGCAGGCGCAGCCCCAGGTGGACGTGCAGCAGGCCCAGCCGCAGGTGGTCATCGAGCAGCCCGAACCGCAGGTCGAGGTCCAGCCGCTCGTGCCGGCCCCCGTACCGGCTCCCACTCCCGCCCCCGAGCCGGCACCCGCACCCGTCGCCGAGGCGCCCGAGGCGGCGCCCGCCGACGCTCCGGTGGCCGGGGTGGCGCCGGAACAGATGATCGGGCGCCCCGTGGTCAATGCCCAGGGCGAGCAGGTCGGGCAGATCCGGGATTTCCTGCTCGGGCCGGCCGGAACCGTGGAGACCGCCATCGTCGACGTCGGCGGCTATCTCGGCGCACCCAAGGAGATCGCGGTCCCGTGGGGACAGGTTAACGCCGAGCCGCAGGAGGGGCCGGTCACCCTGCCGATGGACCGGCAGCAGCTCGAAGCCGCTCCCGGCCACGACTATGCCGAAGGCGCCAACGCCGTCGTCGGCCCCGCCCGCTGAACCCGCGCCGCAATCAGGAGTAAAACCCATGAAGAGACAGCTTCTCCTGGCGCCGGCCCTGGCGCTTTCCTTGGCCGCTCCGGCTTTCGCCCAGGACCAGGCGGCCCCGGCGCCGCCGCAGCAGCAGGCACCGGCCGGCGCCGTCGTCCGCGGCCAGGGCACGGTCGAGGTCCGGCCGGCCGAACCGGAGATCCGGATCGAATCGGCGCCCGCCGAGGTGCAGGTCGAGACCACCGGGGAGCCTCAGATCCGCGTCGTCGAGGTCCCGACCATCGCGGGCCGCATGCCGGAGGACGTGGTCGGCTGGAACGTCCGCAACGCCGCCGGCGAGGACATCGGCGAAGTCCGCGATTTCGTGACCGAGCCGGGCAGCCCGGCGATAACCAGCCTGGTCATGTCCCGGACGCGCCTGCTCGGCCTGGGGGAAGAGCTGGTCACGCTGCCGTGGGACCGGGTCCAGGTCGATCCGCAGGGGAATGCCCTCATCGCGACCCTGAACGAGGAGGAACTGGATAACGCGCCGGAGTTCGAGTACGGCGCGGAAGCCGGGACGATCATCGGTCCGGAGCGGAACGACCAGTGACGGCCGGCAGTCCACGGGAAGAGCGAAAGAGTTCGGGTAGGAGGCAATGAAGATGTACAGGACGTCCGTTTCCCTCGCGGCCCTGGCGATGCTCGCCTCGACCGCGGGAGCCGCGCAGGCGGAGATCCAGGTCGGCGTCGTGACCGCCGTGACGGGTTCCATGGCATCCTTCGGCGAGCAGATGCGCAGCGGCGTCGAAGCCGCCGCGAAGGAGATCAACGCCAAGGGCGGGATCGACGGCGAGGAGATCAGCGTCAAGGTCTATGACGACGCCTGCGACCCGAAGCAGGGCGTCACGGCCGCCAACCAGATCGTCAACGACGGCATCCAGTTCGTCATCGGCCACATGTGCACCGGGCCGTCGGTGCCGGCCTCCGACGTCTATTCGGAGGAAGGGATCATCATGATCTCGCCGACCGCGACCGCGCCGGTGCTGACCGAGCGCGGCCTGGACAACGTCTTCCGGGTGGCGGGGCGCGACGACCAGCAGGGCCGGGTGGCCGCCGACCATATCGCGGCGCATATCGAGAACCCGAAGGTCGCGATCCTCCACGACAAGCAGGCCTACGGCAGCGGCTTGGCCGAGGCCACGACCAAGCGGCTCGCCGAGAAGGGCATCGAGCCGGTCATGACCGGCTCGGTCAATCCCGGCGAGAGCGACTTCTCCGCCCTGGTCACCAAGATGAAGTCGGAAGGCGTCAACACGGTCTATTTCGGCGGCTACCACGCCGAGGCCGGCCAGATCGTGCGCCAGATGGGCAACGCCGGCATGGACGCCGTCCTGGTCGCGGGCGATGGCCTGTCCAACCCGGACTTCTGGGCGATCACCGGCGAGAACGGGGCCGGCACCCTGTTCACCTTCAGCCCGGACCCGACCGCCAATCCGAACGCCGCTCCCGTGGTCGAGCAGCTCCGCGCCGACGGCATCGATCCGGCTTTCTTCACGCTGTACAGCTACGCGGCCTTGCAGGTGCTGGCCCAGGGCATCGAGGCGGCCGGCGAACCGGAGCCCGACGCGGTGGCCGACGCGCTGCGCGAGGGGACTTTCGAGACGGTGATCGGATCGCTGGACTTCGACGACAAGGGCGACCTGACCGAGCCGGCCTATGTCATGTATTCCTGGCAGGACGGGAAGTACCGGCAGGTTTCGGCGCGATAGCCGGGGAGGGTGCGCGTCCCGCGCACCTTGGGCGGCGGGACGCCGCCCCTCCGCTGGAAGGGCTTCCATGGGATGGTCGGGCGCCGGCGCTGTTGTCATGGGAATCCTATCCAAGACAGAAAGTCCATCCCATGCGCAGCCTGCGGAACTCCACGATCGTCATCACCGGTGCATCGAGCGGCATCGGCCGGGCGACCGCCGTCGCCTTCGCCCGGCAGGGCGCCAACTTGGCCCTGGCCGCCCGGCGCGACGAGGCGCTGTATGAGGTCGCCGCCGAGTGCCGGAGCCATGGCGCCGATGTGATCGCCCTTCCGTCCGACGTGACCGAACTGGACGACATGCGCCTGCTGGCGGAGGAGGCGGCCGAGCGGTTCGGCGAGATCGACGTCTGGATCAACAATGCCGGCATCGGCCTGGTCGGCCCGTTCGCCGACGTGCCCATGGCCTCGCATCGGCAGGTGATCGAGACGAACCTGTTCGGCAGCATGAACGGCACCCATGCCGTGCTGCCCTATTTCCTGGAGCAGGGCCACGGCACGCTGATCACCAACATCTCCTTCGGTGCCTGGATCGCGCCGCCCTTCGCCGCCGCCTATGCCGCGAGCAAGTTCGGCCTGGAGGGCTTTACCCAGAGCCTGCGGCTGGAACTGGAGGAGTGGCCCGACATCCATGTCTGCAACGTGTTCCCCGCCGTGATCGACACGCCGGGGTACCAGCACGGCGGCAACTACATGGGCAAGGAACTGAAGCCCGGATCGCCGCTGGTGCCGCCGGAGCGCGTGGCCGACGCGATGGTCGGGCTGGCGCTGCGTCCCCGGCGCGGCGTCAGCGTCGGCGCCCTGGCGCCGCTGACCAAGCTGGCCCATACCATGGCGCCGGCCCTGACGGAGGCAGTGATGGCGCGCGGCCTGCGCCGTTACTTCAAGCGGGCGGCGCCGTCGCCCTATACCCACGGCTCGCTGTTCCGGCCGGTGCCTCAGGGGACCGCCGCGTCCGGCGGCTACCGGCAGCAGACGAGCGGATCGCCCCTGATGCTCGCGGGGCTGGCCGCGGCCGGACTGGTCGCAGCCGGTGTGTTCGCCGCGCGCCGCTGAGGCGGGTCTCACCAGAGGAGGCCGTAGACCTCGGCCATGCGGTCCATGCGGCGGCGGAAGCTGAACTCGGCCTCGATCCGCCGCCGGGCCGCGCCGGCGAGCCGGTGGCGCAAAGCGGGGTCTCCGGCCAGCCGGCACAGGCCGCCGGCCAGGGCTTCGGCCGAACCGGCTTCGACCGTCAGCATGTCGGAGCCGTCGCGGGCGAAACCGTCGATGCCGCCGCACCGGGTCGCCAGAACCGGGACTTCCATCGCCATCGCCTCCAGCACCACGTTGGGCAGGCCCTCGCGCAGGCTGGACAGGCAGAACAGGTCGAAGCACTCGAACAGGGCGACCGTGTCGGACCGGAAGCCCGTCAGCCGGATGCGGTCGCCGTGTCCCGTGGCGGCAGCCTGCGCCTCCAGGGCAGCCTTCTCCTCGCCCTCGCCGGCGATCCACAGTTCCAGGTCCAGGCCCTCGTCGATCAGCGCCGCAACCGCCCGGATCAGCAGGTCGAACCCCTTCTCCGGGGACAGCCGCCCGACGGCGCCGACCAGAAGGCGCCCGGGGGGCAGACGGCCGCGCTCCGCGGCCAGGGCGGCGGGGCCTGAACGCCGGAAATCCTCGGTGTCGATGGCGTTCTCGATCAGGTGCAGCCGGTCCTCCGGGACGCCGCCGGCGCGGCAGCGCTCGTACAGGTCGGACGACACGACGATCACCTGGTCGTGGCGCGGCAGCGTCCAGCGGTCGATCGCGTAATAGAGCGGCGTCTTGGGCGTGTGCTTGACCCAGCCATGGACCGTCGTCACCAGCTTGAAGCCGAGCAGCGGCTTCAGCAGCACGCCGAACAGGTTCGTCTTGTAGTCGTGGCCGTGCCAGACCTTGACGTCGTTCTCCCGGCATATGGCCGCCAGGCGGCGCAGGCTGGCCGGGCTGAAGGCGGAGGCGTCGTCCACCTCGATCAGGGGGCAGCCCTTGGCGGTGGCCCGTCCGCGCAGCACCTCGAAGCCGGGATCGCCGGGCGGCCGCAGGTAGCAGGCCAGCTCGCGGTAGCCGGTGCCGCGCATGTATCGGGGCGAGTTGAAGATGGTCTTTTCCGGTCCGCCGCCGGTCCCGGTCACGATCCGGGTATGCAGCACCGTGACATCGTCGGCGGGGGTCTCATCAAGGGGGGTGATGATGTTCATGACGATGCGGTGATCCAGCGTTCGAACTGCGCCGCCTTGGCGTCCCAGCCTTCCCCGGCAAGGCGGGTGCGGGCCAGCGCCTGGGCCTGCGGCAGCGAGCGGCGCGCCCGGGCCAGGCAGAGGGAGGCGAACCGGGTCGGATCGGCGGTCAGGTCCATGGCGTCGGCCCAGGCCCGGTTGGCTGGCAGGGGAGTGGCCACCACCGGCAGGCCGGTCGCCAGGTATTCCTTCAGCTTCAAGGGTTGCATGGCGCGGGTGACGGGCAGGTCGGCGTAGGGCATCACCAGGACGTCGGCATCCTCCGCGAGGCCCGGCAGACGGTCGTAAGGGACGGGACCCAGCCAGGTGACCGCCGGGCTGCGGGCCAGCCGCTCGTCCACGTCGTGGTGCCGGCCGGCCATCCTCAGGTCGCAGGTCTCGGTCAGGGTCAGGCAGATGTCGGCGTCCAGCCTGCGGTCGGCGAGTCCCCAGTAGAGCGCGATGGGCCGCCGGCCCGGCCCGCAGAGCGGCCGGCGGCGCACGCCGCTCCAGTGGTCCCGGTCGATCCCGTGGGTCAGGAGCCGGGCGTCGAAGCCCAACCGGGACAGGCGCTGGCGCAGCACTTCGGAAACGCAGATCACGCCGGAGACATGGGGCAGCAGGTCACGTTCCAGCGTTCGCAGCGTTCCGCCGTCCAGTCCCGGCCACTCGGCGAAATCGTCCACGCAGTAGTAGATCCAGTTCAGGCCGGGGAAATCGGCGGCCAGATCGGCGGTTATCGGCACCGTGGTGATGACGGCCGCCGGGGCGGGGTCCCGCTCCAGGACAGGTGCCAGCGCCCTGCGGAGCAGCCGCCGGTTCAGCGCGCGCTCCGCCCGTGTCTTGAAGCCCGGCCAGTGGGCCGGCGCATGGACCCGGGGAGCCGGGCCTTCCGGCACTTCAGGCTTGGCGACGCCGGCGGGCCGGGTCCATGACACCGCCTTCTCCAGCGCCCGCGCCAGATCGGCGCGCGACAGGGTGGGGCGGCGGGTGCCGATCGTGTTGACCCAATCCACGTCGAAGCGCTCCAGGAGATGCCGGACCAGATGCTGTGCGCTGCTGGGATGACGGCCCCAGTCGTCGCTGAAGACGACGAGGCGCGCCCGCGGCGGGATGATCCGCGGCGGCTTGGGTAATGTCGGAGATGGGTCCCGATGCATGGCTGCACCCTGAAATCCCCCAGGGGGGCATGAAGAACGTCAGCTCCGGAATTGCTGATCCCGGACTGCGGGAAGTACGTACCTGAACCGGGACGTACCGCAAGCCTCTCCATAGAGGATTAACACCAACGTATTAGGCGTGCGTGTCAGTGCCGGTGCATCGGGATAGGCGGTTGTCCCTGCGCAGAGTGAATGAATTTTTCCGGTATTCCTTCGCGTTCTTCAGATATCAGGGCTCAGGCGCGATAATCGCGAATGAGCACTTGATTGTGTAAAATCCATTACTCTCTAGGAATGTCTGATGGACGAAAATCCGGTCGTTCTGGTCACCGGCGGCGCCGGCTATATCGGATCCCATGCCGTGCTGGCCTTGAAGGATGCCGGTTTCCCGGTCGTCGTGTTCGACAATCTCTCGACCGGCATCCGGTCGGCCGTGCCCGACGGCGTCCCGCTGATCGAAGGCGACATCGCCGATACCGAGCATGTCGCCGAAGTGATCCGCGGCTTCCAGGTCGGCGCAATCATGCATTTCGCGGGCAGCATCGTCGTCTCGGAGTCGGTCGAGAAGCCGCTGAAATACTACCGCAACAACACGCAGAACAGCCTGGGGCTGATCGAGACCTGCGTGCGCCTGGGCGTCAAGCACTTCATCTTCTCCTCGACGGCCGCCGTCTACGGCGAGCCGGAGGCTTATCCGATCGACGAGGAGTCGCCGACGCGGCCGATCAATCCTTACGGCCAGTCCAAGCTGATGACCGAGCACATGCTGCGCGACGCTTCGGCGGCCCACGGGCTGAACACCGGCATCCTCCGCTACTTCAACGTGGCGGGCGCCGACCCGGCCGGCCGGGCCGGTCAGAACACCCCGGCGGCGACGCACCTGATCAAGGTGGCGGTCCAGGCGGCGCTGGGGCTGCGCCCCGCAATCTCCGTGTTCGGCACCGACTACGACACGCCCGACGGCACCTGCATCCGAGACTATATCCATGTCTCGGACCTCGCCGACGCCCATGTGCTGGCGTTGCGCCACCTGGTCCGGAAGGGCGGAAACCTGCTGGTCAACTGCGCCTATGGCAGGGGCTTCTCGGTGCGCGAGGTGCTGAAGGCGGTGGAGAAGGTGATCGGCCGTCCCCTGCCGGTCAACGACGCGCCGCGCCGTGCCGGCGATCCGCCGGCCCTGGTCGCCAAGGCCGACCGGATCCACCAACTGCTGGGCTGGAAGCCGGCCCACGACAGCCTTGAGGAAATGGTGGAAACAGCCCTCGCCTGGGAACGGCGCATGGCCGAGGACACCAAGGCGCGCCGGGCTTCCTGACATGTCGATCCAGGATTTCGCGTTCGGCGCCCGCGCCGGGCGGTTCGACCTGAGCGACGAGGAAGCCCGCGCGGAGCGCCGCGTGCGGGAGGTCCTGCGCCTGACGCGGGACCTGCGGGAGCTTTTCCCCGGCTCCAGCGGAATCCTGGACATCGCGGTCGGCAATGCGGAGGCGGTGCCCTGGTATCGCAGCCTGTTCCGGGGCGTCCGCCTCGTGTGCCTGGAGCCGGAGCGCCCGGCGCCCGCCCTCGCGCGGTTCGGCGGGTTGGCCCACTACCGGCGCTTCGACGGGATCAAGGTTCCCTATGCCGGCGACAGCTTCGATGTCGTCACCGGCTTCGGCGCCCTGACGCAGGCTTCTTCCGAACACCGGCCGCCCCTCCTGGAAGACCTCCTGAGGGTGCTGAAGCCGGGCGGACTGCTCGTCCTGTTCGAGCCGACCGGCGGGGAGGGGCCGTTCGGCGCGCGGGAGGCCCGCCGAACGGTCAGGGATGCCGGTTTCTGGAACGTGGCGGTCCGGTACGGCGGGGCCGTTCCGTTCCTGCCGTTCGGCCCGGAATACGCCGTGATCGGGTGCAAGCTCTGAAATTCCGGTGATACACCGCGATCCGGCCATCCTCGACGCCGTCCTGCCAGACGCCGCGGACGGCGACTTCTACGATACCGCCGCCTGGTATCGGGTCTTCGCGGAGACGTGCCTGGATCCCGGTGACCGCCTGTCGGTGGAAGCCACCCCGGAAGGTCTTGTCCTGCCGCTGCGCGAGCGGCCGGACGCCATTGGGCCGTTCCGGGGCGTCCAGCTGTCCTGGCTCGGCAACTACTACACCTGCCGTTTCGGGCCGATCCTGTCCGGAACGGCGGATGTGGCCGAGGCATTCGCGGCCTGGGGACGGGAGGTCCGCCGCCGCGATCCGCGCCCCGCGCGGCTGGTGTTCTCGGCGCTGGACGGGGGAACCGCCGCGCTCGATGGACTGCGGCGGGGACTGGGCCGCGCCGGGTACCTGGTCGAGACGGTCGAGGATTTCGGCAACTGGTTCAGTCCCGTCGCGGGCAGTTTCGAGGATTACTGGAAAGGGCGCGGCGCCCGCCTGCGCAACACCGTCGAGCGCAAGGAGCGGGCGCTGCGGCGCGACCATCGGGTCGACCTGGAGATCTTCCGGTCGGCGGCGGACTCGGAACGGGCGACCGCCCTGTACGAGCAGGTGCACGCCCTGTCCTGGAAGGAGCCGGAGCCCTATCCGCTCTTCGTTCCGAGCCTGATCCGCGCTGGGCTGGAAGTGGGCGCCGTCCGGGTCGGCGTGCTGCTGGCGGACGGCGAACCGGTCGCCGCCCAGCTCTGGATCGTCTGGCGGGGTCGCGCCACCATCTTCAAGCTGTCCTATGCCGAGAACCGCCGGAAACTGTCCGCCGGTTCGATCCTGACCCGCCACATGGTGCGCGAGGCGTTCCGGGCCGGCGACATCAAGGAGATCGACTTCGGCTGCGGCGACGACCCTTACAAAAGGGAATGGCTGCCGGAGCGGCGCCAGCGGTGGACCGTCACCGCGTATGATCCGACGACGGCGTGCGGTGCCGCCCATACGCTCCGGCGCTACCTGCCGCGCCTGATCCGCCGCCGGCTGCTGGGGCGGTGATGAGGTTCCGGGAGGGTGGTGGAGGAGCCAGGATTTGAACCTGAAACTGCTGTCCCGGAGGACAGGGCTTTCCCGATTAAGCTACTCCCCCGATGTTCCGGCCGTCAGGCGGCGTAGAGCGCCTCGCCGTAGGTCTTGGCGAACAGCGTCTGAAGCTCCTGGAAAAGCTGCTCGACTTCTTCGTCCCACGCCTGGCCGACGCCGTCGGTCCGCCGGACATTGTAGAGGTCGAGCGCCGTGACCAGCAGCCGCGCGTCGTCGCGGGACAGGTCGAACTTCTTCGTCCGCATGCCCTGCTCCAGCGCTTCGATCAGGGCATCGTACCGGGCGGTGGTGCGCCGCTCCCCGATCGTGGTGACGCGGAACCCGCCGGCATCCGTCCCGTGACCAATTCGGGCCGCCGCATCGAGCGTCCGGATAACCTGTTCGAGCTTCTTGCGGCTTGTCCGCGGGTGGAACATCGTGCCTCCTGACTTGCCGCGACCCTAGCCAAAGAAGAGACGCCGTGACAATCGCCGATCGGGCCGCATCTCCACAGTTCCACCCAAATGTTCCCGAGGTGGTAACCCGCGATCCATCGCATTTATTTCATGTCTTTTCTTCCTTCGAGGTGGGCGGGCAGCAGATACGGTTCGCCAAGATCGTGAATCGCCTGGGGCGCCGATACCGGCATACCATCGTCGCGGTGGACGGCAATACCGATTGCCTGGACCGGCTGGACCCGGGGCTGGACGTGACGGTGCTTCCGGTGGAGGTCGGGAAGGGCAGGGCCTTGAGCCTGGGCAACCTGTTTCGCTTCCGAAGGGTGCTGAAGGACGGGCGGCCCGACCTGCTGCTGACCTATGCCTGGGGAGCCGTCGAATGGGGGCTGGCGAACCGCTTTCCCGCCCGCTGCCCCCACCTGCATTTCGAAGACGGGTTCGGGCCGGACGAGGCGGTCGGGCGGCATTTCCGCCGGCGCATCTGGTTCCGCCGGGTGGCTCTGGCCGGTCCCACGGAGGTGATCGTGCCGAGCCGTCTGCTCGAAGGGATCGCGCTGGAGAGCTGGCGGATCCCGCGCCGGCGCGTCCGCTTCATCCCCAACGGGATCGACTGCGCCCGGTTCGCCGCCGCTCCCGACGGGACGGCGCTGCCGCCGCGCCGTCCCGGCGAGTTGCTGGTCGGGTCGGTCGGGACGCTCCGCCGCGAGAAGAATTTCGGTCGCCTGCTGCGCGTCTTCGCGGCGTTGCCGCCGGAGCCGGCGGCCCGGCTGGTCCTGATCGGCGACGGTCCCGACCGTCCCGCCCTGGAGACGGCCGCCCGTGACCTCGGCATCGGGGACCGGGTCGATTTCGCGGGCAACATGATGAATCCGGAGCGGGCGCTCGGCCTGCTCGATGTCTTCGCGATCTCGTCCGATACCGAGCAGATGCCGCTGAGCCTGCTGGAAGCCATGGCGGCGGCCCGGCCCGTCGTCTCGACGGATGTCGGCGACGTGAAGGCCATGGTGACCGACGAGAACCGCCCGCTCGTGGTGGGCCGGGACGACGAGCCGGCGTTGACCGCGGCGCTCCACCGCCTGCTGACCGACGCGACGCTCCGCCGACGCCTGGGCAACGCCAACCGTGCCCGCGTCGCCCGGGAATATGACGAAAGTGGGATGCTGGAGACCTATGACCGGCTCTTCGAGGACTTCAGCCGTCGAGTGCCGGCGGAACGTGCGGCTTGACGCCCCGGCCTCACCCCTTAAGCTCGGCCCGACAAGGGGAGGATACATGAAAGAGAACAGACTTCGCTCGATCTGGCGCGACGGCGGCAGTGCCTTGAACTGCTGGCTGTCGATCCCGGACGGGTACGCGGCGGAAACCATGGCGCATCAGGGCTGGGACAGCCTGACCATCGACATGCAGCACGGCGTGATCGACTACCGCGCCTCGGTCGCCATGATGACCGCGATCTCGACCACCGCCGTGGCGCCGCTGGTTCGGGTGCCCTGGCTGGACGAGGGCTACATCATGAAGGCGCTGGACGCCGGCGCCGCCGGCATCATCTGTCCCATGGTGAACAGCAGGGCGGAAGCCGAGCGCCTGGTCGGCGCCTGCCGGTATCCGCCGCAGGGCTACAGGAGCTTCGGGCCGAACCGGGCGATGCTGACCTCGGGCGGGGACTATCCCGAGCATGCCAACGCCAGCGTCGTCGTCTTCGCGATGATCGAGACGAAGGAGGCGCTGGAGAACCTGGACGACATCCTCGGCACGCCGGGGCTGGACGCGATCTATATCGGTCCGGCGGATCTCTGCTACGCGCTGACCGGCAAGTTCGGCTTCGACCATACGGAGCCGCCGCTCTACGATGTGATCGTGGACATCCGGGAGCGGGCCGCGGCGCGCGGCGTCATGCCGGGAATCCATTGCGGTTCCGCGGCTTACGCCCGGCGGATGGTCGAACTGGGCTACCGGTTCGTGACCGCCGCCTCCGACGTCCATCTGATGGCGGCCGGCGCCCGAGCGGCGGTGCTGGAAGCGGCCGGGCAGGGGACCTCGTCGGAGGTGCCGTCCGACGGAAAAGCGGTCGGCCTCTACTGAGCCGGGCTCCGGATGGAAAAAAGGCGCCGCCGACCCGGTCGGTCGGCGGCGCCCCTCTTCGTCGGCTAGGTCAGTCCGGCAATCCGCCTCAGGCGTTGCCGGTCTTCTCCTCGGCGCGCTTCTGCATCTGCTCGGCGGTCAGGCCCTGCTTCTGGGCCTCGTCCTGGCCGGCATCGCGAGCGGCTTCCACTCCCGCCTCCGCGGCGGTGCGGACCACGCTGGTGGCACGGTCGACCGCCTCGCTGCCGTACTCGCGGGCACGGTTGTAGAATTCGTCGCTGTATTCGCCCAGCAACTCGTTCTCATAGCGGCTGGCCGGAATGCTGGCGCCCAGCACCGCGCCGACCGCGATGCCCATGATGCCGGCCATCAGCGGATGCTCGTCGACCAGCCCCATGACGCTTCCATAGCCCTGACGGGCACGCCGCGAAGCCTTGTCGCCGTACTGGCGGGCCCGCTCCCGATATTCGGTCTGCCGGCCGGAGCCGCCGCCGGAATAGTCGGAGAAGCCCTGCCCCTGGCCGCCGCTCCGGCTCTGCACGCGGTCACGCATGGACTGGGCGGTGTTTCCGGCCTGGTCGCGCCATTCGGACGCGCGGTTCGTCGCCTCGTCGCGCCACTCGGACGTGCGGCTCGCGGCCTGGTCGCGGAACTCCGAAGCCCGGTTGAGGGCCTGGTCGCGCAGTTCCTCCGCCCGGTGCAGCGCGGTGTTGCCGTACTGGCGGGCGCGCCGGCGGGCGTCGCGGATGCGGGAGTCGACGCCGGGATGGCTGGTGTTGCTCCACACCAGCCATCCCACGCCGAGGCCGATCAGCGCCAGCGGCACCGGGCTGCTGAGGATCGAGCGGTCATCGTCGTCGTGGGGATGGTTGCCGTAGCTCTCGTAATAGGTTCTGTTCATGATGTTCCGCCTGATAGGTTGCGGGCTGCGGCGCCGCCCCGGAATGGGGCAGGCGCGCCCTTGTGGAGTGTTCGGCCAGGCTGTCCCGGCCGGCGGGCCCGTCAGCGGCCCATCTGCGCCTTAGCCCAGTCCTTGTCGTCCTGGAGGGTCGAAATGGTGCGGTGCGGCTGGAGGTTCTTGGCCGCCAGCTTGCTCTTGCCCATCGACACCAGGATGATTCCGATCACCGTCACGACGCCGCCGACGATCAGCGCGGCCAGCCACTGCTCCATCAGCGTCGCCAGATAGTAGGTCAGGGCGAGCAGCAGGAAGATGACGCCCGCGAAGGCGACCATGCCGCCCGCGGCCAGCGAGACCGCTCCGGTCGTGGCCTGGTTGACCTTCTCGGACATCTCGACCTTGGCGAGCTCGACCTCCTTCCGGACCAGGGTGGTGGTCTCGTTGGCAAGCTCGGTCAGCAATCCGGTCAGCGGCCGGTCGCCACCAGCCCGCTGCGGATCATCCTGTCCGCGGAAGCTGTCGTCCGGCCTGCCGGTCATGGCGTGGTCCCCCGCGGCGGGGTCGTCCCCTTGGTTTCGGTATCCGGCTTCACCGTCGAAGCGGTGCTGGGGGAAGAAGGAACCGCGGTGCCGAGGGAGCTGGTCGAGCGCTCATCACGCGCCGAGGTCCCGACGACGCCGGTGTTCCGCTGCATGGCGCCCGCGCCGCCGGCATTGCCGGTTCCGACGCCAAGACCGGAGCTGCCCGCCCCCATGCCCGAAACTCCGGCCGTTCCGGCGGGGGAGCCGGTCGTGGCCGCGCCCGCGGAACCGGACACGGTTCCCGAGGAGCTTCCGGCGGAGGTGCCGCCGACGCCCGACGGCGAGGTGCCGGTGCCCGTCGAATAGCCGCGGCTGCCGGTTTCGCGCCGGGCGAACTCGCTGGCGCTGCCGCCGTATCCGCCGGTCTGCCGGCCATAGCTGCCGCTACCGTAGCTGCCGCCGTAACCGCCCTGGCCGGTGCTGCCGCGGTACTGCGCCGAGCGGCTGCCGGAAGTGCGCAGGAAGCGGGCGATGGCGAAGCCGACCACGACCGCGCCGCCGAGGAACAGCTCCGGCTGGCGGCGCGCGAACTGCTCGGCCTGGCCGATCAGGTCGTCCAGGTCGCGGTCGCGCAGGCTGTCGGCGAATTGCTCGATGCGCTGGGCCGCCGTGTCGGTGTAGCGCGCAACCATGTCCTCGTTCCGCTCGCTGAGCTGGTCCGCGGCCTGGTGAAGCGCCTGCGCCACGCTGCCGATGCTGTCGGCGACGCGATTCTGCTGATGCTCGAATGCCGAGCGGGCGCGGGTGCGGGCGGCGCCGGTGAGCCGGTTGCCCTCTTCCCCGGCCTGCTGCTTAGCCTGTTCGACCGTGTTGGATGCGGTCTCGCGGATCGATCCGCCGGTGGAGGCGCCGCTGCGGGAGGCGCCCAATCCCGACCCGGTGGAACTGCCCGGGGAACCGCCCAGGGACCCATTCGTGTCGCGCGTAGCCATATTCAGGACCTCCTCATGACGCTGTTCTTCATTGCGCTCGTTCACGCATTCTGACTTAAGTTCTCCCAAGGAACAGCGGGCGACGGATTTGAGTTCCAAAGGGGTGCCGGATGGCAGGGGCGCCTTGCCCGGCCCGGAACCTTTCTTCGAACGGGCTAGGTCTGCACCGAATGCGTAAACCTTTGGCGTCTCCCAAGGCTTGACCCGTCCTGTCACTATCGACAGTATAGGACCGTCAAGCGGTGGATTGTTGCGGCGCGGTGCTCACTCCCGCCTCAGGAACCCAGCCGCCTGACCAGCCCGGCGCGCGATGTCGCCGGCCGGGAACGCGGTCGGATATCCCGATGGCAAAGCCTCCGCGGCGTGTCCGACGGATTGGAACGTGCTTTTGCCCATCCGACTGGGAGGCGGCGGGATCGACGGAAGTCGGCCCCGCCGCCTGATTGACGGTGCCGCGCCGCCTTTGCCTGTCGTTTTCCCCAGCGCAATGGTGGTAAGGGTGCCGAATTGGGAAAAATCTTAAGCTTCTATTCACCAGTTTGCCCTTCATTAGTCATACGATGTATACAGCGTGGATGGTGAAGCCAACGCCGAACGTAACGCTGTATAACTTTGGGCGACAAAATGCAGATACGCACAACCTGTACCTCGACAAAAGCATTTGTCGTGCCGGTGTGCTGCATGCCTTGGACTGGACAAGCGGGGGAGTCTCCGCTCGGGGGCATTCATTGCGTATTTTAGCGGCTATTGTCTCGATGTCGGCTATTATGCTGACTGGTTGCGTTGAGCAGGGGAAAACCGTGCCGCTCCTGATCACCCGTGCGGAGCCGCCCGCCGCCGCAGAGGTCTCCCAAACTCCCGTACCCAGGCCCAAGCCGAAGCCGCCGGCTTCGGCCGCCCCGGCCGCCGGCGTTCCCGCCAGCCGCAAGCCGGTGCCCGACGCAGCCGATTCGAGCCGGGGCACCGCTTTCGCGCCCGACCCAGGCGTCTCCGCGGAGCGCCGGGGCGCTCCGGAAGAGTCGGAGGCGAACGGCGGCTCCGTCGTCATGGTGCCGCCCGCGGCCCCCTTGCCCGAGCCGTTGCCGGCGCCCGCCGAGGCCCTGCCGTCCCCGGCCACTCCCGCTTCCCCGGATCCGTCGGCGACCGCCCCGCCTTCCGACCATCCAGGCCCCAAGGCCCTGGTCGGCCTGGACGAACAGGCCACCGTCCGGCTTCTCGGCGAGCCGTCCTGGACCGAGGACGTCCCGCCCGCGAAATACTGGCAATACGCCACTCCCTCCTGCGTCTTGCGCGTCTTCTTCTTCATGGAGATGACCACGCAGAACTTCCGTGCCCTTTCCTATGAACTGACGAGCAGCGACGATGCCCCCAATGTCCATGAACGGTGCTTCGCACAACTCCTCGCCCAGGCTTCAGGCCGTCAGACGGCCCATGGCAACCGTATCAACTAACCCGGCTGCCGGCGCCGTGCCGTCCAAGGTCGCCTTGGTCGATGACGACGACCTTTTCCGGGAGTCGCTGGGCATGAACCTGGCCGACGAGGGATACGAGGTCATCCCCTTCGACCGCGGCGCCCCGGCGCTCGACTATTTCCTGCGCGGCGGCAACGCGGACGTGGTCCTGCTCGACTGGCGCATGCCCAAGATGGACGGCATCGACGTGCTGCGCCAGCTCCGGGCCAGCGGCATCGAGGTTCCGGTGATCTTCCTGACCGTGCTGTCGGACCAGATCTACGAGGAGGCCGCCCTGGCCGGCGGCGCCGTCGATTTCGTCGAGAAATCCCGGTCGCTGCCGATCCTGCTGAAGCGCATGCAACTCATCCTGGGCGGGCGCAAGACCGGCCCGGACGAGGGCGATCCCGCCGCGGCGCCGGGTGCGCAGGCCGGCGCGGCGCCTGCGGGCGGCGGCAACCCCAACCTGTTCAACCGCGGCGAGCTGGAACTGCGTCTGGACGGCAGCCGGGCCTTCTGGAAGGGCACCCGGGTCGACCTGACCCTGACCGAGTTCAACATCGTGCGGCTGATGGCGACCCGGCCGGGCGAGGACATCTCCTACCGCGAGATCTACGACCTGGTGCATGGCAAGGGATTCGTCGCCGGCTACGGTCCGGCCGGGTACCGGGCGAACGTCCGCGCCTTCATCAAGCGCATCCGCCAGAAGTTCAGGATGGTGGACGGCGATTTCGACCTGATCGACAACTATCCCGGGTTCGGCTACCGCTGGAGCGACGATCCGGTCGGCGGCGAGATGGACGGCGACGACGACCTGCGGGGGCATGCGGGAGGCTTGAGTTGACGGGGCGCCCACGGACGGAGACGGGAGCGGAGTCCTGATGGCGCAGCCGCGGGCGAAGACCGGCGGCCGTTGGCTTCTGCGCTCGCTGGCCAGCCGGCTGGTGCTTGTCTCGGTCGTCTTCATCGCCGTGCCCATCCTGATCTACCAGCAGTTCCGGGCGGCCGACGAGGACAAGCAGACGCTGCTCCTCCAGAGCGCCCAGCAGCAAGGCCAGCTGATCGCCCGTGCGCTGGAGCCGCTGCTCGCCAAGGCGGACGCCAGCCTGCTGACGCGCCTAGGGGAGGAACTCGCCCGGTTCGCCGACGAGAACACCCGGCTGAAGCTGCTGCTTCGGCCGAAAGGGGTTCCGGGAGCCCAGGGCTTCTACTATGTCGGCGCGGCGCCGCAGGCCCCCAACGCGAACCTGGACATCGAGCGCCAGCGCCTGCTGGAACAGGGCATCCTGGCCCGCCTGGCGGATACCTGCAGCGGCAACCAGCCGCTGGCGATCCGGCTCCAGACGGCATCGGGCGCGCTGGAGGTGCTGACCTCCATCACCCCGATCAACAGCCCGTTCGGCTGCTGGGCCGTCGTGACGTCCCATTCGACGCCGACATATCTCGGGTCCTCGATCGGCCAGCCCTACTGGCAGACGCCGGAGGTCCAGGCGGCGGCGCTGATCTACCTCGCCATGGCGGCGCTGGTGCTGCTGCTGTTCCTGGGGGTCTGGAGCAACCTGCGGCGCTTCGGCCTGCTGGCTCGCCAGATCGGGAACCATGACGGCAACGGCCGGTCCTCCTTCGCCGAGCAGAATACCGTGCCGGAATTGCGCAGCGTCGCCGAGGACTTCGACCGGCTGGTCGACACCCTGCGCAGCTCGGCCGACAACCTGCGCCGCGCCGCCGAGGACAACGCCCACGCGTTCAAGACGCCGATCGCGGTGATCCGCCAGTCGCTGGAGCCCCTGAAGCGGATCATTCCCGGCAGCGACGGACGGGGGCCGCGGGCCATCGACATGATCGACCGTTCGCTCGACCGGCTGGACGGCCTGGTGTCCTTCGCCCGGCGCATGGACGAGGCAGCGGCCGACCTGCTGGAGCCGCCGCGCCGCAAGGTGGACCTGTCGGAGCTGCTGGAGGACATGCTGAGCGGATATGCCGGCCTGCTTGCGGAACGGCGCCTGCACCTGAGGCTGCTGATCACGCCGCACGTCGTCGTGCGGGCCGGCGAGGACCTGCTGGAAACCGTCGTCGAGAACATCGTGGAGAACGCGATCAGCTTCTCCCCGGTCGACGGCAGCATCCAGGTGCGCCTGGCGCGGTCCGGCACCATGGCGGTGCTGACGGTCGAGGACGAGGGTCCCGGGGTCGATCCCGCCAATATCGAGCGTATCTTCGAGCGGTATTTTTCGCAGCGCGACGCGACCGACGCGGCGGAACACCGGACGCTGGACGCGACGGGCACCGACGGCGGCCGGACGGTCGTTCCCTTCGACCAGCCGGTCCAGCCGGCGGGGACCGGCGACTCCCTCCATTTCGGGATCGGCCTGTGGATCGTCCGGCGGAACATCGAGGCGATCGGCGGCCGGGTCACGGCGAGGAACCGGGACGCCGGAGGATTGTTGATCAGGGTCGACCTGCCGATGGCGCTATAGGGTTGCGCCGGAAGCGGTAACACAGGAGGTGTCTGTGCGCGCCGGCCATATCACAGCTTTGCCACATGACCGCGATGGGGATACCCCTATATCGTGGCAGCTAACGTATACCGAACGGATGGACTGTCATGTCCCTGCCTGATAGCGATGAGACCGGAGTTCAAAAGCCCACGGTATATCAGTACAGCTTCACGCGCGGATCGCGGCAGCCGGCCGAGGGGGGAACGGAAACGGCCGACATGGCCGAGCTCGCCCATTCCCTCGAACTGCTGCGCAGCACGAGCCTGCACCTGTCCCTTTTCAAGATCGTCCTGACCGACGTCGACGCCGAGCAGGGGGCGATGGCCGTGCAGCGGGCCTTCGGCAAAAGCGGCATGTTCGCGTCGCTGGCCACCGGGGGATTCGCGCTGCTGCTGATCGGGACCGACATCGACAGCCGGATCACCAACGCGATGACCGTCCAGTCGATCTATGCGGCACTCGCCGCCCTTGGGTTGCGCTCGCGCCTGGAGGTGGCCGCCATCCACAGCCCGGCACCGGAGATCGGCGATCCGGACGATATCCTGCTGCATCTGGCGAACCTGCCGACCGTCCAGCATCCCTTCGGCCGCGCCGCCTGACGGGGCCCGGTCGCCGGGTCACCGCCGCCGGTTGACCAGCGCTACGCCGCCGACGGCGAGCGCCATCCCGGCCAGCGCCGGGATGCCCAGGCGCTCGTCGAACATCAGGTAGGCGATGACTGCCGTCGCCGGAGGCACGAGGTAGAACAGGCTGGCGACCTGCGCCGCGGCGCCGCGCCGGATCAGTATGTAGAGCAGGAACACCGCGCCGACCGATAGCACCAGCCCGAGCCAGGCGAGGGCGAACAGGAACTCTCCGGTCCAGCGGACCTCCATCGTCTCGAATCGCATCGCCAGGACCAGGAGGACGACGCTCGTGGCGGCGTACTGGAGGGCGGTGCCGCTCCGCAGGTCCATCCCGCCGCAGAACCGCTTCTGGTACAGGGTTCCCACGGAGATCCCGACCAGGGCCGCGACGCACAGCGCCACGCCGGACAGGTAGCCGGCCTGCAGCGACAGGTTCTCCCAGACGACCAGCAGGACGCCGCACAGCCCGAGCGTCAGGCCGAGCCACTGCCTGGCGCTGACGGTTTCGCCCAGCACCCGCCCGGATGCCGCCGCGGTGAGCAGGGGCTGGAGGCCGACGATCAGGGCCGCCACGCCGGCCGGCAGGCCGTTGGCGATGCCGGTGAATACCCCGCCGAGATAGACGCCGTGGACCAGCAGGCCGGCCACCACGATGTGGAGCGCGTCTCTCCAGCGGCGCGGCCAGGGCGCGCGCGTCACCAGCGCTACCGCGGCCAGCACGGCCGCCACCAGCGAGAGGCGGATCAGCAGGAAAGTCAGGGGTTCCGCGTAGGGCAGCCCGAACTTGGCCCCGATGAAGCCCGTGCTCCAGAGGAGGACGAAGACCGCCGGGATCAGCCGCATCCATGCCGGGCGGCCGGTCGGGGCAAGTGAGGCTTGTGCCATTGCGCGTTTCCTGTCGCGGACCGGAACGGGACGCCCGGCGCAGGCAGCAGGGCTAGCGCCCCGCCACGGGTTTGGCAATGGCGGGATGCTCTGCCGGCCGGGGTGCCGGGCGCGGCGCAGGCCGGGGATCAGGCGACGTGGCGGCCCCGGCGCACGACGCGCCACAGCGGCAGCCGGACCGTGACATGGGTGCCCGCATGCTCTTCGCTGCGCAGGACCATGGTGCCGCCGTGCAGGCGGACCAGGGACCGGGTCAGCGGCAGCCCGAGGCCGGTTCCCGAGGTTTCCTGCTGGAGCTTGCCGTCGACCTGCCCGAACGGCTCCATGACCCGGGCAAGGTCCTTCCGGGCTATGCCTATCCCGGTGTCGCTGACGGTGATCGCCACGCGGCCGTCCGGCTCGCATTCCAGCTTCAGATCCACGGAGCCGCCGCGCGGCGTGAACTTGACGGCATTGGACAGCAGGTTGAGCAGCACTTGGCGCAACACCCGCTCGTCGCCGCGCAGGATGGGCAGGTTCGGCGGGATATGGGTGTTGAACTTCAGGCGCTTGTCATGCACCGGCTTCTGGATGAAGCGGCCGGCCGCCAGGGCGATCACGGCCAGGTCGATCTCCTGCTCGTTCAGTTCGTACTTCCGGGCCTCGATCTTCGAGAGGTCGAGCAGGTCGTTGATCAGGTTCAGCAGATGGGTCCCGCTGGCGTGGATGTCGGTGATGTACTCGCGGTACCGCTCGTTGCCCAGCGGGCCGAAGACCTCCTGGTTGATCATCTCGGAGAAGCCGATGACCGCGTTCAGCGGCGTGCGCAGCTCGTGGCTCATGCTGGCCAGGAAGTGCGACTTCGCCTTGTTGGCCTTTTCCGCGGCCTCCTTGGCGACCCGCATGTCCTGCACCGCTTTTTCGCGCCGCCTGGTCTCCACCCTGACACGTTCGAGCACGCGGTTGTACAGCGTGGCGATCTGCCCGGCCTCGGTCTCCGCGTCTACCTGGACCGGGCGGGAGAAGTCGCCGTCGCGCCTCTGCCGGTCCATCTCCACCAGCAGCCGCAGCAGGGCGGTGTTGGCCCCGTGCTCGGCCACGTTGAGGCCGATCCGCTCGTCCTCCTGCGACACCCGAAGCGGATAGAATCGGTTGATCAGCCACAGGAGCGCGAGGCCGCCGCCGAACGAGAAGGCGCCGATCGCGCCGACGCCGCCGAGCTGGATGAGGAACTGCTCCCAGCGGGTATGGCCGTTGTTCCACAGCTCCGGCCGGCCCACCAGGGCCACCGCCAGCGTTCCCCAGATCCCGCACATCAGGTGGACGGGGACCGCCGACACGGCGTCGTCGACGCGGACTTCCTCGAGCACCCGCATGCCGACGAACAGGATGATCCCGGAAACCGCACCGATCGCCAGGGCCCCTCCGGGACCGACCACATGGCAGGGAGCCGTGATGCCCACCAGGCCGGCCAGCACGCCGTTCATGATGATCTCCACCTTCGGCTTGCGGTGGACGCCCCAGGTGATCAGCAGGGCCGCGAGGCCGCCCGCCACGGGCGCCAGGACGGTGTTGATCAGGATGCGGGGGATCTCCGGGCTCAGCCTGAGCGTGCTGCCGGCATTGAATCCGAACCAGCCGACCCACAGCAGGAAGACGCCGAGCACCGCGACCGGCAGGTTGTGTCCCTCGATCTCCTTGATTCCGGAGCCGGGCTCGGGACCGAAGCGGCCGGACCGCGGGCCGATCACCAGGATGGCCGCCAGCGCGATCCAGCCGCCGACGCTGTGAACGACGGTCGATCCGGCGAAATCTATGAAGCCCAGGGACGCGAGCCAGCCGAAGGCCTGGCCCGTCTCCAGGCCCGCCCAGCTCCAGTGTCCGACCACGGGATAGATCAGGGTGGACAGGATCGCGGCGCACAGGAAATAGCCCGCGAAGCGCATCCGCTCCGCCACCGCTCCCGAAACGATCGTCGTGGCGGTGCCGCAGAACATCATCTGGAAGAAGAAGAAGGCTCCCGACCAGGGCGTCTCGCCTCCGTCGAACAGGAATCCGCTGGTGCCGATCAGGCCGGCCCAGCTCGCCCCGAACATCAGGGCGAAGCCGATCAGCCAGAAGCTGAAGGCGGCGATTAGGAAATCGACCAGGTTCTTGATGACGACGTTGATGCTGTTCTTGGCGCGGACGAGGCCCCCTTCGAGGCACGCGAATCCGGCCTGCATCAGGAAGACGAGGATGGCGGCGACGCTGAGCCAGAGCACGTCCATGTATTGACCCGCCGGATCCATGGTCAGGAGTTCCGTCCGCGGCTTCGTGAAAGCATTCTGTCGAAGTATCCTGGATGCTTGGAGGAACGGCTGTCCGGGCCGGCTTGGCCGGGGATGAACCCTGTCGCGGTTCGCTCCCGGACAGATCATGACAGCTTACCCTAAAGATGATTTCCTGTGCCGCAAAATTTTGCCGCACCTGCGAAGAAAAAAACCGACCGGATCATGAAATCACCATTAAAGCAACGTTAACCAATTGTTGGCTAGTGTCGGTCATGCTCCGCATACCTGTGCCACCATTCGTTCTGCTGCTGATCCTACTTGCCGCAACTTGGGGTTCTTCCGTCGCGGCGGCGCCGCTGTCCGAGATGTCCGGGAGCGGCAGCGCGATGGAAGGGGACCTGCTCACGCTGAACGGCACCATGGTGCGCTTGCGCGGGATCGATGCCCCGGATGCCGGGCAGATCTGCCGATCCCTGCGAGGGGTCGAGTACGACTGCTTCGCCGCGGCGCGCGACCAGCTGCAATCCATGCTGGATCTGGGGCCGGTGACCTGCAGGGTCAGCGAGCTGGATCGTTCGCAGCAGCGGGTGGGCGTCTGCAGGGTCCTGGGGAAGGATCTGGCGGCGGCGATGCTCGTGCGCGGCTGGGCCTTCGCCTATAGCCATCTCAGCCATGACTACTATGGGCTCGAAGCCCGGGCGCAGTCGCGCCGCGCGGGCATGTGGGCCGGACGGGTCGAGGCGCCCTGGCTCTGGCGGACGCGCAAGCTCAACGAGAAGGGTGTCTCGGAACGTTAAACAAACTTAACTTGATGACAGGGCTTGCTTCGGTGCCTAATGTGTCCTCCGCTCAGCGGTGGAAGGACCGAGGAAAGCAAGGCCAATGCGTGTCTATGCACGGGAATTGAACGAGCATCTGCCGAGCCTCCGACGCTACGCGCGCGCCTTGACCGGGTCGGTCGAGCGGGGTGACGACCTGGTGACACGCTGCGTCGAGATCGCCGTCATGGCGCCGACCCGCTTCGGCGTGCCGCTGGCTTCCACGGGCGGTCTCTATGCTCTCCTGCACGCGCTGTTCGACCGGGACGGGGAGGGCAGGCCGGACAGGTCGCCGCACCCGATCGAGCGGGCGCTGGCTCGCCGGCCGGAGATCGAACGCCGGCTTTACCTGCTGGTCGCCCTGGAGGATCTCCCGGTGGCCGAGGCCGCCAAGCTGGTCGACCTGACCGTGGCCGAGGCGACGGAGAAGCTGACCGCGATCCGGGAGTTCCTGCGGCTGGCGATGACCGCGAGGGTCCTCGTGGTCGAGGACAATGCCCTCGCCGCGGTGGATCTCAGCGAAATGATCAGCGGCATGGGCCATGTCGTCTGCGGGTTGGCCGCGACGGAGCCCGAGGCCCTGGCGCTGGCCAACGCGGAAAGCCCGACCCTGGCCGTACTCGACATCCGCCTGGCGCGCGGGGGAAGCGGCATATCGGTGGCGCGCATGTTGCGCGAAAGGTTCGCCGTCCCCGTGATCTTCGTGACCGCCTATGCCGGCGATCTGCGCTTTCTCGACGAAGAGGGCCTGGGTCCGGTCATCCGGAAACCCTACACGAGCAACGCGGTCCAGGATGCCATCTCTCAGGCGGTGTTCGCGCCTTTGCCCGAGATGCTGCTGCACTGATTACCAGGGGGTATAACGAAAACGGACCGCTCCGGCCTGGGCCGGAGCGGTCCGATGTCCGTCGCCCGCCGGAAGCGTGCGTCAGGCCGCCCGCGAGCGGCCCGCGATCATGCGGTAGATCGCCAGGATGATGACCGCCCCGACCACGGCGCCGATGAAGCCCGCCCCTTCGCCGGCCCGATACCAGCCGATGGCCTGGCCAAGATAGGTCGCGACGAAAGCTCCGGCGATGCCGAGCAGGATCGTGATGATGAAGCCGCCGGGGTCGCGGCCCGGCATCAGGAATTTGGCGACGATGCCGGCCAACAGGCCGATAATGATTGTACCGATGATGCCCATGATGTCGATCCCTTTGGATTTGCCCCTTCGATGATCCAGTAACGGCTGAACAGGTCGCGGAGTTCAAATCCAGGGCGCATGGCTGCTCCGGCTATGGCGGGGTAACATCGTCGGGAACACCCGGCGGGCGTCGGCGGCGGCACGCGTCGGAACAGTACTTCACCTCCTCCCAGACGGCGGCCCATTTCCGCCGCCAGGCGAACGGCCGGCCGCAGACGGCGCAGGGCTTCGTCGGCAGGTCGCCCTTGCGCCGCATGGGGCCGGTACGCCGGACGGCGGGCATGGCGGTCAGGATCGTCCGGGCGGGAGCGCAATGGGATGCTGCATCTCGTAGGCGCGTGCCGCCCGCAGCACGAGGTCGTCCCGGTGCATCGGCCCCACGATCTGCAGCCCGACCGGCAGGCCCGCCGCGGTCAGGCCGCAGGGGATGGAGGCGGCGGGCTGCTGGGTGAGGTTGAACGGATAGCTGAACGGTGTCCAGTCGATCCAGCCGGTCTCGTCCGGACGGCTGGGTTCGTTCTGGCCGGCCTCGAAGGCCGGGATCGGCATGGCCGGCGTCAGCAGGATGTCGTAGCGCCGGTGGAAGAGGCTCATCTGCATGCCGAGGCGCGCGCGCGCCAGGACTGCCTGCTGGTAATCGAGCAGCGAAAGCGACGCGCCCGCGCTTTCGAACCCGCGGAGATGCGGGTCCATCATCGCCTTCTGCTCTTCGGTGAAGCCGGCCATCACCGTTGCGGCGCCGGCCGACCAGTGGGCGAAGAAGACGTCGGTGGTGCCCGGCAGGTCGAGCATCACCTCCTCGACCTCGGCGCCCAGGTCCGTGAACTCCGTGGCCGCGCGCCGGACGAGGGCGGCGACCTCCGGGTCCACCGGCGCGCCGTTCAGGGTAGGCGCGAAGGCGACCTTCAGTCCGGCGACGCCGCCGTCCAGTCCCGCCAGATAATCCTTGTCGACGGGGGGCAGGGCGTACCAGTCGCGCGGATCGGGACATGCCAGGACCCGGAGCATCAGCGCCGCGTCGGGCACGGTCCGGGTCATCGGACCGACATGGGATACCGTGCCGAAGGGGCTCGCCGGGTAGGCCGGAACCCGGCCGAAGCTCGGCTTCAGCCCGAAGATGCCGGTGAACGACGCGGGAATGCGGATCGATCCGCCGCCGTCGGTGCCGACATGCAGCGCTCCCATGCCGGTGGCCGCCGCCACCGCGGCGCCTCCGCTCGACCCGCCGGGCGTCATGGCCGGATTCCAGGGATTGCGGGTGATGCCGGTCAGCGGGCTGTCGGTCACCCCCTTGTGCCCCAATTCGGGAGTCGTCGTCTTGCCCAGCAGGATCGCACCCTGCTCGCGCAGCCTGGCGGTCGCCGGCGCATCCTCCTCCCACGGCTGGTCGGGGCTGATCGCCTTGCTGCCCCTGAGCGTCGGCCATCCCTTCGTCAGGAGCAGGTCCTTGATGGTCGTCGGAACGCCGTCCACCAGGCCAAGCGGCTTGCCTTTCAGCCAGCGCTCCTCGCTGGCGCGCGCCGACTCCATCGCCGCGTCGCCATCGACCAGGGTAAAGGCATTGAGTTCGGCATCGACGGCAGCGATGAGGTCGAGGCAGGCTTGGGTGACTTCCACGGGGGAAAGCCGGCGGCTTCGATAGAGAACCAGAAGTTCAGTGGCGGAGAGCAGGGCCGGATCATTCTTCATAGTGGAGTATGCCGATATCTGTGCGGAACGGGGGGTGCGTCATTTAGTCTAGTTCCTGGATGCTGATGTCACCAAGCCGTAATCGTTCCGTGCATTGAAGCATTAACAAACCTCGCCTATGCTGCGCTGCACAATCAAAACGCGGGTCGATAAGGAGCCTGAATGTCGCTCATTACCTTGGAAGGCAAGCGCGGCCTTGTGGTCGGCATTGCCAATGACAGCAGCATCGCTTACGGCTGCGCCAAGGCCTTCCGGGCGCTCGGCGCCGAGCTGGCGGTGACATATCTCAACGCCAAGGCCGAACGGCACGTCAAGCCGCTGGCCGACGAGCTGGAAGCCTCGCTGTTCCTGCCGCTCGACGTTCGGGAGGAAGGCGAGCTGGAAGCGGTATTCGCCGCGATCCAGGAGAAATGGGGCAAGCTCGACTTCGTGCTCCATTCCATCGCCTTCGCCCCGAAGGAGGATCTGCACGCCCGTGTCGTCGATGCCTCGCGCGAGGGTTTCCTGCTGGCCATGGACGTCTCCTGCCACTCCTTCGTGCGGATGGCCAAGCTGGCGGAGCCGCTGATGACCGACGGCGGCTGCCTGCAGACGGTGTCCTTCTACGGCGGTGAGAAGGTGGTCGAGCACTACAACCTGATGGGGCCGGTCAAGGCCGCGCTGGAAAGCGTGACCCGGTACATGGCGGCCGAACTGGGAACCAAGGGCATCCGCGTCCATGCCCTGTCGCCCGGCCCGCTGGCGACCCGCGCGGCATCCGGCATCGATCGCTTCGACGAGCTGATGGCCCGTGTCACGGAACGCGCCCCGACCCACCATCTGGTCACCATCGAGGATGTCGGCGCCTACGCGGCGTTCCTGGCGAGCGACGCGGCCAAGTCGCTGACCGGGTCGGTCGCCTTCATCGACGGCGGCTACAACATCGTCGGCTGAACCTCCGGCGGCTGATGATAATCTCCCCTCTTCCCAGCCCGGGGAGAGGGGAGAACCATGACCGCTGAACCGCGCCTCGCGCAGATTCTCGATTTCCTGCTGCTGATCGACCGTTTCAAGACGATCGAGCGGCGGGGCTACATAGCCGACGGCTCGCGGCGCGAGACGGACGCGGAGCATACCTGGCACATGGGGCTGTTCGCCCTGCTGCTTCACAGGGAACTCGGGTTCGAGGTCGACCTGGGGCGCGTCCTCACGCTCGTCCTGGTCCATGACCTGGTCGAGATCCATGCCGGGGATACCTATGCCTACGACGAGGCCGGCTGCGTCGGGCAGGCCGAGCGGGAGATCGCGGCGGCGGAACGCCTGTTCGCCGAACTGCCCCCTGACCTGGGAGCCAGCCTGCATGCGTGGTGGCGCGAATTTGAGGCCGGGGAAACTCCCGAGGCCCGTTTCGCCAAGGCGATCGACCGGCTCCAGGGCTTCGCGCAGAACTACAATTCCGGTGGACGGGCGTGGCGGGAGAACGGGATCGCGCGGGAACGGACCTACCAGCGGACCGACCTGCCGATGGCGATCGATCCGGCGCTTAGAAGCGTCGTGGAGGAATTGTACCGACGCGCCGACCGGGAGGGATTGTGGCCCGGTGAGGCTTCCTCGCCGGAACGGGTGGGTGGGACCGGCCAGGCCGGGACTTGATGCCGCGCGGCCGGTCCGTGGGACCAGCGCTCGGATTCGATGACAGGGCAGGGAGGACCCTGCTTCCTGGATGCTTTCGCGGATGACGGGCAATGCTCGCTCAGCCCCACTTCGCCAAGCCCCGTGATGCCACCGCCACGGCCAGGCCGAAGGCGGCGAAGCCGATGAAGGCGGCGGTGTAGCCGCCGGCGTCGATGATCCAGCCGGACAGCGGGGAGCCCACTGCTTGGCCGATAGTGGTGGCCAAGAGCGGCATGACGGGACCGAAAGCCGGCCGGTCGGCCATGATCCGCACGCCCTGGACCAGATAGAACCCGGTCAGGGTCATGTACGAGGCCCCGAAGGCCGCGGCGGAGATCAGTGCCAGATACAGCACATTGGGCGCCGCGGCAGCCAAGCCCAGGGAACAGGCCATCAGCGCCAGCGCCAGCGCGTGGGTCCGGCTGGAGCCCAGGCGGTCGATCAGATCGCCGGCCGCGCTGCCCGTCAGGCCCATCATTCCGATCGCCAGCCACATCCAAGCGCTGTGCCCCGTGGACAGCCCGCCCTGGCGAACCACCAGGTCGGGGGCGAAAACCCAGTAGATGCTGCTGACCAGTCCCATGCAGCCAGCCAGCGCACTGAGCCGCCCGATTGCCCGCCACTGCTCGCGGCTGACCGCCGGCAGTGGCTCGCCCTTGCCCGGCGCAGCCTCCGTAGCCGGGCGCTGCGGAAGGTATGCCAGTGCTGCCAGCGCCCCTACCGCTGCCAGAAGCGCAAAGACCATGTACGCGGAGCGCCAAGCCCCGAGCAACCAGGCCATGGCCGGCATGCCCAAAGCGACCCCCAGGCTCGTGCCCGCATTGTGGATGGCATTCACCCGCCCGCGAAGGGCAGGGTGCACGGCTTGGTGCACGGCCTGGGCCATGACCGGCGACGACAGCCCGGTGCTGATGCCGCAGATGACGACACCTATGCCCAGCACCATCACGCCAGGGGCATTGGCAATGGCCAACAAGCCTGCCGCAGCCAAGCCCGCAGCCAACCCCGCGGCTCGCCGCGGGCCCAGCCACTGACACACCGCCGGTGCGATAAGAATGGCGCCAATGAAGCTGACGAAGGGCAGGGCACCGATGATCCCGGCGCCGGTGGCGTCGAGCCCGAGATCATCGCGGATTGCCGGCAGGAACAGCCCAAACACGAACCGGGCCAGACCGTAGGTGATGGCGATGATGCCGCTGCCGAGCACAGCGATGCCGAGGGTGGAAGGATGGCGCAAAACGAACTGGCCCTTGCCAAGGGTTTCGGTGATCCGGCGGCCAGAGCCGTCGCCCAGGCTCCGGGTGTGCTGCTGCCGGAAGTCGGCATCGATCAGCGTTTCACTAGCGAACTGACGCAGTCAACCCGGGGTCATTACCGCCCTGTGACCGCAGCGTCGCGTCATCGTCACTTTTTTCCTTGCGCCATGAGGCCGGGATGTATGAGGCAGCCGCCGGGGCCAAGCGAGCGCAGTTGCGCTTCCGTCATAAACACACGTTGGATAAGGTGCTTTCCACGGCGTTTGTTCCGGGATCGGGCTAACGGCAGTTTAGAGCGTTCACCGGTCAGCTTGACCCGCCCGGAACAGGCGATTCGATGCGTTGGGCCACGGCCCAACCTACGGTTTACGCGGAGCGAAGGTTGCGCGGACCGTCGATCGTAGGTTGGGCCGTGGCCCAACGCATCGCGACGAGTGGAGCGGCAGGTCGTGTGGAACGGGTCAACCTGGTCAGAAACCGCTCCGCCGGAACTATCCAGCCGCTCCCAATCTCTGCCTGAACCTTGTCAACGCAAGCAGGTTCGATGATCTATGACTGCCGCATCTCAATAATACGCCACGCGCTGCCGCCGGCCTTCGGCATGCTCCCACGACCACTCCACCAAGGCCGATACGAAACGCTCCAATACGGGCCGAACTGACGCGGCAAGGTCGCTGCGGTACCGGAAAGGCGGCGTTTCATCCATGTAGGTGCCCTGGTTTATCTCGAGCTGGATGACATGGATGTTGTCTTCCGGCCGGCCGTAGTGGCGGGCGATGTAGCCGCCCGCCGATCGCGGGTCGAACAGGGACGTGAAATTGTCCGTACAGGCGAGGACGTTGGACAGGCGCCTGGAGAGATGGGGGCTGGCGCTGGTGTCGTCGACCGTGGCCAGGCTGAAGTCGTTCCGGCCGAGACGCCGGGCATCGCCGGAGGCCCTGGCCGAGTGAGCGTCCAGAAGGACCGCGATGCCGAAGCGATCCTTCAGGGCGGCCAGTTCAGCCTGAAGCTGGCGATGGTAGGGTTGCCAGTAGGTCGCGATGCGGCGCCTGACCTCCACCGCGTCGGGCTGGCAACCGTCCAGGTAAAGGGGAAGGTCGTCGGCCGTGCCGATAGGGCACAATCCGGTGAAGCCGCGACCGCCGGAAAGCCCGTTCCGTGACGGATCGCGGTTGAGGTCTATGACGTAGCGCGACTGGGTCGCCGCGAGAAAGCCAGCGCCGAGGGCCGGGGCGAAATTATAAAGGCGATCCAGATGCCAATCCGTATCCGGCACCTGATGCGCCCAGTCGGTCATGCCGACGGCGATCTCCCGGGGAAGGTCGGTGCCCACGTGGGGCAGGCTGATAAGTACCGGAGTCTCTCCGGGCTGGAATCGGTAACTCTCCATCGGTTCCTCACATCCCCGCGATCCCCCGGGTCGGGGCGGGGCGGTCAGAAGGCTTGCCGGGTCGTCGGCAGCGGCCATGCAGATCCGCTATCCGGCTATGACAAAAGCACTATCGATGAAGATCGTTCGGGGGTCAAACGATATGTAGATTTTGTTGCGCGGTTGCGGGACTTCCCGGAGGGCCATGCCGCCGCGTTCAGGCCTCCAGATCCGGTTCGCTTTCGGCGACGTGGTCGACCATATCGGACAACACCCGGCGGATATGCTCGTCGGTGATCAGGTAGAAGACGCGGTTGCCGCGCCGCTCGGCCTGGATCAGGCGCCCGGCCCGCAGGAGACGCAGGTGATGGCTGACCAGCGACGCCGAAAGCCCGAGCTGGCTCGCCATGTCGCCGACCGATGCGGGGGTCTCCAGGCAGGCAAGGATGATCCGCAGCCGGCTCGGGTCGCTCATCAAGCGGAACATGTCCGCCAGTTCGGTGGTCTGGTCCTCCGAAAGGCGCAGGTGGGCGGGAAGATCCTTGGCGGAGGTATGCTTCAGCATGGAATGGGTCCGATCCGGCGGTTCAATAGTTAGAAATCATGTTTCCGCCGCCCGGTATCAAGGCCGGCGTCGCAGGCATCAGTCGACCAGGAGAGACCAGGTGCGGTCGCTCAAAGGCATCGCCCCGGCTACGGCGGCTACGGTTTCGCCGGCCGCCGCCATCTTCATCTGCGTTCGCGACCACAAAAGACCGGAGGTGCGGCTGACCAGGGGAGTGCGCGCCGCCTGCGGATCTTCCGCCGTCGGGTCGACGATTTCGGCGACCACCTCGCCGTTCCTGACGAAATCACCGATTTCCCGCCGGAAGGCGACGATCCCCGGCAGAGGCGCGATCAGGCGGTCGACGCCCGACAAAGGCGTCGCCGCACAGCGTGCCGGCGGGACCGGGCCGGGAGTTCCGGCGACCAGGCCTCGGCGCTGGAGGAAACGGAGGATGTTATCCGCGTCGGAAGCGGCGATCCCATCCTGCACGTCGGACTTCCCGCGCAGCTCCACCGTCGCGGAGAGGCAGGCGGACGGTATCGGGAACCGCTCGCCGAAGCGGAGCCTGAGCTTCCACCAAGGCATGGAACACGCCTCGTCGAACGGATCGCCGCCGCTGTCGCCGGCCAGCATCACCGCCCGGCAGCCCAACTGGGCCGCGAGGTCGGCGGCCGCCGGCCAGAGATCGTCGGACACATACATGTGCATCAACGAGTCGAGGTCGCAGTGCAGGTCCAGGACGATGTCGGCGTCGATCGCCAGGGTCAGCAGCGTCCGGCGCAGTTCCTGGACGTCGCTCCCGGTGCGGATTTCCCCGAGCGCCTCGAGCAGCGCCGCGCGGATGGCGGCGACGTTGTCCGCCGAGTCGGTGCCGAGTCTGTCTTCGAGCCGTGGCGCCACCGTCTCGACCAGATCCGCGAAGCCGCGATTGAAATTCTGTCCATGCTCCAGGGAGCTGCGGCCGTGGAGGCGGCCGGCCAGGTACTGGTCCAGCCCGATCGGGTTCGCGACCGGGACGACGATGATCTCGCCCCGGATGGCGCCGCTCCGGTCGGCCTCGTCGAGTCGCGCGATCAGATGGTGCGCGACCAGCATGCCGGGGATTTCGTCAGCATGCAGCCCCGCCTGGATATAAGCCTTGGGCCGCGCGCCGGGTGTGCCGTACCGATGCACGGTGACGTGTCTTGCCGTTCCGAGATGCTGTGCGGGCAGCGGGAGGGCGACGGTGGTCTTGGCCATGGATCATCCGATACGGGTTCTTCTATCCCGGCAATCTAAGCGGTGCCGCTCGTCCGGGCACAAGGAGGATTTTTGGACAATGGCGGATGAGGACGGGGCGGTCTGATCCGAATGTCCTGCTCGGAACCATCTGGCCAACGAAAACGATGGTCTGAGCGTAAGGGAAATCATCACGGCCCGCGGCGGTGACGACACGATCGCGGGAGGTGACGGGAACGACATCATCGACGGTGGCGAGGGCGCCGGCTTCGATCCGCTCGCCCGCCTGAGGCAGGAGGCGTCCGGAACTTCCCTGGAGCCTGGGCGGAGGTCACGAGATCCTGTTCGTCGGCCTGCTCGACTTCGAGTTCGATGCGGCCAATTTCTGCACTGCGTAACGGCGCCCGCGACGGCGTGGTCGGAGACGCGCAGTTCGAACCGGGCGTCGTCTAAGGCGAAAATGACTCGAGTGCCCGACGGGACGCCTCGAACAGCACCTCGACCTCCCGAAGTCTGGCATTGACCTGTTCTGTATCGACGTCGCCCGCTCCGGTATCTTCGGCCTCCTCCCTCAGGCCCGAGGCGACCGCTGCGAGCCGGGCGAGTCCCAGGTTGGAGGCGGCTCCCTTGAGCTGATGGGCATGACGGTCGAGGCTCTCGGAGTCGCCGCTCTCCGCCGCTTCGCGAAGCGCACCGAGGGTTGCCGCATGGCTGCTGAAGAACTGGCCGGCGAGCCCGCGGTAATCCTCCACCCCGATCACCGAAAGCAGTTCCCGGATCCCATCCTCGTCCAGCAGGTCCGGCGGCGGCTCGGCGCCGTCGCCCCCCGGGGCGGACCGGTCGTCGGCATGCGATGTGGCGAAGCCGATCGACCCCCATTTCTCGATCATGTCCACCAGGATCTGCTGGTGGACCGGCTTGGCGATATAGTCGTCCATGCCGGCGGCCAGGCAGCGTTCGCAATCGGACGGAAGCGCGTTCGCGGTCATGGCGATGATCGGGATCCGCCGCTTCTCACCGGGCAGGCTGCGAATCGCGGCGGTCGCCTCGAAGCCGTCCATCTCGGGCATCTGCACGTCCATCAGGACGATGTCGTAGGTGTTCGACCGCACCATCTCCACCGCCTCGGCACCATTGTTCGCGATGTCCACCGCGTGGCCCATCTTGCGGAGCCGCCGCGCCGCGACCTGCTGGTTGATCAGGTTGTCCTCCGCCAGAAGGATGGCGAGGAGCCGCTTCGGCGTGCCGGGCGCCGCGGTTGCCGGGCTGTCCGCCTTCGGGGAGGAGGCCACGGCCGCCGGTCCCGCCGGCGGGGGATGGGCGCCCCGGGACATCTGGTCGAACAGGTAGTGGCACCGGATAGGCTTCATCACCGTCGCCGCGGCTCCCGCCGCCTGGGCGAGGACGCGCAGTTCCTCCGAACCGTCGCTCGACGCCAGGATAGTCACGACCCCCGCGGTGAGCGGGTCGGCCTTCATCGCGCGGACGAGGTCGATGCCGGTCATTTCGGGCATCATCTGATCGATGATCGCCATGTCGTAGGGGCGGCCGGACAGGCTCGCCCCGGCCAGCATGGCCAGCGCCTCGGCGCCGGAGGTCGCGGTGTCGGCGACCATGCCCCAGGATTCGAGCTGGCGCTGAAGCAGGTCCCGGTTTATCGCGAGGTCGTCCACCACGAGGGTCCGCTTGCCGGCCATCTCCATGCCGGTCCTTCCCGAGACACGGCCGAAACCGTCGGCGACGGGGGTGAGCGGGATCTCGATGGTGAAGACGCTGCCCTTCCGGTGCTCGCTGCGCACGCCGATGGTTCCGCCCAGCAGGTCGATCAGCCGCTTCGAAATGGCGAGGCCGAGGCCGGTCCCGCCGAACCGGCGGGTCGCGGAGGAGTCCACCTGGGTGAACATGGTGAAAAGCCGCGGCAGGGCCTCCGCCGGGATGCCGATACCGGTATCCTTGACCTCGAAACGGACGATGACCTGCCCGTTCGCCTCTCCGACCTTGCTGGCGACCAGGGATACCCAGCCGGCTTCCGTGAACTTGACGGCGTTGCCGGCCAGGTTGAGCAGGATCTGGCGGATCCGTCCGGGATCGCTGCGGAATACGCCCTGGAGTTCCGCCGGGACCAGATAGGCCAGTTCGATCCGCTTGCTGGCGGCCCGGGGTGCCAGGATCGCCAGGACGCTCTCGACCAGTTGGAGAAGCTCGAAATCGATCTCGTCGAGGGTGAGGCGGTTGGCCTCCATCTTGGAGAAGTCCAGGATGTCGTTGATGATCGTCAGCAGCGCCTCCCCGGATTCCTGGATGATCTCGGCATAGCGGCGCTGTTCCTCCTCCAGCTTGGTGTCGAGGAGCAGGCCGGTCATGCCGATCACGCCGTTCATGGGCGTTCGGATCTCGTGGCTCATGGTGGCCAGGAACTCCGACTTGGCCCGGTTCGCGATCTCCGCCTCCTCCTTCGCCTTGCGCAAGTCGGCCTCGTTGCGCTTGCGTTCGGTGATGTCGCGCAACTCGGTGACGCAGGCATCGACGCCACGGAACGGGATCGGGCGCGAGCGCAGCTCCACCGGGTAGCACGACCCGTCGCGCCGCAGCCCGGAGGCATCGCACGGTTCGGCCGAGCCGGTCAGGACCGGCACCGAGACGCGCGCACGGTCCGCCGGCTCGATCAGGTTCAGGACGCTGCGGCCGATCAGGTCGTCGTAGGAGAAGCCGGTGGAGGCGCAAAGGGCCTGGTTCGCTTCGAGGATGACCCCCCGCTGGTGGATCGCGATGCCGGTGAAGGACGCCTCGTGCAGGGCACGGAACCGCTTCTCGCTCTCCCGCAGGGCCGCCTCCGACTGCCGGCGCGCCTCGTGCCCGTCCATGAAGGCATTGAACCAGCGCGTGAGGTCGGCGACCTCGCCGCTCCCGAGGACCGGGAGCCTTTCGCCGGGACCGGAACGGTCCTGGACGGAGCCGTCCTGGAGCGACTGGAACCGGGAGGTGATGCGGCGGATCGGCGCCACGACGCTGCGCGAATAGGACATCGCCGCCAGCAGCGCCACGGCCAGGCAAACGACCATCACCCCCGCGGTGACCCGGCTGATGGTGCCGACATGCCGGTCGAGCGATTCGAGATCGACGACCTGGGCGATCAGCCAGCCTGTACGGTCGGAACGCAGGTACGTCACGACGACCGGCCGGCCGGCGATCGGGTGGGTGAAGCTGCCGGCCGGTGCGGAAAAACCCTCGGCGAAGGACGCGTTCATCCTTTCGCCGATCAGGCTGCGGTCGGGATGGTAGATGATCCGCCGGGCGGCGTCGGCCAGGAGCATGTGCGACGTGGCTTCCGTTTCGCTGTCGCGGAAGTGCCGGTAGAGCAGGTCGACGCTGTAGTTCACCACCAGGAGCGCCACCGGCCGGTCGCGCAGGGTGGCCCGGTCGAAGCTTCGCATCACCTTGGCCGCGGTGATCACCTTGCGGTGGCTCGAACTGGCGTTGACGTTGTCCTCGATCCCGGCCCAGTGGACGGTGCTGGAACCGGCCAGCGCCCCGTCGTAGATGCGTTCGCGGACATCCTTGCGGATGTGCCCGACGTCGAGCGTGTCGCCGACATGGTAGTGGGTCCCGTCCGTGGTGAAGATGTCGATCGAGACCAGCCCCTTGATGTTCAGGTAGCTGTTCAGGATGTAGCCGATGCGGGCCTGGGTCGCGAGGTTCGTGAAGCTGTCCCGCGCGGTGCCGTCCAGCTTGAGCGCATCGGCGATCGCGTCCACGCCCGATATGTTCGCGATCAGACTCTCGACTTGGTCCATCTGGACATGGAGGTGGTCGCGCTGGGCGCGGACCTGTTCGGCCGCGTGGCGGCTCGCCTCGGTCGCCAGGATCGAGCGGGAGACCTCGATCGCGGTCAGCCCGATCGCCAGGATCGGCAGGAAGCTGAGGAACATCAGGTAGGCGATGAACCTGAGCGTGATGTTCAACCTCAAGCGGGACAGCCACATCGCGGCGTCACGGCCTCTCTGGACGGGCCGTGATGACGCGCACCTCGACCATCGTCTCCAGCGGCACCTGTTCGCGGGATAGCATCCGGTTCGCGTAGGTGACGCCCAGATAGCCCTGGCGGCCGGCCTGCTGATCGATGGTCGCGACCAGGGCGCCGCTCTTGACCGCCTCGACGGCGTCGTTCAGGGCGTCGTATCCGGCGATCCTGACATCCCGCCGGCCGGCTTCCTGGATGTACCGGGCGGCGCCGAGCGCCATCATGTCGTTGGCGCAGAACAGCAGCGAAATGCCGGGTTCGCGCTCGAACATCGACTTGGCGACGTCGTATGCCTCGTCGATCTTCCAGTCCGCGCTCTCCTGGGCGACCACCGTGATCGCCGGGTTGGCCGCGAAGGCCCGCAGGGCGCCGGCCTTGCGGGCCTCGGCATTGGCGGCGCTCCGGATGCCCTCTATGATCGCGGCCTTCGTCGGCACGGAGACGTTCTCGGCCAGGACCATCCCGGCCAGGTAGGCGCCGTTCTCGTTGTCGACGCTGATGAAGGGCACCCGGGCCATCCCGACCTTCTGCGCGAACTCGGCATCCAGGCGGTTGTCGATGTTGACCACCGCCAAGCCAGCCGCCTGGGCACGCTTGAGCACCGGGATCAGCTTGACGCTGTCGCCCGGCGCGATGACGATGGCGTCGACCTGCTGCCGGATCAGTTCCTCGACGATGGCGACCTGCTGCTCGATGGAGGTCTCCTGCGCGGCGGTCTTGACCAGCAGCTCGATCCCGAGTTCCGCCTCGGCTACGCGCGCGCCCCGCTCCATTTCGATGAAGAAAGGATTGGTCAGGGTTTTCATGACCAGGGCGATCCGGCGTCGTTCCGGCACGGGATCGGCCGGCTTGACGGCGCTTTCCTTCCGGTCGGCGATGGAGCCCTTGTCCGCGGGCTTGGGGTCGTCGCAGGCGGCGAGCCAGACGGTCGCGAAGACGGCGACGAGGATGCCGCCCATGGCCCTCGCGGCGGCCCTCAGCAGCGGACACGGTTCCCGGTACGGGGTCGTGGCGGCGGAAGTCCCTGCGATGCCCATCGTTGATTCTCCATCCGGGTCGGGCGCGGGCCTGCGGCGCCCCGAGTTGAACCTGCCGGCCGGCCCGAGTCAGGATCAATCTGGCGGGCCGCCCCTGCGAGACTGAACGCATCGCGTTCAACGATCATGTCGCCCTCGCGCGGAAAACGTACAGCGGGGCCGAAACAAAACCAATCCGGATCATGGCGGAAGATCGAGGCTTGCCGGCTGGGCGGGTTCGCCCCGCGCCGGCTCGGGCTCCCGCCGGCCGAGCGTGGCCGAGATCTGCAGCAGGCGGTCGCGGAGCAGCGCCGGCCGGATCGGCTTGGTAAGGAAGGCCGAGACTCCCGCGGCGCGGGCGAGTTCGACGAGCTTGGCCTGCGCATGGGCGGTCAGGAATATCACCGGGATCCGGGAAGGCGGCGCCTGCGGCGGGACGACGCCGGCGGGCCTGCTGCCCGCGCGGAGATGTCGCAGGAACTCGATCCCGTTGACGGGGGACATCTGGATGTCGCTGATGATGATGTCCACGTCGGTGGTCGCCAGCATCTCCAGCGCGACCCCGGCGCCGTTCGCCTCCGCGATGGTGCGCACGCCGAGGTTCCGCAGGATCGACAGGATCAGGTTCCGCGTGAAAGCATCGTCCTCGACGACCAGTAGGCTGATTTCATCGAGTCTCAGTCCGGCGGTCATGGGCGTTCACTTCGCGATGGTGTGACCCCCGACGTACTCCCCATGGGGTAACGCCTGCAGGGTTCCATAGCTTTACTTTACAATGCGATCCGGTTCCACGGTTGAGTTGGGCGCCCCGGTACACCTGGGGCATGGTGCCGCTGGCGCGCGCTCCCGGTTGCGGAGTTCCGGGAAATGCACGCAGTGTCGGGCACGCATGACGACATGCGGCGGGATGGCATGGGAACGGGCGGCGGCATGCGCGATCGGGGACCGGGAGACTTGATCCGGGCCGGCGGACTGGCCGTGGCGCTGACGGCCTACGGCCTGTTCGGCGCTCCCACACCGCCCGGCGTCGGCTGGACCGAGATGGCCGTGGCCGCGGGACTGGCCTGCACCCTGGGGGTGGTCCGTCCCCTCTGCGTGGGGACCGGCCTGATGCTGATCGCACCGTCAGCCAGGCTGCACGAGGTCGTGGGCACGGCAGCCTTCCTCTATCTCCTCTGGGTCCCCTTGCTGGGGGCCGTGTTCGCCGGCGCGGCGCCCGAGGATGTCGTGCGCGACATCGTGCCGCTGGGCTTCCTGTTCCTGCCGGTGCTGCTGGCCCCGGCGGGACCGCTGACAGGCCGTTTCCTGCCGATCGGCCTGGCAGGGGTCGGCCTGCTGTTCGCCATCCGCTGGTGGTGGCCAGCCGTCGACATTGCGTCGGTCGGGCGGACCGTCATGGCGGAGGGCGATCTCTATCTTCTGAACAGCCCGGCCGTGCTCTTCACGGCGGTCTGGCTGCCTCTGGAAGGGGCGGCGAGGCTGTTCCGCCGGCCGCGCCCGGGATCGGCGGTCCTCGCCATCGCGGTGTCGGCCCTGTTGGTCGCGGCGGGGGCCGTCGCCGCGGCCGCGCTCGCGGGTGCCGTCCATCGCGCGGCGGTGCTGATCGCGGCGGCCACGGTCGCTTGCCGGATCCTCGTCCTGGGGCGGCGGACCCCGCTGGTCCTGGCGACCGTCGCCCTGGCGGCCGGCGGGGTCGCCGCCATGCTGCAGGACACGATCCTCGGAACGGCCGCGCAGATCGCCTGGAAGACTGAAACCTACGGACTGAACGAACGGGCTTCCGAGGCGGTGGCCGTCGCCGATCATATCGGCTCCTCTCCCGCATCCCTGGTGTTCGGCGCAGGCTGGGGAGCCCTGGTGCGGAACCCCGCGGTCGGGGAGATGTGGGTCTCCTACACCCATTCCTTCGCGACCTACATGCTCCTGAAGACCGGCATCGCCGGCGCGGTGGCGGTCCTGGCCTATCTTCTCTCGCTCCTGCCGCCGCTGGTCGCGCTCATGAAGCGGGAACCCACGCTGGCGTTCGGCCTGCTGCCATCCCTGGCGCTCGGCCTGTTCGCCCATACCAGCTTCAAGTATCTCTGCTTCGGCCTGATCCTGTCGATCGTCACCGCCCGGACCGGGCAATATCGCGACACCGGGACTTAATCTTCTTGCCTGCCCGACACCGGAATGCTTCTGTATGCGTGTATCGGAGCGGGTTTGGATCGCATCGGATGTGCAAGCCGTCCATCCTTTTCATAAATCGTGTGTTTCCGCCGGATCGCGGAGCAACCGGCCGTTGCCTGCATGACCTCGCAGCGCGGTTCGCCACGCGCGGCTGGCGGGTCTCGGTCCTGGCGTGCGGAGCTCCCGATGCACCCTCGGACGCTCCCGAGGGGGTCTCCGTCACCCGGGCGGGAGACCGCGTCGGCGGCTCCGGCCCGAACGGCGTCGGCTACCTGTCGGCCCTGCATCGCCTGTACCGCGCGGCGTCGCGGATACCCCGGCACGACCTGGTCGTCACCATGACGGACCCGCCCATGCTCGCGGTGCTCGGGCCGCTACTCGGCCGGCGCTGGGGATGCGGCGTCATCCATTGGTCCCATGACCTCTATCCGGACCTGCTGCCCGTCATCGGCGCCCGGCTGCCTCGGCCGGTCCTGTCGCTGCTGCACCGGGCGGCCACGGCGGCACTGCGCCGATGCGACGCCGTGGTCGCGATCGGCTCCTGCATGGCGGACCGGCTTTCCGGCAAGGGCATACCGGCCCAAAAGATCGTTACGATTCCGAACTGGCCCGATCCGGTGATCCATCCGATCCCTCGGGATGGCAATCCGGTCCGGGCCGCGCTGGGCCTGGAGGGCCGCTTCTCGGTGGCCTATTCGGGGAACTTCGGGCTTGCCCACCCGCTGGACGCGGTGCTCGAGGCCGCCTCCGTCCTTGCCGTGACAGCACCCGACGTCGCGGTTCTGCTGATCGGGGAGGGGCGGGGGCTGCCGCGCGTGAGGCGCATCCTCGAACGGCAGGCTCCGCCGAACCTGCGGCTTCTGCCCCTGCAGCCGTCCGGAACCCTTGCGGCCAGCCTGGGCGCTGCCGACCTGCATCTCGCCGTCATGGACAGGCGCTCGGAGGGCATGCTGGTTCCCAGCAAGGTATCCGGCGCCCTCGCCGCGGGCAGGCCCTGCATCCTGCTCGGCCCCTCGGCGAGCGCGGCGGCACGGATGCTGGTGGAGAACCGGTGCGGCGCCGTCCTCGACCCCGACGATGCGGAGGGGCTGGTGTCGGAGATCCTGTCCCATGCCCGCGACCCCGTTTTCCACGCGGCGGCCTGCGAACGGGCGCGGGCGACGGCCGCGCTCTGGTCCGCCGATCGAGCCGCCGACGCCTTCCTGAACGTGGCGGCCTCGGCCGTCCGCACGGTCTCCAGGGGAGAGACGGTGCGACCGCCGGCATCCCGCTGCATGACCGCCGGCGGCTGACATGTCCCTCGACACGGACCTGATCGGCCCCCTCGGGGAAGTCCAGAAACTGCTGCGGAACGGCGTGAAGATCGCGCTCGCCGGCCGCCGCCTCGTTCTCGGCGTCACCGTTCTCTCGGCGGTCTGCGCCGTGCTCGCGCTGCGCCAGATCGAGCCGGTCTTCACCGCCACCCTGGTCGTCGGGCCGACCGCCGCGGGCGGACTGCTCGGCCGCGCCGCCCCGCTGCCGGCGATCCCGCCCGGCAGCGAGACTTCGACGATCCCGGGGGCCGGCGAGACGATGTCGAACTACGAGCGCTTCCTCTACGAGGTCACGTCCTTTCCCGTGGCCGAGGAACTCGCAGCCGCGCCGGAGATAATGCACCGTGCGTTCGAGCCCATGTGGGATGCCGACGCGGGATCCTGGGTGCCCGACGACTCGCCCGTGGCGCGGCTGCGGCGCTTCTTCAACGAACTGGTCGGCCGGATCCCCTGGACCGAGCCGGACGGCAGGACCCTGGTGCGATACCTTCAGAAAGAGGTGCGGGTCCAGCAGGTCGGCACCACGCCGCTCCGCCGGATCATCTACCGGCATGCCGATCCGGAGTTTGCCCGCCTTCTGCTGAACCGGCTGTATGCCACCACCGAACGGCAACTGCGTTCCATGGCGGTCCGGGACAATGGCAGGATGATCGGCGAGATCTCCCGGAAGATCACGGTCACGCAGGATCTCGGGCATGTCGAGGCCCTTCGGTCCCTGCTGATCTCCCATGAACGGTTCGCCATGATGATGGATGTCGACCTTCCCCTGGCCGCGAACCTGATTCAACCGGCCATGGCCGAGGCCGTGCCGGACACGCCCGATCCGGTCGTCGTCGTGGCGATCGCCGCCGCGGCCGGGTTCGTGGCCGGACTCTGCCTCGTCTTCATCCGAAGCGCCGATCTGTCCGAATTCGTGAAGGCGGCAGGACGGTGATCCCCGTCACCGCCATCGTCATGACGCGCGACGAGGCGGCCAATATCCGCATCTGCCTTCATGCGCTCCGCCGGTTCGACGAAGTCTTCGTCGTCGATTCGGACAGTGGCGACGGTACGGCCGCACTGGCGGAGGAACTGGGAGCACGGGTCGTGCCGTTCCGGTGGAACGGCAGCTATCCCAAGAAGAAGCAGTGGTGCCTGCAGACGCTTCCGTTCCGGAATGACTGGGTGCTGTTCGTGGATGCGGACGAACGGGTGTCCGACGGACTGGCCGACGAGATCGCACGCCTGATGGAAACCGGACCGCGGGCGGCCGGATACTTCATCGCCGGACAGCCGGTCTTCGCGGGGAAGCCACTGAGGTTCGGTGCCTGGAACCGCAAGCTCGTCCTGTTGAACCGGTACCGGGCAGCCTTTCCGCCCTTTCCCGACCTTGACGTGGAACGCATGTGGGAGGTCGAGGGTCACTACCAGCCTTCGCTGGACGGGCCGGCGGGAAGTCTGCGCGGCCGGATGATCCACCACGATGCGAAGCCTCTATACGCATGGTTCGACCGGCATAACCGCTATTCCGACTGGGAGGCGGCGCTGATCGCGGACGGCCGCATCCGAGTGCTGGCGGAGCGCGAGAAAGGGACGCGTCGCCTGCTCAAGCGAATTCTCCGCCGGCTGCCGGCGCGCGGCCTGTCGGCTTTCCTGCACAGCTACGTGCTCTGCCTGGGCTTCCTCGACGGGGTGGACGGCTGGAACTATGCCGTCGCCAGGGCTTTCTACTACTGGCAGATCGCGGTCAAGGCACGGGTCCGGCGCGGCGGACCCGTGCTCTAGCCGACGCTTCAGGGACCTGCCGTATCGCTATCCTTGGTTTCTCCTCCGAGTGCCTTGATCAATTCAAAGGCACGCCGCCGGACGGTCGGATCGCTGATGCGATAGTAGGCGCGGACGAGTTCAAGCGTCTCGCGCTTCGCCATCGACTCGAATTCGTCGGTTTCGGTCGGCTCATGGATGACGTCGGCGCCTTCGGGCAGCGGCTGCCCGGTCGGCATGTCCTCGAAGAAGAAGCCGACGGGAACGTCGAGCACCAGTGCCAGATGATACAAACGGCTCGCGCTGATACGATTGGCGCCGCGCTCATACTTCTGTAACTGCTGGAAAGTGATGCCGACCGCCTCTCCGAGCTTCTCCTGGCTAAGGCCCAGCAAGGTTCGGCGCAGTCGGAGTCTCGCCCCGACATGAATGTCGATTGGATGGGGCCCTTCACCGCGACGCGATATCGTGTTCGCAGTTGCGGGTTGGGACTTTTTCGATTTCATCTTCTACCCCTGAGTACTTGCCCGGCGATTAAGGTGTAGCGCACAAATTTAGATTTCAAAAGGACTTATATGGCTCAAATGTCAAGACCTTTCGCGTGCATGATGTCGAGTACGGTGCAACCTGTCGAGCGTACCCTCATCTGGTTAGGGAAATGGAATAAGCGTAGTACAGGTCTCGCTCATACTACACGTGTGAGTGGTGCCTTGGCTACTCGTACATCCGGCGGCATCGATAAATTTCGTAAAACACCGGAAATCCGCGGCGCGTGAGCATGGCCAGATATTGCACCACCATTATTAAAAAGCAGGAAATGACGGAAAGGCGAAGGTAGCGACGGCGAATGCGGGTCTGGTCGCGCCGCCCGACCGAATGCATCACATAGGACAGACCGCCGGCTGCAAAAATGACCAGAGGCTCACGCAAGCGGACGACTCGGGGATTTACGGACAGCGCCGAGATCGTGAACGCATAGTCCGCTCCAACCGTGAACGACAGGTCGTAGCGGAGGTCGGCGACCGCCAGACGCCGATAGACCATGGCCTGGTGATGGGTGAACATGCCGTACCAGACGGTCCGGTGCGATCTGGCCGGCTTCAGCAGCAGGGTCCCCCCGGAGGTGCGCTCCAGGGCGTCGCAGTACAGGAAATCGGGCGAGGCGCTCGCCCGTATCTCCGCCGCGAGCCGCCCCAGGCTGTCGGGCGACGCCAACTCGTCGCCGGCGTTGAGGAACAGCAGGTAGTCGCCGGTCGCGGCGGCCATGCCGATGTTCATGGCATCGTAGAGGCCCTGGTCGGGTCCGGAGCGCCACCACGCGATCTCGGGGGCGAAGCGGACGATGTCGTCGCGGGTGCCGTCCTCCGACCCGCCGTCGACGACGATCCAGGCGAAATCCCGAAAGGATTGGCGGCGCAGGCTCGACCTCGTCCGCCTCAGTCCCTCACGGTCGTCGAGCACCACCGTGACGATGCTGAACAGCGGAGGGGGCGATGCGTCGTTTCTCATCGGTCGGTCAGCACGAACACGGCCGCCGCGGCGACGGCCAGCTGACTCAGCAGGCCGCCGACATTCTGGGTGAACCGGAAGAAGTGGAACGGCTCCGGGTCCCGGGGCACGATGATGGTCGATCCGGGCACCAGGGTCGTCTGCTCGTGGTTCCAGAAGCTGATCTTGAGGGGCTGGGCGCTGCCGTCCGGCTTCAGCACGAACGCGCGCGACGAGTCGGCGTACTGGGTCATGCCGCCGGCTTCCCCGATATAGTCGTCCGCGTCCTTCGCGGGGGAGAATTGCAGGCTGGCGGGGGCGAGCACCTCCCCCGTGACGGTGACGGTCAGCGGGCGCTTCGGAAAGAAGATGCGGTCCCCGGGTTCGAGAACGATGTCCAGCTCCGGGCGGAGCGCAAGCCTTGCCGGGTCCGCCTCAACCGTGATCCGCCCGATGGGCTGGGCATCGCGGAACTCGCTCGACAGGGTGCGCGCCCGCTCGATCTGCGCGGCCGGCGGCGGGTCCGGCCGCGCCAGGACGACCGAGATGTCGCGCTCGATGTTGCGGGCGATGGCCGCGAAGGACTCGGCCTGCTGGCGGCGCACGCTCTCCCGCGCGAAGATCGCGCCGGCCGGATATGCCTGATCCGTCAGCCCGCCGGCCCGCTTCAGCAGGGACGACAGTCGCTCCCCGCGGATCACGTCGAAGCTGCCGGGGCGCTTGACCTCGCCTTCGATGGTGACGGCATAGGGCTCCCGGTCGCTGAAGAGGGGGTCGACCCGGACGGAGTCGCCGGGACCGACGGCCGCCGCGAGCCCGTTGGCCGCGTCGAGGGATACGACCCGCCGGGCGCTGGTCACGGATCCGGGATCTCCCGTCGGTTCCCGGGCGGTGATCTCCACGCTGTTGCGGTCAGCCATATCGTTCAGTCCGCCCGCCGCCGAGAGGAGCAGGTCCAGGCCGACGCTTCCGTCGACCGGGTAGGCGCCCGGTTCCCGGACGGCGCCCCGGACATCGACGGAACGGTCGGCCAGCAGGGTCAGGAGGGCAGGAGGCGCCGTCTCGCCGGGAACGGCGCCCGCGCCGGCCGGTGCCGGTCCGGCCGGGCCGGCTCCTCCGGGGAGCACGCCTCTGGACGCCACCGCCGACCGGATCTCCGCGAAGGAGAACAGCCTCACCGTGTCGCCGTCGGCGAGCGGGCGGTCCGATATTCCCTGGATTATCTCATGCGGCGAAAAGGTGATCAGCCGCCCGGTCAGGCGCCGCCGGTCATATCGCTCGATCACGCCGAACAACGGGTATAGCCCGTTGAGCGCCTGGCTGCTGTCGCCGAGAAGCGAGCGTAGCGACGGCGCCTGGGACAGCAGCCGCGTGCCCGGAAACTTCGCGTGGCCTGCCAGTTCGATCCGGGGCGAAACCGGGTCGACGATATCGCCGCCTTCGGCACCCGCCGCGGCGGAGGCGCTTCCCCCGCGCGATGCCGCGTTCGACACCACGCCAAGACCCTGCGGGCCGCCGCCCGCCGCGCGCGACAGGGTGGCCAGATCCGACCGGTCGGCCGCCGGGTATAGACCAGGCCTGAGGACGCCCCGCATCAGCACCGCATGTTCCATCGCGAAGGCAAGCAGGTCGGGGTGATCGTCGAAGACCCGGGGGCACGGCATCGTCGAAGGCGCCAGGTCCTTCGCGGCCCGGGCCAGCGGCCCGCGGGCAAGCACGCCCTTCGGATCGCCCGAAAGCCGGCGCGCCAGCACCTCGATGCCCGCGCACTCCGCCGGATCGCGGCTCCGGCCATCCCGGCGCAACAGGTCGAGGACCGGTCGGGAGGACAGGAATCCGACATCCGACGATCCCAGCACGATGAGGGTATCATCGCCGCCCAGGAGCCGGTCGGACCTCCCGTCCAGGACCGCCTGGAGATCGACCGGCGACAGCACCCTCGCGAGGCTGCCGGGATCGGTGGTCTCCAGTGCCGCGAAGGGCAGGTAGGGGTCGGGGAGCAGGTCGACGGAGCCGATCAGCGATGCCAGGCTCTCCGCCTCGGCCAGGGCGCGCGGTCCCGGCTGTCGCACATGGCCCGTGATGGTCACCGTTCCCCGTCGATGGTCGCGGGCCGGGCTGACGATCAGCAGGTCGCCGGCCGCGACGGGCCGGGCATCGGGTTCCCCCGGATCGCGGATCGCCTCGTCCGGCGCCTCGGCCCCGTCGATACCCAGGGCGAATCGGACGATGCGGACCGGCGCCGGCTGGATCGGACCACCCGCCAGGGCCAGGGCGTCGGTTACGGACATCGGCGCGCCGTCCGCCTGCGCGGCGGGAGGGAGTTCGTAGATTCCCGGGCGCTTGACCTCGCCGGCGACGGCGACGGTGGGGCCGATCGGCGGAACCACGATCCGGTCGCCGTCCCGCAACGCGGGGTCCGAGCCGTCGAGACCCTGGAGCAGGCCGTAGAAATCCACGGTCCGGGAGGTGCCGCCGCGGATCAGCAGGATGGTCCGCAGGCTTCCGAGGCGGTCCACGCCGCCCGCCGCAAGGAGAGCGTCGAGCAACGTTCCGGAACCGGATACTTCGTGCCGCCCCGGAGACTTGACGGCCCCCGTGACCATGATGCCCATCCGGCGCATGCCTTCCAGGGACAGGAAGGCCTCGTGTCCGGCCATGCTGAGCGTCACTTCCGCTTCCAGCTGGCGGCGAAGGTCGGCGATCGTTCGGCCGGCCGCGCGCAGGGGGCGCAGATGGTGGAGAACCACGTCGCCGTTGGAATCCACCGCGTACCGGCGGCTCGACGGGTAGGCCGCCCCATGGATGGTTATCCGCAACTCGTCGCCCGGGCCGAGCAGATAGTCGTTCTGCGCGGTGCCGAAGGACGGGGGAACCTTTCCGGGCCTCGGGTCGAAAAGGTCGTAGCCATACAGCTTCAACGGAGTCCCGGCACGGCGGCCGAAAGCGGCCTCGATCGGGCTGACGGGGCCGGCCGATTCCGTGGGCAGGCGTCCGCCGGCCGCGTTCCGGTCGGCCCCGATGGCAGATCCGACAAGGCACAGCAAGGCCAGCGCCGACGGTATCAACCGGGCGGTAATCCTGCACGCAGCAGCAAGCATAATCCGTTGTTCATCTACAGGGGTGCATCGGAAGCATATATGCAACCGCATGCAATGCGCAGACTATCGCATGCTCTCCATGGGGAGGCAACCGGCGACGGAGGCTTACTGGTGGTTACAACAAGGGGGTCCGTTGAGGTGCGACGGAGGAATGGGCCGCGGCCATGGATGCGGCATTTCCGCCCAACAGTCGGCCACGGCCATTCCGGATCGATCCCGGCGGAGCGTCAGCGCCGGATCTGACGGTGGCCGTCGAGGGTCAGGATCGGGTCGTAAAGCTCGGGACGGCGGTCACGGAACAGCCCCCAGGAAGCGCGCGCCGCCCGCAGCCGGTCGAGATCGAACGTGGCCGTCAGCACCGCTTCCCGGTCCCGAGGCGCTTCGACCACCTTCTCGCCCTGCGGGCCGGCGATGAAGGATGATCCATAGAAGGTGATGCTCGAATTCTCGGCCTGCTCGACCCCGATGCGGTTGCTGGCGACCAGGGGCATCAGGTTCGCGCCGGCATGTCCCTGCATCACCCTCTGCCAGTGATCCCGGCTGTCGATGCCCGCGTCCTGGGGCTCGGAGCCGATCGCGGTCGGGTAGAACAGGACCTCCGCCCCCATCAGCGCCATGCAGCGCGCCGACTCGGGGAACCACTGGTCCCAGCAGATCGCCGCTCCGATCGTCGCATAGCGGGTCTTGAACACCTGGAAGCCGGTGTCCCCCGGATTGAAATAGTATTTTTCCTGGTATCCCGGCCCATCGGGGATATGGGACTTGCGGTAGGTCCCGAGCATCCGGCCATCGGCGTCGATCATGGCCAGGGAATTGTAGTGGGCATTGTTCGCCCGTTCGAAGAAGCTGACCGGAAGCACCACCTGCAGTTCCGCAGCCAGTGCGCTCATACGCCGCAGGACGGGATGATCGTCGACCGGAGCCGCCAGCGCGAACAGTTCCTGTTTCTGATCCTGGCAGAAATAAGGTGTTTCAAACAGTTCCTGGAGCAGAATGATCTGCGCGCCCTCGCGCGCGGCATGGCGCACGAGCCGTTCCGCCGTCGCCACATTGGCTTCCCTGTCCCAGGTGCAACTGGTCTGGGTCGCGGCAAGTGTCACGTTTCTCATCATTCTCCTCACGAAACGATCGGGCCCGCGGATCGATGGGCCGGGTGGAAAGCCGGTCAACAGATGGGGGCAGGTGCCTGCGGATGTTAGAGGGCTTGCGGGAGGACCGCCGACGACAAATGCCGAGGAAGCTCCGGAAAGGCGCCGGACAAGATCCGGGAGCCAGCGGCAGGCCATCCGCTCTAGCTTCGAAATCTCAGCTAATTTTCTCCAATTAAGAGAGAGTTTACGGACTGGCGATACGGTCCCGCGTGTCACGGCAATAGATGAGAAGCCACTACATCACATAAGTACGAAGTAGTCTATTCGTTCGATATCTAATTAATCATCCGGCTGGTCGCCTCGGGTGAAGTAGTAAGTTGGAGAGAGAAAAAATATTATCGATGCTGCTAATCTTTCTCTAAAAACGATTGGCCACGATGCACAGTGATGCCATTATGCAGTAATTGCTCACGGGGTTGGCGGATCGCGAGCCGTCAGGTGACGGCGAAGGTTCCACCGACGAGGTGGCGTACGGCGGTCCAGGCGGATTGACCTTGCCGACGCGCCGTTCCTGTCACGGATCGATACCCGGCGTGGATGCCGGGTCCCCAGTCGGATCGGAAGCCGTTGGTGACCTTGCGGAAGACCACGGACGGGCGAATTTCCTGCTCGCTGGCGTTGTTGGTCGGCGGCACGCGGCGGTCGGCGAGGAAGACGAAGAACTTGCCGCGCCATGCCTTGACCAGCCGCTGCAACTCGCGTCCGGCCGGATGGGCGGCGGGGGTACCGACCAGGGCATCGAGGCCGCGCTCGGCCTTTGCGGCGTAGGCGGCAAGCGTGCTGTCCTTCAGGCCCGGTCTTCGTTTGCCGACGCGGATGGCCCAGAGCAGGTGATCGCGGATCCTGGGTGCGACCATGGTGTCGCCGCAGTCGATGGCGTACTGCACGTCCCTGAGAACGTGGGCCAGGCAGACCTGGTGGACCCGTCCCAGTTCCTGCTGCCCGGCGTAGCGGTCGGAGATCCAGACCTCGGGCCGATGCCCGCCCAGGATCCCGGCGGCCACCGCCCGGGCGCGGCTGGGGGCGATGGTGTGCAGCACGGCTTGCCCGGAATGGAACACCCATTGCCAGTGGATCACGCCGTTGACCCGCGTCGTGGTCTCGTCCGAGGCGATGACGGAAGCCCCCAGGAGTTTGGCCTTGATCGCCGCGCAGGCCGTGTCGAACGCCGTGCCCATGCGGCGCAACGCATTGGCGATGGCGCCCTCTGAGATCGTCAGTCCGAACAACTCCTCCAGCATCCGCGACAGCCGCTCGAAGCCGACATGATGGCTGTGGTGCAGATAGGCCAGCAGTGCCCGGATGCCCGGTCCGAACGGGGTGCCCGGCGGCATGGCGGCGGGCGGGGCGGCCCGGTAGCGCCGCCCGCAATCGCCGCACCGGCCGCCGAACAGCTCGACCCGCGTCACCACCGGGCGGATCACCGGAAGGTCGATGTGGTCGTAGCGGTGCCGGCACCGCTGGGCGCTCTCGGGCACCGCCGTCCCGCAATGCGGGCAGCCCTCGACCAGGCGGCGCTCGGTCCGGTCCGGATCGTCGGCCAGCGGGCGCGATACTCCGGGGCGCGACGGCCGCGGCTTGCGCCGGCGCTTGGCGTCCGCCGTACGCGACGCACCGCCGGGGCCGTCCTGCGACGGCGGAATGTGCGAATTGGCCGACGTCTTCCGCGGCTTCCCGATCAGCGCTTCCAGTTCGGCAACCCGCGCCGCCAGACGCTCGATCAGCGCCGCCTGCTCGACCAGCAGGGCGTCCTTCTCAGCCTCACTCAGACGGTAACGCGGCGGTTTCTCCATCCCATCCTTGACTCATATTCCAAGCCGCAGCGCAACCCTTTTCGCCAACCCCGTGAGCAATCACATTATGCAAAGGGGCTCAACAAGCAGTTATTTTCGGTCGAAAGTATTTGACGAGTATCCGCCGCACCATAGGTAAGAACTATGGATGCAAAAACAGTTACGCCGCCATGGAATATGAGAGAATCTTTACATGCCCGAAAGTTTCGCGAATTTTGGCCGGAAAATCCAGTATGCGTCCGAAAGGCCGCACGGACAGTCAAATCCGCAGAGCGACAACAGTGTCGGCTATGTGGTGAGGGATGTTCACCGGGCTTTCTCACGTTCATTGCAGGCCAAGATCGCTGCCCATGGCGTAAGCATGGGACAATGGTTCTTTCTTCGTGCCTTATGGGATGAGGATGGACTTACGCAGCGCGAACTCAGCCAGCGAGTCGGCATGATGGAGCCGACTACTGTCACGGCCCTGAACAGCATGGAAAGGCGGGGCCTCGTGGAACGAGTCCGCAATCCCCATGACCGCAGGAAAGTCAATATTTACCTGACTCCCAAGGGACGCGGCCTTCGCGACGTCCTGTTGCCCTGCGCGGCGGATGTCAGCGAACAGGCGACCCGCGGCATCGAGCCCGCCGATCTGGCCATGGCGATCGACGTCCTGCACCGCATGATGATCAACCTCGGCGAGAACGGCGAAGGTCTCTGACATCGGGCCGGCTTCGGCCGTCGTTGTCGGCGGATCAGTCTTCGTCGTCGGGCGAGTGCGCCGGCATCGCGGCGCCGTCGAGGCGCGCGCCCTCCAGCTTCACATCCTTGAGGTTGGCGTCGATCAGGATCGCATCGGTCAGGTCTGCGAAGCTGAGATCGGCGCCGGTAAGATTGGCTCCGCGCAGGTTGGTCCGGCGGAGACTGGCTCCGATGAGCTTCGCCTCGCTGAGGTTGGCGGGCCACATCCGCCCGGTCGCCTTGCCGGTAGGGCCCTTTATATCGACCGATCCCAGTTCCGCGCCGTCCAGTCGTGCCCCGCTGAGATCGCTGCCGCGGAAATTGGTGCCGTCGAGCGTCGCATTCGACAGATTGCACTCCCTGAGGTCCGCGAGCGAAACGTCGGACATGACCAGCAGCGCCTCGGAGACGTTGGCGCCGACCAGCTTGATGCCCTTCAGGTTGGCGCCGGACAGGTTTACCCCGGTCAGGTCGATATGGGCCAGGTCCTCGGACTGCAGGTCGGCGCGCTGGCCGGTGGCGCCGTTGCTGTTTATCCAGTTGTAGTGCCCTTCGAGGCTGCGCTGGATCCTCAGCGAGAAGTTCTCCGCCGCCCGGGCGATGTTGGCGCCGGTGCAGTCCGCGCCGGACAGATCCACTCCCTCCAGCTTGGCTCCCAGCAGGTCGGCGTTCTTGAGGATCGCTCCCGCGAGGATGGCGCCGGCGAGGTTGCAGTCGCGCAGCACCGCCCCCGACAGGTTGGCGCCGCTGAGATTGACGCCCTTCAGGTCGGCCCTGGAGAGATTGGTGTTCTTGACATTGGCCCCGCTGAGATTGACGCCGGTCATGATCGCGCCCTGGCAGTCCGCCCCGGACATGCTGACTTCCGACATGTCGGCGCCCGACAGGTTGGCCCGGGACAGCATGGCGTCGTCGAAATTCGCTCCGGTCAGGTCGGACTTGAGCACCTGGGTGCCCGAAGAGCGGCCATCGAGCAGGGCGCCGCCCCGCAGGTCCGCCTCGCGGAGGATCGCGCCCTTCAGGCGGGCGCCCCGCATGTGTGCCCCCCTCAGGTCGGCGCGGTAGAAATTGCAGCCCGACATGTCGGCCTTGGTCATGTGCGCCGCGAACATGTCCGAATAGCTCAGGTTCGCCTTGTTCACGTCGCAGCCCGACATGTTGGCTCCCGACAGCTTCGCCGACTGCAGGTTGGCGCCGGCCAGATGCATCCCCTGGAGATCGATCATCGCGAGATTGGCGCGGACACCCCCGGCCCGTTTGCTCAGCCAACGCTCATGCTTGTCGAGGATGGCGACCAACTCGTGTGGGGTCATGAAGTGGTCCGTTCGAAATGGGGAGTGCGGGACAGGTCGCGGCTGGGTGGCGGGATCGAGGCTGAGCGGCGTTCCCCGGTATAAGACGCCGGTCGGCACTCTGCCGGAAAGCGGTTAAGATCAGGTTGCCGAGCCTGGATGCGCGCCCGAAACCGAGACGGCCCTCCCATAAGCGGGTTGACGAACCCCCGGAATCGATGAACACCTCGGGGCTGTCGGCCGTTATCGTGGCGGAAACCCCGGTCGGGGCCTTCCATGACCCTGGATGCAAGGAAGCGGAACATGCCGTCAGGACACACCGTGGTCGCGTTCGATACCGAACTGACCACGCTGCACAGGAAGATCGCCGAGATGGGCGGCCTTGCCGAGGAGCAGTTGATGCGTGCCATGGAGGCCCTGGTCTCCCGCGACGAGAACCTCGCGAGCAGCATCATCGGCCGCGACGCCGAGATCGACCGGGGCGAGGCCGAGGTGGAAGCCCTCGCGGTGCGGGTCCTTGCCTTGCGCCAGCCGATGGCGAAGGATCTCCGGCAGGTCATCACGGCGCTCAAGGTGAGCAACAACCTGGAGCGGATCGGCGACTTCGCGAGCAACTGCGCCAAGCGGGTGATGGCGCTGTCGCAGGTGCCGCCGACGGGTCCGATGAAGTCCCTGAACCGCATGGGGGTCACCACCGCCGGCATGGTCCACGACGTGGTGAAGGCCTATGTGGACGAGGATTACGATCTCGCGATGGCGGTGCGGGACCGCGACGCCGAGGTCGATGCCGTCTATACCAGCCTGTTCCGGGAGCTGCTGACCTACATGATGGAGTCGCCCCAGCAGATCACCGCCTGCACGCACCTGATGTTCATCGCGAAGAACCTGGAGCGCGTCGGCGACCACGCCACCAACGTCGCCGAGACCGTCTGCTTCCTGGTCAAGGGCCGCTTGCCCGGCGAGGAGCGGATGAAGGAGGACCTGAGCAGCTTCACGGTGGTCAACCCCCGCGAGCCCCAGGGATAGCCCCGGGGGCGAACGGCCAGCGCCGCCCCGGCGGGGCGATATCCCCGCGGAGCGCCGGATGTCCTTTCGCACTGCAACGGAGCGCGGTATCATGCCGCATCATTGGTTTGGCGGGACGACGCTGCATGAAATCTGCCGATAGTGCCCGCTCTTGACCATGGCGCCGGATACCTCGCTTCCCACCGCCGCACTTTCCTCCCGAAACGAGCAGCCCCGCCTGAAGATCCACGGCGCGGCCCGGGTCCGATTCGAGCATCGGGCCGGGACTACGCGGCTCGCCAACCTCTATCACCACGACCCGCTGCGGGTGCTTTTCCCGAATCCCCGGGCCGGCGACCTGCCGGTCGCCACCCTGGTCACGACGTCCGGCGGGCTGGTCGGCGGCGACCGGCTGGACATCGCGGTCGAGATCGGGCCCGGCGCCTCCGCGCTGGTCACGACCCAGGCGGCCGAGAAGATCTACCGGTCCACCGGTGCCGACGTGCAGGTGTCCGCCGACGTCACGGTCGAGCCGGACGGCTGGCTCGAATGGCTGCCGCAGGAGGCGATCCTGTTCGACGGCGCCCGGCTGCGCCGCGCCACCACCCTCCGCCTCGCGGGCTCCGCGCGCCTGATGGCAGGCGAGCTCCTGGTGTTCGGCCGGATCGCGCGCGGCGAGCGATTCGCCCGCGGGCTCGCGCGCGACGCCTGGGAGGTCCGCCGGGACGGCAGGCTGGTCTGGGCCGATGCCCTGCACCTGGACGGCGACATCGCAGGCATCCTGGATCACCCCGCCTGCTTCAGGGGGGCCACCGCCTATGGCACGATCCTTTATGCCGCACCCGACGCCGCGCGGCATCTGGACGCCGCGCGCGGCATGATCGACACTGTGGTGTCGGAGGCGCCGCCCGGCGTTCTCGCCGCCGCGACCTGCCTCGACGACATGCTGGTCATTCGCTGGCTTGGCGACCGGGCGCACCATGTGCGGCGCGCCTATGCCGGTTTCTGGGCCGGGTTCAGGGCTCACGTCGCCGGGCTGCCGGCGCGTCTGCCCCGCCTGTGGGACGTTTGAGAGGTGCTGCGCATGATGCCTGGGACGATGCAAGTAGGGACGGAGCCATGAACCTTTCGCCGCGTGAGAAGGACAAGCTGCTGGTCGCCATGGCGGCGATGGTGGCACGGCGCCGGCTGGAGCGGGGCGTCAAGCTGAACTATCCGGAGGCGATCGCCCTGATCACCGATTTCGTCGTCGAGGGCGCCCGCGACGGCCGGAGCGTCGCCGAGCTGATGCGGGACGGCGCGGAGGTGCTCACCCGCGACCAGGTGATGGAGGGGATCCCGGAGATGATCCACGAGATCCAGGTCGAGGCCACCTTCCCCGACGGCACCAAGCTCGTCACCGTCCACCTGCCGATCCGCTGAAGGAGGCTGCCATGATTCCCGGCGAGTTGCTGGTCCGGTCCGGAGAGATCGACCTGAACGAGGGGCGGGAGACCGTCAGCCTGGACGTCGCCAACACGGGCGACCGCCCGATCCAGGTCGGTTCCCACTATCACTTCTACGAGACCAACGGGGCGCTGTCGTTCGACCGCGAGAAGGCGCGCGGCTTCAGGCTGGACATTCCCGCCGGCACGGCGGTCCGGTTCGAACCCGGCCAGACCCGCACGGTCAACCTTGTCGCCTATGCCGGCAGCCGCGAGGTCCACGGCTTCACCGGCCGGATCAACGGCAAGCTCTAGCCCGGAAGTCCCCCCGTCAGGTTTCCATCCATCCTGGGAAAGCGTCCGCCATGGCCTATCGCATCGACCGCTCCGACTATGCCGCCATGTTCGGCCCCACCACCGGCGACCGCGTCCGCCTCGCCGACACCGAACTGATCGTCGAGGTCGAGGCGGACCACACCGTCTATGGCGAGGAGGTCAAGTTCGGCGGCGGCAAGGTGATCCGGGACGGCATGGGCCAGTCCCAGGTGACCCGCCAGGGCGGCGCCGTCGATACCGTCATCACCAACGCGCTGATCATCGACCATTGGGGCATCGTCAAGGCGGACATCGGCATCCGGGACGGCCGGATCGCCGCCATCGGCAAGGCCGGAAACCCCGACGTGCAGCCGGGCGTCACGATCGTCGTCGGCCCCGGCACCGAGGTGATCGCGGGCGAGGGGAAGATCGTCACGGCCGGCGGCCTCGACGTGCATATCCACGCGATCTGCCCGCAGCAGGCGGAGGAAGCGCTCTATAGCGGCGTCACCACGCTGATGGGCGGCGGGACGGGACCGGCGGCGGGGACCTCCGCCACGACCTGCACGCCGGGGCCGTGGCACATCGCCCGCATGCTCCAGGCGGTCGAGGCGCTGCCGGTCAATTTCGGACTGTTCGGCAAGGGCAACGCCAGCCAGCCGGCGGCCCTGGTCGAGCAGGTCAGGGCAGGGGTGTGCGCGCTGAAGCTGCACGAGGACTGGGGGACGACGCCCCAGGCCATCGACACCTGCCTGGGCGTCGCCGACGACATGGACGTCGCGGTCGCGATCCATACCGACACGCTGAACGAATCGGGCTTCGTCGAGGACACCATCGCGGCCTTCAAGGGCCGCAACATCCACGCCTTCCATACCGAGGGCGCCGGCGGCGGCCACGCGCCGGATATCATCAAGCTGTGCGGCCTGGGCAACGTGCTGCCCAGCTCCACCAACCCGACCCGGCCCTTCACGGTCAATACGGTGGACGAGCACCTGGACATGCTGATGGTCTGCCATCACCTCGACCCGCGCATTCCGGAGGACGTCGCCTTCGCCGAAAGCCGCATCCGGCGCGAGACGATCGCCGCCGAGGACATCCTGCACGACCTCGGCGCCTTCTCCATGATCTCCTCGGACAGCCAGGCCATGGGACGGGTCGGCGAGGTGATCATCCGGACATGGCAGACGGCCGACAAGATGAAGCGCCAGCGGGGGGCGCTGCCGGAAGAGCGGGGCGACAACGACAATTTCAGGGTCAAGCGCTACATCGCCAAATACACCATCAACCCCGCCCTGACCCACGGCGTGGCGGACCATGTCGGCTCTGTCGCGGTCGGCAAGCTGGCGGACCTCGTGATCTGGTCGCCGGCCTTCTTCGGGGTCAAGCCGGACATGATCCTGAAGTGCGGCATGATCGCCGGTGCGGTCATGGGCGATCCCAACGCCTCGATCCCGACGCCCCAGCCTGTCCATTACAGGCCCATGTTCGGGGCGATGGGCCGGGCGCTCACGGTCAGTTCGGTCACCTTCGTCAGCCAGGCCGGGCTGGAGAACGACCCGGCCGCCCGGCTCGGCCTGATGCGGCCGCTGGTGCCGGTCCGGGGCATCCGCTCCGTCGGCAAGAAGCAGATGGTCCACAACGACATGACCCCGGTTATCGAGGTCGATCCCGAGACCTACGAGGTCCGGGCCGACGGCCAGCTCCTGACCTGCGAGCCCGCGGACGTGCTGCCGCTGGCCCAGCGCTACTTCCTGTTCTGATATCCGCTTTTCCGGGACCCCGCATGCTCCGCCGCGCCACCCGAGTCCACGCCGCCGGCCACTGGCCCGCCGACACCGCCGCCGGTACCGTGACCCTCGCCTTCGACGACCGGTTCCGCCGCCGGATCCAGCTCAACGACGATTCGGGCGCGCCGTTCCTGCTTGATCTCGCGCGCGCCGTCGTCCTGAACGACGGCGACGCCCTGGAACTGGACGACGGCACCTGCATCGCCGTGCGCGCCGCGGACGAGGATCTGGCCGAAGTGACCTGCGCCACCCCGGAGACCCTGGCCCGCATCGCCTGGCACCTGGGCAACCGGCACCTTCCGGTCCAGATCGCGGGGGCCGCCGTGCGGCTCCGCTGGGATCATGTCATCGTGGAGATGCTGGAGGGGCTCGGCGCCGACGTGGTCCGGCTGCGCGCCGCCTTCACGCCGGAAGGCGGAGCCTATGCGCATCATGACCACTGAGCCCGCGACCACTGAGCCCGCGACCACTGAGCCCGCGACCACTGAGCCCGCGACCGCCGAGCCTGCCGCCGGGCCCGTGGATCTCCGGCATCTGACGCGCCTGCTCGCCTGGATGTCGCCGGGCTTCCCGATCGGCGGCTATACCTACAGCCACGGCATCGAGTTCGCGGTCGAGGCAGGACGGGTCCGGGACCGCGAATCGCTGGTTTCCTGGATCGAGGCGATCCTGCTGCACGGCGCGGGATGGACCGACGCCGTCCTGTTCACCGCCGCCGCCCGCGCGGTCGCGCAGGGCGACGAAGCGGCCCTGCGGTGGGCGGCGGAGCGGGCCGGCGCGATGCGCGGCAGCAGCGAGCTGGCGCTGGAGAGCACCGCCCAGGGAACGGCGTTCCTCTCGACGGTGAAGGCGACTTGGCCGCCCCCCGGGCTGGACCGCTGGGTGGGCGTGATCGCCGCCACCGGCCGGCCGCCGGCCCACGCGGTCGCCGTGGCCGTCGTCACCGCCTGCGCCGGCATGGACGCCGAGGCGGCGCTGTGCGCCTTCCTGCATGGCTTCGCGGCGAACCTCGTCTCCGCCGGGGTGCGGCTCGTCCCGCTCGGCCAGACCGACGGACAGCGCGCGATAGCGCGGCTCGACCCGGTCCTGCACCGCGTCGCGTCCGATGCCCTGGCGGCCGATCCCGCCGACCTGGGGTCCAGGGCGCCCCTGGTCGACTGGGCCGCCATGTCCCACGAAACACAGTATACGAGGTTGTTCCGCTCATGAGCCAAGCTGCCGAAACGGCGTCCATCCAACCCGAACCCATCGTCCGCTCGCACACCGGTCCCCTGAGGGTCGGCATCGGCGGTCCGGTCGGCTCGGGCAAGACCGCGCTGGTCGATGCGCTGTGCAAGGGCATGCGCGATGCCTGGGAGGTCGCCGCGATCACCAACGACATCTATACCCGCGAGGACGCCGAGTTCCTGACCCGGAGCGGCGCGCTGGACCCGTCCCGGATCCTGGGGGTGGAGACGGGCGGGTGCCCGCACACGGCGATCCGGGAGGACGCCTCGATCAACCTGGCGGCTGTCGACCAGCTGAACGCGCGGTTCCCCGACCTGGACCTGATCTTCGTCGAATCGGGCGGCGACAACCTGGCCGCCACCTTCTCCCCCGAGCTGGCCGACCTGACCATCTACGTCATCGACGTGTCGGCCGGGGACAAGATCCCGCGCAAGGGGGGCCCCGGCATCACCCGCTCCGACCTGCTGGTGATCAACAAGATCGACCTGGCGCCGCTGGTCGGCGCCAGCCTGGAGGTGATGGACCGCGACGCCCGCCGGATGCGCGGCGAGCGGCCGTTTCTGTTCAGCAACCTGAAGAGCGGGCAGGGGCTGCCCGAAATCATCTCCTTCATCGTCCGCGCCGGCGGTCTGCCGCCGCCGGGCTGAGCACCCCTTCGGTCGAGGGGCAAGGAACACTGCGGCCTGTCGACTTGTTTCTCCGGCGGTTATCTCGAACCGAAATGGAGAGGCGAGCGTGAACAAGGTCATCGACGATATCTATGAGAGGGTGGCCGGCGGGGAAGAGAACCTTTCCCAGGTCGAACGCTGGACCTCGATGCTCGGCGGCGTCGTCCTGGCCGCCGCCGGTCTGCGCCGGGGCGGCGTGCAAGGCGCCATCATGGGCGTGGCCGGCGGCTTGCTGGCAGCGCGCGGCATGAGCGGCCATTGCGCGATCAAGGCCATGATCAACGAACGCTCCGGCCACGACGAAGGCATGTATTCCGGGGATTTCCTCGAATCGGAACGCCGCCGCGCCGACGATCGCCTGGACCGACCCTGGAACCGGGTGGACGAGGCGGCGGACGAGAGTTTTCCGGCCAGCGATCCGCCGTCCTACACGCCGGGCCGCGCCTGACCCGTCCGGCACACGCCCATATCCGACGCCTGATGCGCGCCGGCCTCGCGAGGGGCCGGCGCGCATCGTTTCTGCAACCGGTATTACCAGTGCCCAGCCTTCGTATCCTGCTTATATTTCAAGCATTTCCGGAATGATCGACTGTTCCGTAAACACTATGAAATTGTCATTCATGTGTGCTAAGTTGCATTCGCCTGTGTAGGGAACGGCTCGTTCCGTCGCAGGACACCGCGTCGCGGACAGAACCATAATTCGGTCCCGAAGGGGCCGAACGCGACGCACGTGTGAACCGGGGGAGGCGAATGCAGGGCGAGAACATACTTGAAACCCGAAATCTGACGAAGGAATTCAAGGGTTTCATCGCGGTCAAGGACGTCAACCTCCAGGTCCGCCGCGGCAGCATCCATGCCCTGATCGGCCCGAACGGGGCGGGCAAGACGACCGTCTTCAACCTGCTGACCAAGTTCCTGACGCCGAGCGGCGGGCAGATCCTGTTCAACGGCAACGACATCACCCGGGTCAAGCCGGCCGACATCGCCCGGCGCGGGCTCGTACGCTCCTTCCAGATCAGCGCCGTCTTCCCGCACCTGACCTGCCTGGAGAACGTACGCGTGGCGCTGCAGAAGCGCCTGCGCGGCGACAGCTTCGACTTCTGGCGCTCGGAGAAGGCGCTGCACGCCCTGAACGGCCAGGCCGAGGCGCTGCTGGACTCGGTCAACCTGGCGGCCTACCGCGACACCGCCGCCGCCGAACTGCCCTACGGCCGCAAGCGCGCGCTGGAGATCGCCACCACGCTGGCGCTGGAGCCCGAGCTGATGCTGCTCGACGAGCCCATGGCCGGCATGGGCCACGAGGACATCGACCACACCGCGGCGCTGATCCGCAAGGTCTCGGCCAACCGCACCATCCTGATGGTCGAGCACAACCTGTCGGTCGTGTCCGACCTGTCGGACAAGATCACGGTGCTGCGCCGGGGCGAGATCCTGGCCGAGGGGCCTTACGCGACGGTGTCGAAGGACCCGCAGGTGATGGAAGCGTACATGGGGACGGGACATGCCTGACGGGGCCGCGACGACGACGGGGATGCTGGAGATCCGGGACCTCCACGCCTTCTACGGCGAGAGCCACATCCTGCACGGGGTCAGCCTGGACGTCCGGCGGGGCGAGGTGGTGACCCTGCTGGGGCGCAACGGCGCCGGCAAGACCACGACGATGCGCTCGATCATGGGCATCGTGGGCAAGCGCACCGGCTCGATCCGGCTGAACGGGACGGAGCTGGTGGGTCTTGCGTCGAACCGGATCGCCCGGCTCGGGATCGGCTACGTTCCGGAGGAGCGGGGCATCTTCTCCAGCCTGAACGTGGAGGAGAACCTGATGCTGCCGCCGACGATCAAGCCGGGCGGCATGGACGTGGAGGCGATCTACCGGCTGTTCCCGAACCTGAAGGAGCGGCGCAAGAGCCAGGGGACGCGGCTGTCGGGCGGCGAGCAGCAGATGCTGGCGATCGGGCGGATCCTGCGCACCGGGGCCGACCTGATCCTGCTGGACGAGCCGACCGAGGGCCTGGCGCCGGTGATCATCCAGCAGATCGGGCGGGTGGTGCGGGAGCTGAAGCAGAGCGGCTTCACCATCCTGCTGGTCGAGCAGAACTTCCGCTTCGCCGCCACCATCGCGGACCGCCACTACGTGATGGAGGAGGGGCACATCGTCGACATGATCCCGAACGACCAGCTCGAAGCCAACATGCACAAGCTGCACGAATATCTCGGCGTCTGATCCGGGCGCCGGGAAGCCGGACAGGCTGAACCGGGCGGACGCCCGGACAACGATCAACAACAATGATGAATAGGGATGCTGAACATGCTCAAGAAACTTCTCGCCGGCACCGCCACGCTCGCCCTGGCGGCCGGCGCCGTCACCGGGGCCGCCCAGGCCCAGATCTCCGGCGATACCGTCAAGATCGGCGTCCTGACCGACAAGTCGAGCCTCTATGCCGACGTTTCGGGTGAGGGCTCCGTCGTCGCGGCCCAGCTGGCGGTGGAGGAATTCGGCGGCAAGGCGGCCGGCAAGCCGGTCCAGGTCATCTCGGCCGACCACCAGAACAAGGCCGACATCTCGTCGAACATCGCCCGGCAGTGGTTCGATACCGAAGGCGTCGACGCCATCGCCGATCTGGTCACCTCCTCGACAGCGCTCGCGGTGCAGGAGGTCGCTCGCGACAAGGGCAAGGTGACCCTGATCTCCGGTGCCGCGACCTCGCGCCTGACCGGCGACGCCTGCTCGCCGACCGGCTTCCACTGGGCCTACGACACCTACGCCCTCGCGGTCGGCACCGGACGCGCCATGGTCCAGGAAGGCGGCAAGACCTGGTTCTTCCTGACCGCCGATTACGCCTTCGGCCATTCGCTGGAGGCCGACGTGACCCGGGAGGTCAAGGCGTTGGGCGGCGAGGTCAAGGGCAGCGTCCGCCACCCGCTGAACAACTCCGACTTCTCGTCCTTCCTGCTCCAGGCACAGGGATCCGGCGCGCAGGTCATCGGCCTCGCCAATGCCGGCACCGACACCACCAACTCGATCAAGCAGGCGGCCGAGTTCGGCATCACCAGCTCGGGCCAGTCGCTCGCCGGGTTGCTGCTGTTCATCTCCGACGTGGACTCCCTCGGGCTCCAGATCGCCCAGGGCCTGTCGCTGACCACCGGCTTCTACTGGGACATGGACGACGAGACCCGCGCGTGGTCGGCCAAGTACGAGCAGAAGACCGGCAAGAAGCCGACCATGGTCCAGGCCGGCGTCTACTCCTCGGTCCTGCATTATCTGCGCGCTGTCGATGCGGCCGGCACCGACGAGGGGCTGAAGGTCGCGAACAAGATGAAGGAACTGCCGGTCAAGGACATGTTCGCCAAGAACGGCAAGATCCTGCCCAACGGCCGCATGGCCCACGACATGTATCTGGCGCGCGTGAAGCAGCCGTCGCAGTCCAAGGGACGCTGGGATTATTACGACATCCTGCGCACGATCCCCGCCGACGAGGCTTACCAGAAGGCCGAGCTGAGCGGCTGCCCGTTCACCAAGAAGTGAGTCGCGGTCGATCCGAACCATAGGGAGGAACCGACGATATGTTGGAGCTGCTGGGGGTTCCGCCCCAGGTCCTGTTCGGTCAGCTCCTGCTGGGGCTGATCAACGGGTCCTTCTACGCCCTGCTGAGCCTCGGGCTGGCCGTCATCTTCGGCATGCTCAACGTCATCAACTTCGCGCACGGCGCCCAGTACATGCTGGGCGCTTTCGCGGCGTGGATGCTGCTGAAGTTCGCCGGGGTCAACTACTGGGTGGCCCTGGTGCTGGCCCCGGTGCTGGTCGGCCTGCTCGGCGTCGTGCTGGAGAAGCTGATGCTCAGCCGGCTCTACAAGCTCGACCACCTCTACGGCCTGCTGCTCACCTTCGGCCTCGCCCTGATCATCGAGGGCATGTTCCGCCACTGGTACGGCGTCTCCGGCCAGCCCTACCCGATCCCCCAGGCGCTGGCCGGCGGCCACAACCTCGGCTTCATGTTCCTGCCGACATACCGCGGCTGGGTCGTCGCCGTCTCGCTGGTGGTCTGCTTCGGCACCTGGTTCATGATCGAGCGGACCCGCCTGGGAGCATACCTGCGCGCCGCCACCGAGAACCCGGTGCTGGTCCAGGCCTTCGGCATCAACGTCCCGGTCATGATCACCGCGACATACGGCTTCGGCGTGGCGCTCGCCGGCCTGGCCGGCGTGCTCGCGGCGCCGATCTATCAGGTCAACCCGCTGATGGGCTCGCACCTGATCATCGTCGTCTTCGCCGTCGTCGTGATCGGCGGCATGGGCTCGATCCTGGGCGCCGTGCTGACCGGCTTCATGCTCGGCATCCTGGAAGGCTTCACCAAGGTGTTCTACCCCGAGGCCTCCAACATCGTGATCTTCGTCGTGATGGCCGTGGTGCTGCTGATCAAGCCGGCCGGTCTGTTCGGACGGGAGAAGTAAGCCATGGCAACCCATTCCCAAACCGCTCCCTCCCGGGCCGAAGCCCCGCGGGCCGGCCAGGGCTCGCCCGCGCTGAAATGGGCGGCGCTGGCGGCGCTGCTGGTGGTGGCGCTGGTCGCCCCGTTCCAGCTCTACCCGGTGTTCCTGGCCAAGGCGCTGTGCTTCGCGCTGTTCGCCTGCGCCTTCAACCTGCTGATCGGCTATGTCGGGCTGCTGTCGTTCGGGCACGCGGCGTTCTTCGGCTCGGCCGCCTACGTGACCGCCCACGCGGTCAAGGTGTGGGGCCTGACGCCGGAGCTGGGCATCCTGCTCGGCGTCGCGGTGGCGGCGCTGTTCGGCCTGGGGTTCGGCTTCCTGGCGATCCGGCGGCAGGGGATCTATTTCGCGATGGTGACGCTGGCGCTGTCGCAGATGGTGTTCTTCCTGGCGCTCCAGCTGCCGTTCACCGGCGGCGAGGACGGCATCCAGGCGGTGCCGCGGGGCTACCTGTTCGGGGTGATCGACCTGGGCGACAACCTGGCCATGTACTACTTCGTGCTGGCGGTGTTCCTGGCCGGCTTCCTGCTGATCTACCGGACCATCCACTCGCCCTTCGGGCAGGTGCTGAAGGCGATCCGGGAGAACGAGCCGCGGGCGGTGTCGCTGGGCTACAAGGTGGACCAGTACAAGCTGGCGGCCTTCGTGATGTCGGCGGCGCTGGCCGGCCTCGCCGGCGGGACCAAGGCGATCGTGTTCCAGTTGGCGTCGCTGACCGACATCACGTGGCAGATGTCGGGCGAGGTGGTGCTGATGACGCTGCTGGGCGGGCTGGGCACCATCTTCGGCCCGGTGGTCGGCGCCTTCCTGGTGGTCACCCTGCAGAACTACCTGGCCGGCACGCAGCTCCCGGTGACGGTGGTGACCGGCGTCATCTTCGTCGTCTGCGTCCTGCTGTTCCGCCGCGGCATCGTCGGCGAGATCGGAGCCTTGCTCAAGGGCAGGGCGTGACTCTTCACCGGTTATGGCCATGGACGGCGGCTTTGGCCGCCGTCTTTGTTTTTATGGTCGTGTAATCAAGGGTTTGTTGTTCGTCACGACAAGCCCGCGACAAGACCACGCGAGGTTTTGTCCAGAATGGGCAGCTTCCACCTCTATCCAAAGGGCAGTTGCATTACGCCGATGTGACGACCAGATGCTTGGGTGCGCCGCACCTAAGATAAATATTAAATGCTGAATTTAACGACCTCACAGAAGTTTCATCCAAAATTACTTTGCTGCACCCGCGATATCGTGATATAGCGGCGCAACAAGCACAGTTAATAAAACGTTAACTCGCCGTCCGGCTCTGGTTCGGACGCGAAGCGATACCTGAGGAGTAGACGATGGCGACCGATAAGGACACCACCACTCGCACCGCCAAGGACGCTGGTGAGGAAACGGTGAAGACCACCCGTGCCGCCGCCGCGGAAGCCGCGGAGACCGGCAAGAAGGTTTCCCGCGAAGCTGCCGACACCGCCGAAAAGGGCGCGGAAGTCGCTCGGAAGACCGCCGAGCAGGGTGCCGAGACCGCGAAGCGCGGCATGGAAGCCGGCAGCGACGTCGCCGAGAAGGCCACGCAGACGGTTGCCCATGTCGCTGAGGACACCGCCGGTGCCGCCCGCCAGCTGACCGAGCAGTCGAACCAGCAGTTCGGCCGCGTCTTCAGCATGCAGGCCAAGGCTTCCGAAGAAGTCACCAAGCGGACCCAGCAGAACCTGGAAGTCATGATGCAGGCCGGCTCGGTCCTGGCCGACGGCTTCCAGTCGGTGATGCGCGAGTGGGTGAACTACACCCAGAGCGCGATGCAGCGCAACATCGACGGCGTGAACACCATCATGCGCGCCCGCACCGTGCAGGATCTGCTCGCAGCCCAGAGCGATCTCGTCAACGCCGAAGTCGAGCTTCTGCTGAACAGCAGCGTCAAGATCTCCGAAGTGACCGCCCGCGTCGCCAACGACGCCGCCCAGCGGATCAATGGGCAGGTCAAGCAGCAGGCCCGCAAGACCGCCTGATCCGGTTCCAACGACCGATCTTCGAGAGCGCCGCGGTCCCGACAAGGGGCCGCGGCGTTTTCGTTATCCGGAGACCGGCCTTACTCGGGGACCAGCCACTCGACCCTGGTGCCGCCGGCCTCCGCCCCCAGGGCCTTGTGAAGGGCGGGGAGCACCGTTTCCAGCGCCGTGTCCAGCTGCCAGGGGGGATTGACGACGATCATGCCGCATCCGTTCAGGCGTTTGTGGGTATCCTCCTCGTGGACGGTCAGTTCCGCGGCCAGGATCTTCCGGATGCCGGTCCGTTCGAGCGACTCCTGGAAGCGCCAGACCGCCGGCCGCTCCTTGATCGGATACCACAGGGCATAGATCCCGGTCGGCCACCGCCCATGGCCGAGCGCCAGCGCCGCGACCATCCTCTCGAACTCGTCCGGCGTCTCGAATGGCGGGTCGATCAGCACCATGCCGCGCCGCTCCTTCAGCGGCAGGTGGGCCTTCAGGGCATGGTAGCCGTCCATATGCTGGACGGAGGTGTTGCGGTCGCGCGCGAATTCCTGCCGCAGGGTCTCGACGTCCTCCGGATGCAGTTCGGCCAGCAGCAGGCGGTCGGAGGGCCGCATCAGCATCCGCGCCAGCCGCGGCGAGCCGGGATACCAGCGCAGCGGTTCGCCGGCCTCGTTGAGGTCGCGGATAGCGTCCAGGTAGGGCGCCAGCTCGTCGGGAAGCCCGTCCGCGCCAGCCATGATCCTGGAGATCCCGCCGAGGTGCTCCCCGGTCCGGATCGCCTGGGTCGAGCCGAGATCGTAGCGGCCGATGCCGGCATGGGTGTCCAGGACGCCATAGGGCGCCGGCTTGAGTCCGAGCCGGCTCAGGATCATGGCGACGACGGCATGCTTCATGACATCGGTGAAGCTGCCGGCATGGTAGATGTGGCGGTAGTTCATGGCCGGATCATGTAGCGCCTGAACCCGCGCCAAACCAGCCCCGCGGCGGAGACCACCGCCAAGCTGGGCGATTGCCGGTCAGCCCTGGGCCGCGACCTGGGAGCGGCGGAAGGCCCTGCGGGTATCCGGAGCGATCGCGGGGTCGCCCTGGCGGGCGCACCGGGCGCCTTCCAGAAGGGCGGCGCTGTTCAGGTCCAGGCTTTCCAGGTGCTGGTGGATCTTGCAGGTATAGTCCCGCTGCTGGGAGCGGCTGCCGCCGTTATAGCGGGCCACCGCGACGTTCCAGCTGCCGGAGTCGGCCCGAAGGCGCTTCAGGTAGCGGGCGGCGTACCAGACATTGGCGGACGGGTCCAGGATGCGCTCGACCGGGCGGAAGTTGGCCCGGTGATGCTGGACGGAGAGCTGCATGCATCCGACCGTCGCATTCGGCCGGACGCGGCCCTGGCTGTCCAGCAGATGGCTCCGGGCCTCGTCAGCCGTCTCCGAATAGATCGCCTTGCCGTTGATGTTCATCGCGAAGGGCTGGGGGCGGCCATCCTGGCCGCTTTCCACCAGCGCGATGGACAACAGAAGGCCGCGGGGGATGCCGAGTTCCTGCTCGGCTTCGAGGACATGTTCGGTGCAACTTGCCGCTTGCGCAGATCCGACGGGGGTGAAGCCAAGTCCGATCGCCGTCAAGGCGAAGAGACCCATGCACCGGATGCTTGATCGCCGGCCAAGTGCCCGCATTGCTCTGATCCCCCTTGTCGCACCAGCTTGCGCGCTGGCACCGTGCGCACGCACGGATTTAACCACCGGCCGCCGATACCGGTACGGCGACCGCCTCCTCGCTTGAGTTCCAGATGCCACACCCGGCATCCGTAAGGATGTTTCCCAGATATTCTTCCGACCGTCAACTCCTATGTAACTCGAACCCGTTACACGGGAGAAACCGATCAGCTTCTTTTGAAGACGGTATCGACCAAAATAGAGGTAATGAAAAACCAATATTGACCCTTCGGTCGGCATCTGCCATATCCCTTTGGCTATATGGCGGCAGCCTTTCACAGGTCCCTCAATCTTGACTGATCAGCTTCTCCGGCCGGCGGATGGCGATACGGCCGACCTCGCCGATCCCGCAATTCCCTTGAATCCCGCCGAGTTCGCCCTTGTATCGGGCTATGCCCTGCGCGACGCCGGCGACAATGCCGCCGCCGAAGCGGCCTTCCGGCAAGCCGTCGAGGCTGATCCCGGGTGCGGTGAAGCATCGGGTGCCTTGGCACAACTTCTGGCTGATGGCGAGCACTGGGAAGAGGCCGCGGACGGGTTCCGCGTCGCCTTGTCGCAGGAGCCCTGGCGGATGGAATGGCGGACCGGTCTGTCCGACATGCTGGTCCGGTGCGGCAAAGCGGGGGAAGCCATCGTCCTGTGGCAGGACCTGCTGGAGCGACGGCCCGACAGCGCCTCCGGACACCGCGCCCTGGCCCGGCTCCGGATCGGTGCGGGGCAGCCGCTGGAAGCGATCGATCATTTCCGGGAAGCGCTCTTCCTGGATGCCGGAGACATCGAGACCGCAGTCGAACTGGCGGACGCCCTGGTGACGTCCGGCGACCCGCTGGCCGCGGTGGAGACCCTTCAGCCCGTCCTGCGCCGGCGGCACGACCACGCGGCCGGCCAGTTCGTGCTGGGCCGCGCCTGGCTGGAGTTGGGCGAGCGCTCGAAGGCGCTGGGGGCGCTCCGGGCCTGCCTTGACGCCGCTCCCGCCGATTCCCACGGCGCCGAGGCCCTGATCCGCCGGATCGAAGGCGATGCGACCGAAACCATGTCGCAGGCCTATGTCCGCGCCCTGTTCGACCGATATGCCGAGCGGTTCGACGAGGATCTGACCATCCGCCTGAAGTACCAGGCGCCCCAGACCCTGCGGGCGGCGGTCGACCAGGTGCTCGGCGCGGGTGCCGCCGGCCTCCGCGTGCTGGATGTCGGATGCGGCACGGGGCTGGCCGGCGTCGCCTTCCGACCGCTGGCCGCGCGGCTGCACGGGTCCGACCTGGCGCCCCGCATGGTGAAGAAGGCGGCCAGCCGCGGCGTCTACGACGACCTGGAGGTCGGAGAGATGACCGCGGTGATGGCGCGGAACCCGGGAGCCTGGGATCTCGTCGTCGCGGCCGACGTGCTCGTCTATGTGGGCGACCTCGCGGAGGTCATGGCCGCCGCCGCCCTGGCCCTGAAGCCCGGCGGCCTGTTCTGCGCGACGACGGAGCGCTGCGACGGAGACGGCTTCGCGCTCGGCCCGGCGCGCCGCTTCGCCCACAGTCCGGCCTATGTCCGCCGCATGGCCGCCGAGGCGGGCCTGGAGATGGTCGTGCTGGAGGAGGCGGTGCCGCGCTGGGAGAAGGGCCAGCCGGTCCCCGGCCTCGCGATGGTCGCCCGGTTGCCGGCCTAGACGACCCGCATCAGCGGTTCCTTCTCGCCCTCGACCTGCCAATGGGCATTCAGGCGTCCGGCCTCGTCGAAGTGGAGGGCCAGCCAGTTCCGCGCCCTGATGTAGCGGCGGCCGGTCTCGGGAAAGGGCACCATCTCCAGCGTCGTGCCGTCGGCGATGGTCTCCGTCCCGCGGCTGAGCCGTTCCAGGATTTCCGCATACATCCGGGACGGCGCGGGATGGACGATCCCGGAGGAGGTCAGCTGCCACAGGTCGAAGCCGGGGCCGTGGATCACCCCGCAGGCTCCCAGATGTATTTCACCGGAGACCACGGTGATCCGCATGTTCCGGGCTCTCGCCACGTCCCCCAGCAGGCGGACGAGACGGATATACTCCTTCTCGTGGACATAGCTGCGCCACTGGTCGCGCAGGTCGTCCTCCATCGAGGCCTGCGCCGGCAGGAAGTTGATCAGCTTCTCGACGGCGTGCAGGTTCGCGAAGATCATCGGCACGCTCGACATCAGGAGCAGGTGGCTGCATCCGTCGAACCGGTCCAGCCAGCCGGGCAGGGCATCCCAGGTCGCCTCGGACATCACGCGCGCCTGGGTCCGTTCGGTCCGCAGGTCCGGCGCGAAGATCCCCAGGTCGCCGATGCGGAACCCCTGGGTGAAGGTGCCCAGTTCGCCGCCCCACACGCAGTCCGGCGGGTCTTCGGGGGCGCAGCCGACCTGGAACAGGGCGAAGCTTCGGCGCGCGGCCTCGTAGACTCCCTGGAACACGGGACAGGTCCGCCGGTCGTCGGGATGGGATCCCCAGCCGTCGAAGATGTCGTGGTCGTCCCACATCATGACCGACGGGACGGTGGACAGAAGGGCGGCCGCTTCGGCCTGGCTCCACTGGCGGCAATAGAGGTCGAAATAGAAATTTCCGGCCTCCTCCGACATGGCGGACGTGAACGGGGCCGACAATTGCTCGCGCGACGGAAGGGAACTCCACTGCCGCAGGGCGGGGCAGTCGTCCCAGACCGCGTCGGCGTAGAGCTGGTCGCCGCCGTGCAGGAGCAGGTGGAAGGGACGGGCGCGATGCTGGGCGTTCAGGTGTCCCCAGCGCGCGTTGCGCGGCAGGTCCTGCTGGCTGAACACCGATTCGTCCTCGGTCCCGTTGCAGGCGGTGTAGGCGATCCGCGGCTTGCCGGACAGGCCGGGAACCGTCATGTACCAGCGGTCGCCGCCGCGGAAGCCATAACCGACGCGGGTGTCGTCCGCTGTGCGCGGGACCGCGAATTCCCAACGCCAGACATGGCGCTGGCCAAGCGATGCGACGTGGCGGGGCGGCACCGGAAGCATCACGCCGTCGACCGCCATGTCCGGCGGTTCGGCCGCGCCGGTCAGGACGAAAAGGGCGGAAACCCGCCAACGCTCGCCCTGCAGGCCCCGGAAATGCAGGACGGGTCCGATCAGTTCTCGACGTTCTTTCTTCTTCGGCGGCAACGGCATTCAAAGGCGCCCGATTATCCTGGAAGTTCGACCGAGGAACATGAACGCCCCGTCCCGATCTGGGTTCCTTTTGCGCCTTGAAGATTTGAACCGGATCACCGGGACCGGCGGGTCAGGTTCCTTCCGACCTGCGCCGGCGGAGAATATCGAGCATACGCTCGGGTACCGGTTCATTGAGAACGCCGTCATAGATCCGGTGAAGCTCCTGAACGTGCTGGCGATACTGCTGGAGCAGGGCGGCGGCTTCGATGTCGGTCTTGATCACCAACTCCACCTCCCGTTTCTCCTCGTCGCTCAGCGCGCCATCAAGATAGGCATTGATATCGCTCATGGTCAGTCGCTTCATTGGTATGCATCCCGGCGCTACTAGGGGCGGTTCACCCCGCAACGGGAAAAACCGAAGCAGGCGGTCTCCTGATGGACTATGAGCACTATCGAGGCCGTCAAGCACTTCCATGCCATTTACGCTAAACCACCCGGTATCCGCAATGGCGTTCGCGGACCGCGACCTCCCGGTATGCATGAAGAAGCGGCTGAACCGGCTACAATCGTGGCGTCGGGACCTAAACAAATTTCCCCTCTCCTTGTTCCGGCGGGAGATGCCCGGAGAAGTCCTGTTCCGGGCACTCCCGTCCGGCGTTCGGCAGGAGCCGCAGCGCGTGCGGGCAGCCTCCCCGTCAGGCTGCCATAAGGGTGTTCAGCCGCTCGCGCGCCCGGCACAGGCGAGACCGGATCGTGCCGATGGAGACGTTCAGCTTCTCCGCCGCTTCCTGGTAGGGACGGCCCTCGATCGCGACAAGCCGCACGACCTTCCGCTGGCACGGCGTCAGGCTGTCGAAGGCGCGGTCGACGTCGCGGAACACCAGGCGGGAGAGCTGGGACGGCTCGACCGACATGGCATGGTCCCACAGCTCGACCTTGGTGACGTGCTTGTCGCGCTGCAGGTTGTTGAAGTGAAGGTTCTTCAGCATGGTCGTCAGCCATGCCTGCATATTGGTACCGGGTTCGAAGCGATGGGACCGCGACAGGGCGCGCGCCAGACAATCCTGGGTCAGGTCTTCGGCGCTCGAAGCGTCGCGGGTCAGCTTACAGGCATAGCGCTGCAGGTTGGGAATGCAGTTGACTAGTTCCATGTCGAACGAGTAAGCCATAGTACGCTCCAATGGTCTCTGTTCTGGGAGGGCGGCCCCGGGGTCTGGTGCTGCGCCCTCGAGCGGTCGGGAGTGGGTTTGGTCCTTGGCGGTCCGGACTGGCAGGTCCTGGAGCGCCCGGTGCCTCACCGGGTCTTGGTCGGCGGAGGTGAGCTTGTCCCGCGGTGCGGGCAAAGCTTCGCCCTGGAGTGCCGGTGGCAGCCGGCCCTCCCCGGATCCGGCGCAGATATCGGCGCCTTGGCGGACCCGGTCCTTCAACTTTACTTCATGAGCGGTCCATGCTGGTCACGGTCGGCTTGTCGATCCCTCGGCGCTGCGGAGCATGCCCGGTGGCTCCAGTTCCTGGCGCCGGCCCGGTTGCTCCGGTGTTGGTGCGATTTCAACGTGGGCCGTTTGCGAATGTTCCAACCGAGCCGAGCAAAGAAATTATAAGGGGAAGTGCAAATAAGCGGTATATCGATCAGCCGCGCCCGGCTTCACCGTTTGTCCGACCATCCAAACGTCTTATGAACTCGCGTATGATAATTTTATACAATTCATCTTTTAATCTGAGATCCTCCACGCCCGTATCAATGTTCGGATTGTCATTGATCTCGATGACGAAGATGCCGCGATCGTTCTGCTTCAGATCAACTCCGTAGAGACCGTTACCGATCAGGCCCGCCGCTTTTACCGCGATCTCGACGACGGCCTTCGGCGCCTCGTCCACCAGCATGGTCTTGAAGGAGCCCTGTTCGAAACGGCCGTCGCTGTTGTGCTTGACGATCTGCCAATGTTTCTTCGCCATCAAGTATTGGCAGACGAAGATCGGTTGCCGGTTCAGCACGCCGACCCGCCAGTCGAACTCCGTATACATGAACTCTTGGGCCAGGATGACGTCGGACTCTTCGAACAGCGTTGCGGCGGTAGCCTCCAATTCTCCCCGGTTCTGCACCTTATAGACCCCGCGCGAGAACGAGCCGTCCGGGATCTTCAGGACGATGGGGTAGGGGATGTCCTGCTCGATCGTCGCCACCTTCGCCTTGTCGACGATGATCGTCTTCGGCGCCGGCACCTTGTTGGCCCGAAGCAGTTCGGCCAGATAGACCTTGTTGGTGCATCGCAGGATCGAGTTGGGATCGTCGATCACCGCCATGCCCTCCTTCTCCGCCTTCTTGGCGAAGCGGTAGGTGTGGTCGTCCAGCGACGTGGTCTCGCGGATGAACAGCGCGTCATATTCCGCGAGGCGCAGATAGTCCTTCTTCTCGACCAGCTCGATGGCGATGCCCAGCGCCTCCCCGGCCTTGATGAATTTCTGCAGAGTCTTGGCGCTGCTGGGCGGCAGCTCGTCCTTGGGATCGTGCAGCATCGCCATGGTGTAGCGGGGCGGCGCCTTCTCCGTCGGCTCGCGCCAGGTCGCCTTGGTATAGGCGTCGAGCGAGGCGCGGAAATGGTCCTCCTGGTCGGGACGCAGGTCGTCCAGCGACAGGGGCTGGAGCGAATGGATGTGCCAGTCGTCCTTCAGGCGGATCTGGATCTTCAGCATGGGGCAGCGGAACACGTCGAAGGCGCGCCGGGTCACATCCTGGAACCGGCGGTCGTCGGCGCTGCCGAAGAAGCTGTAGAGCGTGAACGACGCCTCGGGCGGCTGGGCCATGCGCTTCAGCCGCCGGCGCAGCAGCTCCTCCAGCTCGGGCAGGGCGTAGCGGTAGATGCTCTTCTGGCTGAGGTCCAGGATGGTCTTGACCGACGGGATGATCTTCTGGGTCCGCGCCTCGGCGAGCAGCGAGCAGTAGTAGCCGGCGCCCAGGTAGCTGTAGGCCCGGCTGAGATTGACGATCTTCGGATTGCGCGTCCGGACCGCTTCGGGCCTGGCGATGTAGTCCTTGGTGGTGATGATCTCTAGGTCGGTGCGATCGAACTTGAAGGTGGAGGACCTGTCGACGATGATCAGATGGGACGACATTCAGTGTTGATCCTGCCGGGTTTGACCCCGGCCGGGTCCTTGCCGGCGGGGTCGTAGGACGACCATGGCCTTGAGCTGGGCCTTGCCGTAGCGGGCCATGCGCTCGAAGTCCTTCTTGAGGATGGGCATGTTGACGCGATCCGTGTCGCTGGTGTGCTTGGCTGTCTCGACCAGGGGATCGTGGACATAGAAGAACCGTTCGTCGCATCCCGCGACAACCACCCAATGCGGAAACTTCTCGTGGTAGATCCGGTAGGAACTGATCAGCACCACGGGGATCGCCCCCGACGCCACGAGATCGGTCAGTTCGGCGGCGCCGAAGCTCCGGTAGCTGACCGCTATGTCCGTTTCCGCGATGTCCTTCTGCATGTCCTCCTGGACGAGCCGGAGCACCTCCTTCTTTTCCTCGCTGCGCACGCTGTCCAGGAACAGCGCGCGGTCGTCGTTGAGGATCAGTTCCACGCCGAAGCCGCGCCGCCAGGCCGACAGGGCCAGGCCGTAGGGACCGCAGCCGCCATGTCCGGACGTCATGAAGATGGTGGTGGATTCCCGCCAGATCCTAAGCTCCAGCGCCCTGTTCAGGTCGAGCGAGGGATCGAGGGCCTTCATCGCCATCATCAGGGCCGACGGGCCACAGGTGAAATCCAAAGTTTGTTCATAATAGGGCACCCGGATGCCCCGCGGACCGGTGGCGTCGGTCAACCGCTTTTCCAGGCGCAACGCTTCCATATGGTCGGCGTAATAGTCGCGGTAGATGCCGAACTCCCGGTAACCCGCGCGGCGGTAGAGCTCGATCGCCGCCTCGTTGTCGCGCCGCACCTCCAGCCTGAGATAGACGCATTCGTGTTCCTTCGCCTCGCGCTCGGCTTCCGCCAGCAGCCTTTGGGCTACCCCTTGCCGCCGGAAATCCGGATCGACCGCGAACGAGTAGAGCCGTGCCAGCGAGGTGCCGGCGTTGAACAGCAGGAGCACGTAACCCGCGATGCGGCCGGACATCGGCGATTCCTCGCCGCCGGCTCCGACCCCATGGGTCTCGACCAGGCAGACGGCGTTACCGCGCTTGAGGAGGTAATTGAAGTTGCGTCGGGTGAGGCGATCCGACTCGAAGGAGCGGCATTCGACCTCCAAAAGCGCCCCGATATCCGAAACGGTAGCGCGTCTGATCGTATTTGCCGCCGCACTTCGGTGGATTACCTTGGTATGCGTGATATGGTCCAGCATCTTGCCCTACGGGATACGCGCCGGCATGGCCGGTGACGTCACATCCTACTCTCTCCACAGGTCCAGGGAAGATGCTGCGGAATGAACCGGGCGCCGAGATCCGGATAGCAATGCTTAGGAAGTCTTAACTAAAAAAGCGGTACACGGTTAATCATTCGCGTGGCACGAGGGGGCGCGCGATCCGATTCACGAAGTTTGCAGCAGAAAGTCGCGTATCCATGGACGCTCGCTACAATCCGCGGAACCTGGAACACCGGGGCCTGGACACCGAAGCCTTCAAGAGGTCCTTCCTCGAAGGCCTGGTTTACACGGTCGGCAAGGACAGCCGCTCGGCGACCCGCCGCGACTGGTTCACCACCTCGGCCTTCGCCGTGCGGGATCGCCTGGTCGACCGCTGGATGGAGACCACCCGGAACTACTACCAGGCCGATGCCAAGCGGGTATATTACCTTTCGCTGGAATTCCTCATCGGCCGCCTGATGACCAACAGCCTCGCCAACCTGGGCGTGATGCAGGCGGTCGGCGAGGCGCTGGACGGCCTGGGCATGCGCCTGGACGACATCGTCGACGTCGAACCCGACGCGGCCCTGGGCAACGGCGGCCTCGGACGGCTCGCCGCCTGCTTCCTCGACAGCATGGCGACCCTGGGACTTCCGGGCTACGGCTACGGCATCCGCTACGAGTTCGGCCTGTTCGAGCAGCGGTTCGAGCATGGCTGGCAGGTCGAGCATCCGGAGCACTGGCTGCAGTTCGGCAACCCGTGGGAATTTCCGCGTCCGGAAGTGCTCTATCCCGTGCAGTTCTACGGCCGGGTCGAGGAGACCCGGGACAGCATGGGCGAGCGCGCCTACAAGTGGGTCGACACCGAGCGCGTCCTGGCGATGGCGTTCGACACCCCGGTGGTCGGCTACGGCGGCAGGACCATCAACACGCTGCGGCTGTGGTCGGCCCGCGCGACCAGCGACTTCCATTTCGGCCACTTCAACGACGGCGACTATATGAAGGCCGTCGAACAGAAGATCCTGTCGGAGAACCTGAGCCGGGTGCTGTACCCGAACGACGCGACCGACGCCGGCCGCGAGCTTCGGTTCAAGCAGGAATATTTCTTCACGTCGGCCTCGCTCCAGGACATCCTGCGCCGCTACACCCAGCACCATAGCGGCTTCGACGAGCTGCCCGGCAAGGCGGCGATCCAGATCAACGACACGCACCCGGCCATCGGTATCGCCGAGCTGATGCGCCTGCTGGTCGACAAGCACGCGCTCAACTGGGACCATGCCTGGGACATCACCCAGCGCACCTTCTCCTACACGAACCACACCCTGCTGCCCGAAGCCCTGGAAGCCTGGCCGGTCCGGCTGATCGAGCGGGTGCTGCCGCGGCACATGCAGATCATCTACGAGATCAACGGCCGCTTCCTGCAGAAGGTGCAGGCGCGCAAGTCCGTGGACAGCGGGACGCTGGCCCGGGTGTCGCTGATCGACGAGAACGGCGACCGCCGCGTGCGCATGGGCAACCTGGCCTTCATCGGCAGCCACAAGGTCAACGGCGTCGCCGGCCTGCACACCGAGCTGATGAAGCAGACCGTGTTCGCCGACCTGCACCGGGAGTTTCCCGACCGGATCAACAACAAGACCAACGGCATCACGCCGCGCCGCTGGCTGCACCAGTCCAACAAGCCCTTGTCCAACCTGATCACCAGCCGGATCGGCAGCGGCTGGATCCGGAACCTGGAAGAGCTGGAGGCCCTGAAGCCGCGGGCCGAGGACGAGGTGTTCCGCGAGGAGTTCCGCCGGGCCAAGCGCCAGAACAAGAAGCGCCTGGCGGCGCTGATCGCGCGGGAGCTGAACGTCGAGGTGTCGGTCGACAGCATGTTCGACGTTCAGGTCAAGCGCATCCACGAGTACAAGCGCCAGCTCCTGAACGTGCTGCAGACGATCGCGCTGTACAACGACATGCGCGACAGCCAGACGGTCAACTGGGTGCCGGTGACCAAGATCTTCGCCGGCAAGGCGGCTCCGTCCTATCATATGGCGAAGCTGGTGCTGAAGCTGATCAACGACGTCGCCAAGGTGGTCAATCAGGATCCCGCCGTCCGGGGCCTGCTGAAGATCGCCCTGCTGCCGAACTACAACGTCACCCTGGCCGAGGTGATCATGCCGGCGGCCGACCTGTCGGAGCAGATCTCCACCGCGGGGATGGAGGCGTCGGGCACCGGCAACATGAAGCTGGCGCTGAACGGCGCCTTGACCATCGGCACGCTGGACGGCGCCAACGTCGAGATCCGCGAGGCCGTCGGTCCGGAGAACATCTTCATCTTCGGCCTGAACGCCGAGGAGGCCGGCTCGCTGCGCCACGGCAACTATAACCCGCGCGAGGTGATCGCGGCCAACCCGCCGCTCAAGCGGGCCCTGGACATGATCGCCAGCGGCGTCTTCTCGCCCGACGACCCGCACCGGTACCGTCCGCTGATCCAGTCCCTGACCGACGGCGGCGATCCGTTCCTGGTGACGGCCGACTTCCAGGCCTACCGCGAAGCCCACGAGGCCGTCGCGGACCTGTACCGAAACCCGGACCAGTGGACCCGCAAGGCGGTGATCAACACCGCGTCGATGGGCTGGTTCTCCAGCGACCGGACCATCGGCGAATACGCCCGGGACATCTGGGACGCCGTTCCCGTCCTGCCCCAGGAGTAAGGGACGTAGCAGCAGGGGCAGGGGAGGGGCTGTGGACCGCCCCTCCCCTGCCAGCTTGCCGCAGCCGCACATATCCTCGAAATCGCCTCTGGTAATTTCCAGGAAAGGTGCTATCTACAGCCCTGTTGAGTGGCTTGGGCCCCCGACGGTCGGCATGGTGCCGTATCCGCATTTCGGCCCCTCGTGCCTTGCGGATATTGTATTGCTGGACCTTCGGACGCGACTATCGCCCGATCGCCCCGCTCCCTCATTTTCCGAAAGCAGCCGCTCGTTACGCGCGACGCCCCCCGGCCGTAAACGCCGATGGGAGCGCCGCCTTGTCTTGTCCCACGGTTTTGGCCGCAAGCCTTGGCCGCGAGGACTCACGTACCGAGGATTACGTTTTTGACTATGACTTTCGCTGAACTCGACCTCCACCCGACCATTCTGCAAGCCGTTGAGGCTTCCGGCTACAACGAGCCGACTCCGATCCAGGAAAAGGCTATTCCGTTGGCGCTGGCTGGTCGGGATCTGGTCGCTTCGGCCAACACCGGAACCGGCAAGACCGCCGCGTTCGTCCTTCCGGCCCTTCAGAAGCTGAAGACGCCGCGCCCGGCCGGCAGCTTTGGACCACGCGTCCTGGTGCTGTCGCCGACCCGCGAACTGGCGACCCAGATCCTGGACGCCGTCCGCAAGTACTCCAAGTTCGACCGTGTCCAGACCGGCGTGATCCTGGGCGGCATGCCGTACCGCGAGCAGCTCCGCATGCTGGAGCGGCGCGTCGACCTGATCGTCGCCACCCCGGGTCGTCTGATCGACCACCTGGAGCGGGGCCGCGTCAACCTGTCGGGCCTGGAACTGCTGGTGCTGGACGAAGCAGACCGCATGCTCGACATGGGCTTCATCGAGCCGGTCGAGCAGATCGCCGCCGCCTGCCCGGTGGGCCGGCAGACCCTGATGTTCACCGCGACCTGCGACGGTCCGATGGAGCGGCTCGCCGCCCGTCTGCTGAAGAACCCGGAGCGGATCGACATCGCGGGCCGCAACGTCAGCCACGACACCATCGACCAGCGCCTGCTGCGGGCCGATGACCTGGGGCACAAGCACCGCCTTCTCGACCACCTCGTGTCCACGGACGCCGAGGGCAAGATGATCGTCTTCGCCGCGACCAAGCGCGATGCCGACCGCCTGGCCGAGGAGCTCTGCGCCAAGGGTCATGCCGCCGGCGCCCTTCATGGCGACATGAAGCAGCACCAGCGCAACCGCACGATCGACGACCTGCGCCGGGGCCGTATCCGCCTGCTGATCGCCACCGACGTGGCGGCCCGCGGCATCGACATCTCCGACATCACGCAGGTCATCAACTTCGACCTGCCGAAGATCGCGGAGGATTACGTCCACCGCATCGGTCGCACCGGCCGGGCCGGCGCATCCGGCACCGCCTACTCGTTCTTCACCCGGAGCGACTGGAAGCAGGTCAAGGCGATCGAGCATTTCATCGGCAAGCCGCTGACCAACCACGTCATTCCGGGCCTGGAGCCGAGTGAGCGTCCGCGCAGCGCCAGCCCGGGCGGCTACAACAAGCGGCCCTACCGCAGCGGCGGCCAGGGTGCTCCCCAGGGGCGCGGCGGTTTCGGCGGCCAGCGTCGCCCGGAAGGCGAGCGGAGCGACCGGGGTCATGGCCACGGTGACCGGCCCCATGCCGAGCATCGCCATGCCGGCGGCGATCGTCCCCATGGCGAGCGCGGCGGCTACAATCCGGTCCGCCGTGACCGCGACCATTCCGCAGGCGGCGGCCGTCGCGGCTACTCGTCGGCCAGCTAAGGCCGACGGGATCTCCGGGGTACGAAACGCCAGGGAGGCAGCTCATGGATGAACTGCAGGATGCCGTCTCCCGGCGCCGGACGTTCGCGATCATCGCGCACCCCGACGCCGGCAAGACGACCCTGACCGAGAAGCTTCTGCTGTTCGGTGGTGCGATCCAGCTTGCCGGCGCCGTCAAGGCGCGCGGCGAGCAGCGTCGCGCCCGGTCCGACTGGATGAAGGTCGAACGCGAGCGCGGGATCTCCGTGACCGCGTCCGTCATGAATTTCGATTATGACAACCGGACCTTCAACCTGGTGGACACGCCGGGCCACGAAGACTTTTCCGAAGATACCTACCGCACGCTGACCGCCGTCGACAGCGCCGTCATGGTAATCGATGCCGCCAAGGGCATCGAGAGCCAGACCCGCAAGCTGTTCGAGGTCTGCCGGCTGCGCGACGTGCCGATCATCACGTTCGTCAACAAGATGGACCGCGAGGCCCGCGACCCGTTCGAGCTGATCAGCGAGATCGAGGAGACGCTGGCGATCGACGTGACGCCGGCCAGCTGGCCGATCGGGTCCGGCCGGGATTTCCTCGGCTGCTACGATCTGCTGCGCGACCAGCTGATCCTGATGGACAAGCGTCAGGGCGACGTGGCGAGCCAGGGCATCAAGTGCGAGGGCCTGGACGACCCGAAGCTCGACGAGCTTCTGCCGGCCCATGCGGTTGCGACGCTCCGCGAGGAGGTCGAGATGGCGCGCGGCCTGTGCCCGGAGTTCGATCTCGAGTCCTACCGGGCCGGCCATCTGACGCCGGTCTTCTTCGGCAGCGCCATCAACAATTTCGGTGTGCAGGAGCTGCTGAGGGGCCTGGGCGAACTGGCGCCGCCACCGCGGCCGCAGCCGGCCGACGGGCGCCAGGTCGAGCCGATCGAGCCGAAGGTGACGGGGTTCGTGTTCAAGGTCCAGGCCAACATGGACCCCAACCACCGTGACCGCATCGCCTTCTTCCGGCTTTGCTCGGGCCATTTCCGGCGCGGCGTCAAGCTGAAGCACATGCGCTCCGGCAAGCAGCTCGCCGTCAACAACGCGGTGCTGTTCCTGGCGCGCGACCGGGAACTGGCCGAGGATGCCTGGCCGGGCGACATCATCGGCATCCCCAACCACGGCTCGCTCCGGATCGGCGACACGCTGACCGAAGGCGAGGATCTGAGGTTCACCGGCGTTCCGAGCTTCGCTCCGGAACTGCTGCAGCGGGTCCGCCTGGACGACCCGATGCGGGTCAAGCACCTGCGGAAGGCGCTGGAGCATTTCGCGGAGGAGGGGGCGAGCCAGGTGTTCAAGCCTCTCCTCGGGTCGGACTGGCTGGTCGGCGTGGTCGGGCAGCTCCAGTTCGAGGTGCTCGCGGCGCGGATCGAGGCCGAGTACGGCATTTCCGCCCGGTTCGAATCGGCCTCGGTCGATGCCGCCCGGTGGATCGAGTGCGAGGACCCGGTCGAGATGAAGCGCTTCGTCGACTCCAACCGGGCCAATCTGGCGGAGGACCATGACGGCGCGCTGGTCTTCCTGTCGCGCAATTCCTGGCACATGAACCGCACCCAGGATGATTTCCCCAAGGTGCAGTTCCTGAAGACTCGCGAGCAGAACCGCATCGTCCAGCAGGCCGCCGCGCAGTAAAGCTAGCCACAGATACACGTAGATGGCCGCAGATAGTCATTCGTAAATATCTGTGTCCATCTGCGTTCATCTGTGGAAAGGAATGATTACTGCCTTGCCCCAGGATGACCTGAGAGAGACACCGGTGGCCAGAGATGATCCACGGCAACCGAAGGATTCTTTTCCGGCAGAGCATTCACCCTGTTATCGTCATGACCGGGCTTGACCCGGTCATCGCTTGCAGACTCCATCAGCGCCGCCGTGCAGAGAGATACCCGGATCAAGTCCGGGTATGACGAAAAGGGACGCCTCTGCCCATAGCTCAACCTTTTGGCCCTGACGCGACAACCGTGCAGGACAGCCGTAGATCAAGTCCGGTCATGACGAAAGGGAGAGCTTCTGCCTGTAGGCAAGGCTTTTTCGCATTGAGCAATCATCTTGCCGGACAGCCGTAGAGATGGCCCGAGCCTTATCTTTGTCCATCGCCGTCATCTGTGGCAAAGCAAACTGTCAGCCAAGCCGGTACCACGGTTCATGCCGTCTCCAGCTCCTCGCCGACGACCGGAGCGCCGTCCTCGCCGGTGCAGATGCAGTTCTTGCCGGACTGCTTGGCCACGTACATGCGGTGGTCGGCGATCTCCACCAGCTGGGTGGAGCTTTCCAGCGCTTCGGTGATCGCTTCGGCGATGCCGATGCTGGCGGTCTGGGGCTTGCCGTCGGGCCTCACGCCGAGACCGTCGGCGCGCAGGCGCCGGATCGCCGTCAACGCGCCCGGCGTGTCGGTGTCGGGCATGACGATCAGGAACTCCTCCCCGCCCCAGCGGATGACCAAGTCGCCCTGCCGCAGTCCCTTCAGGAGGGACTGGGCCGCGTCGCGCAGCACCCGGTCCCCCTCCTCATGGCCGAAGCGGTCGTTCACCTTCTTGAAATCGTCCAGGTCGACGAACACCAGGGACAACGGGCGCTTGTTCCGCCGGGCGTTGCCGAACTGGAGGTTCAGCATCTCCTCCCCGATCCGCCGGGCATAGGCGCCGGTCAGCTTGTCGTGGGAGGACTGGTTGACCAGCGCCATCAGGAAATGGAGCTGGCTCATCGCCGCCAGCGTCGCGACGGAGGACAGCAGCAGCAGGAGCCACATGGCCCCGAGATAGGAGTTGAACGGGAAGATCGCCGAGCCATAGACACCGGCGGTCAGGTGGGCCAGCAGCAACGGCGTCGCGAAGATGATCCCTTCCACCGCCGTGATGGGGAAGACGCTGAGGCCGGCGCACATCACGAAGGGCAGGAAGGCATAGCCGGCCGCTATGGCGGCCGCGGGGCTGTCCGGGTCGAACTGGTTGACCATCGGATGCGACGCGATGAAGAAGAGCGTCGGCACCGACAGGAGCCATGCCAGCGCCGCCCAGGCCTGCTTCATCCCCTCGCCGCCGCGGTAGTAAAGCGCCAGCGCGCCGAAGGCTATGCTGGCGCCGATCCTCAGCGCCGCGAGATAGCCCCATTCCGGCCAGGCGAACAGGTACATGTCTATGGCGATCCAGAGCGGCGTCAGGATCGAGAAGACACCGGCGACGATCCGGGCCCGGGAAACGATGAGCGCGGCGCGGCGCCGCTGTATCACGGGCGAGTGTCCCCTGGGCTGTATCAGATCATGGACCTGGGCCAGGGAAAGGTCACCATCGATATTCGCCAACGTTTTGTCGGCTATACGGATCAATATATTTGTAAGTGTTTGTTTCACGCCTTTTCCCGCAAGGCTTTAATGTAATTCGCGGGAATATACTAAAATAAATCCTACATTGGTAGGGTTTTCAATCCAGAAGCGGCTCCACGTCCACCTGGACGCTCAAAGTGTGTCCCCATCCGCCCAGGATCACACCCCTCACGGGACTGACGTCGTCATAGTCGCGGCCCCAGGCGAGCGTGATGTAGTCGGCATCGACCGGCTTGTCGTTGGTCGGGTCCAGGTCGATCCAGCCGGCCTCCGTCCCGCACCAGACCGAGAACCAGGCGTGCGACATGTCGGCACCGACCAGCCGGGGGCGCCCCGGCGGCGGATGGGTGCGCAGATAGCCGCTGACATAGCGGGCCGGAAGACCGATCGACCGGAGGCAGCCGACCCCGAGATGGGCGAAGTCCTGGCAGACGCCGCGCCGGTGCGCGAGCACGTCCGCCAGCGGCGTCGCCACCGTCGTCGCGGTCGAATCGAAGGTGAAATCCTCGTGGATGCGATGCATCAGGTCGAGCACGGCCTCGACCGCGGGCCGGCCCGGCGGGAACGACGGTTCCGCGTAGGCGGCCAGATCGGGCGACGCCTTCACCATCACGCTGTCGAACAGGAACTCGTTGGCCTCTATCGCATCGCAAGCGCGCGGCGCCCGGGCCGTTTCCCTGACCTCTTCCCACGCGGGGGCGGAGTCGGCATCGAGCGGCCCGGGCGGCGTGACTTCCAGCTCGACGACCGACTCGATCGTCAGCGACCGGTGCGGCTCCTGGACCGCGAAATACTCCGCCGGGTTGCCGAAATAGTCCAGCCAGGCCTCCCGCACGGCGGGCTCGGGCGTGATCGTCAGGGTGGCCGACGAGCAGGCCTGCCGCGGGTTGTCCCGCGGGCCGAGATGGACGACGTGCTGGGAGACCGAGACTCCGTCGCCGTACTCGTAACTGGTCGTGTGCCGGGTGCGGTAGCGCACCGGCCGGGTCGCGTTGTCCTCGCGAGCGTCGGCGTCTTCCGGCGCGGCGGCAGGGCCAAGCGCGGCGGCGGTATCAGGCGGGGCGGGAGAAGGCATGGCTGAAATAGGCATGGGCCAGCAGGTTCGAGATTTCGGGCAGCCGGTCGGCCAGGCTGTTCAGGGCGTTGCGCAGCGCGAAGCGGTCGCGGATGATCTCCGGTTCGCGCAGGATCTCGCGGGTGTCCTCGATCAGCCGGATCGCCGCCGTGATCGGGCTCTGGTTGACCCGCAGGTTGACCACCGGCGGGCGCGGCAGGGCCGCCAGGTGGCGCGCCAGATGGGATAGCTGGTAGGCCAGCGCCCTGGGGTTCGTCTCGTCGCACAGCAGCAGGTACAGGACCGGCGTCCGCTGGGCGGTCGTATAGTAGCGTTCCCGATAGGTCATGAAGCTTTCGCCGAGCTCCAACAGGACCTCCAGCACCGCCGGATCGTCCCCGGCGCCGTCGCAGATCCGGGTGCCGCGCATCAGCGCCAGGCTGTTGATCCCGCGTTCCAGCCGTCGCCCGATGTCCAGGAACCGCCAGCCCGGGCCGCGCGTCATGCTTTCCTGCTCCAGTCCGGCGAGCGCCGCCAGCGTGGTGATCAGGTCGTCCAGCCGCAGCAGCATCGCCGTATCGATGCGCGCCCGGGCCGATGCCGGCTCGCACTGGCGGTCGAGCTGGGAAATCACGCGCCACATGTCGAGCGACAGCCGGTCGCGCACGCCGGCGGCGGTCCGGTGAAGCCGCTGGATGTTGGCGCGCAGGCTGTTCGGGTGCCCGCCGTCGAACACCGCTCCCTGGAGCGCCTGGCGCAGGCCGCGGCCGGTGCCGCTTTCCGCCATGTCGGCCAGGTCGCGGGGCACCATGCCGGTCCAGTCCATCAGCCGCATCAGCGGGACCAGCTCGTCGCCGCCGCCGGGCCGGGTGCCGTCGGACAGGCGGGTATAGACCCCGCGCAGGATGCGCAGGGTGCTTTCCGACCGCTCGGCGTAGCGGCCGAGCCAGAACAGGCCGTCGGCGACGCGCGACGGCAGGTCGCCGCTCTGGGGCTTGACGTCAACGTCGCGCGCGGCGACGGTTCGCGGCTCCGTGCTGCGGACCTCCGACGGCACGCCCTGGGGGCGGGGCGGGGCGGGGCGGCCTTCAGCCGGGCCGCGGGCCATCACCCAGGTATCCTTGCTGCCGCCGCCGCGCTGCATCGACACGATCAGCCTGCCGGCGGTCGCCGACATGCGCGTCAGCCCACCGGGCATCACCGTGTAGCCGCCCTCGGGCTTGGCCGCGAGATACACCCGCATCACCAGCGGGCGCGGCTGGAGGGCGTCGTCGATCCAGGTCGGCACCGTGGAAAGGCCGAGCTGCTCCTGGCCGATGAAGTCGGCCGGACGGGCGCGCAGACGGGCGATCAGGTCCAGGCGCTCCTGCCGGGTCAGGGACGAGCCGAATACCGGTTCCGACCCGAGATGCGCGAAGGCGGGCTTGATCACCAGGCGATCGAGATGCTCGACCACGTAGGTCCGCTCCTCCTCCTGGCCGCACCACCACATGGCGACGCCCGGGATCTTCAGCTCCTCGCCCAGCAGGTGGCGGCACAGCATCGGCAGGAACGGCTTGAACGACAGCGACTCGACCAGCCCGCTGCCCAGCGCGTTGGCGACGGCCACCGTTCCGGCGCGCACCGCCTGGACGAGGCCGGCCACTCCCAGCGAACTGTCCGAGCGCAGTTCCAGAGGGTCGCAAAAGTCATCGTCCAGCCGGCGCAGGATCACGTCCACCGGCTCGAGCCCGCTCAGCGTCTTCAGGAAAACCTGTCGGTCGCGCACGGTCAGGTCGCCGCCCTCCACCAGCGTGATGCCCAGGTGGCGGGCCAAGTAGGCGTGTTCGAAATAGGTCTCGTTGTAGGGGCCGGGCGTCAGCAGGACGATGCGCGGGTCGCGGGTCGGGCGGGGCGCCAGCCGGACCAGCATCTCGCGGAGCGCCGTGAAGAAGGGACCCAGGGTGCGGACGTTGCAGTCCTTGAAGGCGTCGGTCAGGACCCGGCTGACCACCGCCCGGTTCTCCAGCGCGTAACCCGCGCCGCTGGGTGTCTGGGTCCGGTCGCCCAGCACCCACCAGCGGCCGTCGGGTGCCCGCGCCAGGTCGGCGGCGTAGAGGTGCAGGAACACCCCGCCGGTCGGCACGGCGCCGTGGCAGGCCCGCTGGAAGCCGCGGTCGGAATAGAGCAGCGCCGCGGGCAGCCGGCCCGACCGGATCAGGTCCTGGGGACCGTATAGGTCGGCAAGCATGGCGTTGAGCAGGGTCGCGCGCTGGATCAGCCCGGCCTCGATCCCGTCCCATTCCTCCGCCGGGATCAGCAGCGGGATCATGTCGAGCGGCCAGGGCCGCTCCATGCCCTGGGGATCGCCGTAGATGTTGTAGGTGACGCCGTTCTGGTGGAGCAGGCGTCGCGCCGCCTCCCACCGCTCGGCCATCAGCGACGGGTCGAGGGCGCCCAGCGCTCCCATGAAGCGTTGCCAGTGCGGGCGCAACCGGCCCCCCCCGGTGACCATCTCGTCATAGACCGGGCCGGTGCCGTATTGGAGCGCGTGCGCGTCGCCGAACAGGGAACCCTGCTCGGCGACGGCGCGGCGGCCTTCTTGTTCCAGTGCTTCCGTGTCAGCCAAGGCGCAGGTCGAGGGTCAAAGGAAACTCCAGGTTTCGCCTTTCCGGCGGTGTCTCCATCGGACCCGGAGTGTGACCGAACGGGAAGAAGCGGGCAAGCCGCCGTCCTTCGGCCTCGTGGGCGTTAACCGGGAATGTCTCGTGATTCCGGCCTCCCGGATGGGCCACGTGGTACGAGCAGCCGCCCACCGAACGGCCCGACCAGGTGTCCAGGATGTCGAACACCAGGGGGCTGTGGACCGGGATGGTCGGGTGCAGGCAGGACGGCGGCTGCCACGCCCGGTACCGCACGCCGGCGACGAATTCCCCGTCGACTCCCGTGGGATGGAGCGGAACCCGGCGCCCGTTGCAGACCACGGCGTGGCGCGACCCGACCATGCCGCCGATCTTCACCTGCACGCGCTCGACCGAGCTGTCCACATACCGCACGGTGCCGCCGCCGCCGGGCTCCTCACCCAGGACGTGCCAGGGCTCCAGCGCCTGCCGGATCTCCATCAGCATGCCGCGATGCGCCACTTCGCCGCACAGCGCGAAGCGGAAGTTAACATGCGGCGCGAACCAATCGTCCTGGATCGCGTAGCCGTGGTCGCGCATGTCGGCCAGCACGTCAGACAGGTCCTGCTGGATGAAGTGGGGCAGCATGAACTTGTCGGCCAGCTCGGTGCCCCAGCGCACCAGCCGGTTCTTGTACGGGGTCTTCCAGAAGCGGGCGATCATGGCGCGCATCAGGAGCTGCTGGGTCAGGCTCATCTGGGCGTGCGGCGGCATCTCGAAGGCGCGGAACTCGACCAGACCCAGCCGGCCGCTGCTGCTGTCCGGCGAATAGAGCTTGTCGATGCAGAACTCCGCCCGGTGGGTGTTGCCCTGCATGTCGGTCAGCAGGTGGCGCAGCACCCGGTCGATCAGCCAGGGCGGGCACCAGCCGCCGGCCGCCGCCTGGTCGATCTGGTTGAACGCGATCTCCAGCTCGTACAGCGAATCGTTCCGGGCCTCGTCTATGCGGGGCGCCTGGCTGGTCGGGCCGATGAACAGTCCGGAGAACACGTAGGACAGGGACGGGTGGTTCTGCCAGTAGGTGATCAGGCTGCGCAGCAGGTCGGGCCGGCGCAGGAACGGGCTGTCCGCCGGAGTCGCCCCGCCGACCACCACATGGTTGCCGCCGCCGGTCCCGACATGGCGGCCGTCGAGCATGAACTTCTCGGTCCCCAGCCGGGCCAGCCGCGCCTCCTCGTAGAGGGCGAAATTGTTGCGTACCAGTTCGTCCCAGGAGTGGGACGGGTGGATGTTGACCTCGATCACGCCCGGGTCCGGGGTGACCGCCATGCTGTTGAGCCGGGGGTCGCGGGGCGGCTGGTAGCCCTCCAGGATCACCGGCATGTTCAGCTCGACCGCGGTGGCCTCGATCTCGGCGACCAGGGCTAGGTAATCCTCCAGCATGCTCATGGGCGGCATGAACAGGTAGAGCTTGCCGTCGCGCGCCTCGCAGCATAGCGCCGTCCGGACCACCCACCAGGCCGACTTGCCGGCCTCGGGGATCTCGGTCCGGACCTCGGCCATGGCCTGGTAGGCCTGGCGGCGCAGGGCCTCCGGCTTGGGCGGCTCGGCCGTGCGCTGGCGCAACGGAACCGAGTGGGGGGCGAGGGGCGCACGGTCGTCGAACGGGTCCTGCTCCCAGGAATAGGGATAGTCGCGCATGTCGACCCAGGGCAGGGAGCCCAGGGGCAGGCGGTAACCGAGCGCGCTGTCGCCCGGCGCCAGCAGCAGGCGTTCCTGGCGCAGCGGCCAAGTGCTGGACAGCCAGACCGGTCCCTTCTGGTCCATCCGCCGGTTGATCGGCAGGGCGAACCCGACCGGCTCGTTCAGGCCGCGCTGGAACACCTTGGCCAGCCGCGCGCGCTCCTCCTTGTCCTCCAGCTTGCTGTCGAGCGGGTCGACGTTGACCGGGAGCTGCTGCTCCTTCCGCAGGTAATGCCACGGGTCCTCGTAGGCCGCCAGCACCAGGCTCGGCTCGATCCCCAGCCTCTTGGCCAGAGTCACCAGGAACAGGCCTGCCTCCTGCGTGCCGAAGCCGTAATCAACGGTCTCCTTCGCCAGCAGGTCGGTGTTGGCCCACATCGCGTCGCCGTCGCGCCGCCAATAGATGCTGAGGGCCCAGCGCGGCAGGCTTTCGCCCGGATACCACTTGCCCTGGCCGTAATGGACCAGGCCGCCGGGCGCGAACCGGCGCATCAGGCGGTCCAGCAGGGTGGCGGCATACTGCCGCTTGGTCGGTCCGACCGCGGCGGTGTTCCACTCCGCCCCCTCCATGTCGTCGATCGACACGAAGGTCGGCTCCCCGCCCATGGTCAGCCGGACGTCGCCGTCGTTCAGCTCCTGGTCGATCCGGTGGCCCAGCGCCTCGATGGCACCCCACTGGGATTCGGTATAGGGCTTGGTGACCCGAGGGGCCTCGTAGATGCGGGTGATCGTCATCTCGTGGCCGAACTCGACCTCGCACTCGTCCACCGCGCCGGTGATGGGGGCGGCGCTGGACGCGTCGGGGGTGCAGGCCAGCGGGATATGGCCCTCGCCGGCCAGCAGGCCGGAGGTCGGATCGAGCCCGATCCAGCCGGCGCCGGGCAGGTAGACCTCGGTCCAGGCGTGCAGGTCGGTGAAGTCCACCTCGGTGCCGCTCGGCCCGTCCAGCGCCTTCTGGTCGGCGGTCAGCTGGATCAGGTAGCCGGACACGAAGCGCGCGGCGAGGCCCAGGTTGCGCAGGATCTGCACCATCAGCCAGGCGCTGTCGCGGCACGACCCGGTGCCCAGCGTCAGGGTCTCCTCCGGGGTCTGGATGCCGGGCTCCAGACGGATGACGTAGCCGATCTCCTGCTGGAGCCGCTGATTCAGCGCCACCACGAAGTTGACCGACTGCATCGGCTCGCGCGGGACGCTCGCGATCCACGCCGCGAGCTTCGGCCCGACCTCCTCCGTCTCCATGTAGGGGCGCAGCTCGCGCTGCAGCCACGGCTCGTACTCCAGCGGCCACTGCTCGGCGCTGGGCTCCAGGAAGAAGTCGAACGGGTTGATCACCGAGATCTCGGCGACCAGGTCGACCTCGATCGACAGGGTGTCGGTCTTCTCCGGAAAAACGAAGCGGGCCAGATAGTTGGACTGCGGGTCCTGCTGCCAATTGAGGAAGTGCTGCTTCGGCTCGACCTTCAAGGAATAGCTGAGGATCGGCGTGCGGCAGTGGGGGGCGGGCCGGAGCCTGACGATCTGCGGACCCAGCGACACCATCCGGTCATAGCGGTAGAAGGTCTTGTGATTGAGTGCGACGTGGATCGCCATGAACTCGCCTCGAATTTTTGGTGCAGGGCGCACCGGCTGCGACGCAGGAGGGGGGAACCGTCCGCCGGTCAGGCGTTCCGGCTATTGGGTGTTAGCCAGTCATCATATCCCGCATCGCGGCATGACGGTACCCGCCAGAATCACTCGGATGAGGAAAAGCGCCCTGCTTGCCGACCCCCGAGGATCGGCCCATTTATAGCGACAGAATGTCGCAGCAAGGCGGGGAGGTGAGACGCTCAGTGCTCCTCGGGCATCGCCCGGCGGTCCAGAAGAACGAAAAAAGGAACTGAAGGCATCTTTGGGAGGAAGCCTCTGATGGGAATCGTCATTCAGCTCGGCCAGGACAACGGGATACCCGAACTCGCCGAACGAGTCGCCGGCGCCTGCCGCAACCGCCTGCTCGAACGGAAAACCGCCGCCGTCTCCTTCAATCACATCAGCGAACAGCTCGGCGTCGACCCGCGCCTGGTGCCCAAGGCCGTCGCCTGGCTCCAGCGGAACGGCCGGGCGGAGGTCCGAGACTTCAGCATGCGCAGCCGCCCGCACGTGACGGTGCCGGGGGTCTGCCGGATCGACGACGTAGATTGCTGCCCTCCGGCGGAGAGGACGTGAGGGCACTATTCAAGGAAATCGTAGACTCGAAGACATCTACCAAGTCCGAAGTCATCATGCGCGGGCTTGACCCGCGCATCCACGCGCAAACTGCCGGGATGAAGTGCGCGCGTGGATGGCCGGATCAAGTCCGGCCATGATGAAGAGGGAGGTGGCTGCGATCATATGAAATTGAGCCTGAGTCATGTAGATTTCCGTCATATCTGCAGCCGATCATACAAGTCGTCCCATTCCGGATTGTCCTTGAGGATGAGGAGCACCTTCCACGCCCTCGACCAGTGCTTGATGTTCTTCTCCCGTTGAACGGCGCGCAGGCTTTCATCATGCCGTTCCACCCAGACCAGGCGTTTCAAACCGTATCGCATCGTGAAGCCGTCATAGGCTCCTTCCCGATGCTCATGGATGCGCCGCGCCAGATTGGTCGTAACGCCGACATAAAGAGTCCCGTTGGGGCGGTTCGTCATGATGTAGACCCATGCACCCGCCTCTTTCGGCATGTTTCAAGCTCCTGACCCTGTTCGCCCATGTGCGTATGCACCTTGGAGGGCCGACAGCACACACCGGTCCCGCCCTCGGGACAATCTGCCGCAGTGCGTCTAAGGTATCATATACAGGCCCCCGGTCCTCAGGCATTCATGGTGCCACGTCCAGGATAACCACGCCGTGGTCAAAGGGGGAAACGATGATTCACCAAGCTCTCGACAAGTTCAGCCAGAAGATCGCCATTCGACCAAAGTATGACAACTTCATCGGTGGTCAGTGGGTCGCCCCGGTGAAGGGTCAGTATTTCAGCAACATTACCCCGATTACCGGAAAGCCGGTCGGCGAGATCGCCCGGTCCACCGCCGAGGACATCGAGCTGGCGTTGGATGCCGCCCACAAGGCCAAGGACAAGTGGGGCCTGACTTCCCCGGCCGAGCGCGCGAAGATCCTCAACCGCATCGCCGACCGCATGGAAGAGAACCTGGACCTGCTGGCCCTTGTCGAGACCATCGACAACGGCAAGCCGATCCGCGAGACGACCCACGCCGACCTGCCGCTGGCGGTCGACCATTTCCGCTATTTCGCCGCCTGCATCCGTGCCCAGGAAGGCTCCGCCTGCGAGCTGGACAGCACCACGGTCGCGTACCATTTCCACGAGCCGCTGGGCGTCGTCGGCCAGATCATCCCCTGGAACTTCCCGCTGCTGATGGCCGTGTGGAAGCTGGCTCCCGCGCTGGCCGCCGGCAACTGCATCGTGCTGAAGCCGGCCGAGCAGACCCCGATGGCCATCATGGTCCTGGTGGAGCTGATCGCCGACCTGCTGCCCGAGGGCGTGCTGAACATCGTCAACGGCTTCGGCGTCGAGGCCGGCAAGCCGCTCGCCCAGAACAAGCGGATCGCGAAGATCGCCTTCACCGGCGAGACGACGACCGGCCGCCTGATCATGCAGTACGCGTCCGAGAACATCATCCCGGTCACGCTGGAGCTGGGCGGCAAGTCGCCGAACATCTTCTTCTCCGACGTGATGGCCGAAGAGGACGATTTCTTCGACAAGGCGCTCGAAGGCTTCGCGATGTTCTCCCTGAACCAGGGTGAGGTCTGCACCTGCCCGAGCCGCGTCCTGATCCAGGAGAGCATCTACGACCGCTTCATGGAGAAAGCCATCGCCCGCGTCGGCCAGGTCAAGCAGGGCAACCCGCTCGACAGCTCGACCATGATCGGCGCCCAGGCGTCCAACGACCAACTCCACAAGATCCTGTCCTACATCGAGATCGGCAAGGCCGAGGGCGCCAAGGTCCTGACCGGCGGCGGCCGCGCCGTCCTCGAAGGCGAGCTGGCGGATGGCTACTACGTCCAGCCGACGGTGCTGGAAGGCAACAACAAGATGCGCGTCTTCCAGGAGGAGATCTTCGGGCCGGTCGTGTCCGTGACCACCTTCAAGACCGAGGAAGAGGCTCTCGCCATCGCCAACGACAGCCTGTACGGGCTGGGCGCCGGCGTGTGGAGCCGCGACGGCAACCGCGCCTACCGCATGGGCCGCGGCATCCAGGCCGGCCGCGTGTGGACCAACTGCTACCACCTGTACCCCGCCCACGCGGCGTTCGGCGGCTACAAGCAGTCGGGTATCGGCCGTGAGAACCACAAGATGATGCTCGACCACTACCAGCAGACCAAGAACCTGCTGGTCAGCTACAGCCCCAAGGCGCTGGGCTTCTTCTGATCGCGTGACAAACTTCCAGGATTGTCCTCGCTGAACTGGTTCCCCTCTCCTCCCCACGGAGGAGAGGGGCTTTTCGTCGTCGCGTATCGGGAAAACAGGTGAGGAGGAACGACATGGTAGAACGCGTCACCGTCACGCCGGCCGCCGTCGCCGTCATCGAGAAGCTGAAGGCGATCCACGGCGACCTGGCATTCCACCAATCCGGCGGCTGCTGCGACGGCAGCGCGCCGATGTGCTTCGCGGCGGGCGAGTTCCGCACCGGCGCGCAGGACGTACATCTGGGCGAGATCGTCGGCTGCCGGTTCTTCATCGGAGCCGCGCAGTTCGAATACTGGTCGCACACGCAGCTGATCATCGACGTGGTGCCGGGCCGGGGCGCCGGCTTCTCGCTGGAGGCTCCGGAAGGCGTGCGTTTCCTGACCCGCAGCCGGGTCTTCACGGACGAGGAGGTCGCGGAACTGGAAGCGGCCGGGCCGCCGCCGCGCGGCGACGCCTGACGCTTGATCCGTCCCGTTCCCGAGGGTAAGGCGATTGTCTCGGCGTCCAGCCGGTGCATCTATCTTTCTCGTGCCGCCCGCGAAGGGCCGGGCGCAAGCTTCAGGAAGGGCCCTCGGGTAGGACATGGACAGCATTACGCAAAGCCTGCTCGGCGCCGTGGTCGCGCAGGCCGGATTTAGACGGACGCTCGGGCGGCAGGCCATGGTGGCGGGGGCGCTGCTGGGCGCCGTTCCCGACCTGGACGTGGTCGCCGGCTTCTTCGGCCCCTATGCCAACTGGGTCCACCATCGCGGCATCACCCACTCCATCTTCTTCGGCCCGGTGGTCGGGCCGTTCTTCGGATGGGCGATCTGGCGTTTCCACCGCTGGCGCGCCTCCCGGCGGGGCGAACCCGACCGTCCCGACCCGCCGGAGGTGCTGAGGGCCTGGATCTGGCTGGCGGTCCTGGTGCTGTTCACCCATCCGATCATCGACCTGTTCACCAGCTACGGGACCCAGCTGCTGGCGCCGTTCTCCCGGCACCGCTTCGCGATCGACGCCTTGCCGATCATCGACCCGGTCTACAGCCTGGCCCTGATCGCCGCTCTCGTCATCGGCACCGTGGCGAAGCGCCGGCCGGGGGCCGCGGTCGGATCGGCGGCGGCGGCCCTGCTGTTCATCTACGCCTATTCGCTGATGGGCTGGGCGATCAACGAATCCGTCCGGACCACGGCCCGGGAGGAGCTGCGGCGGGCGGGCCAGCCGTTCGGCGAGGTGCTGGCCTATCCGCAGATGTTCCAGCCCTGGTTCCGCCGGGTCGTCGCCGAGACGCCCGAGTCCGTCATGGTCGGCTACCGCTCCGTCTTCGGCGACCGGCCGATCGAGTGGGAGACCTACCCGCTCCAGGCCGATCCGCTGATCGATCGTGTCGCCGCCACGCCGGAGGCGGCGATCTTCACCTGGTTCGCCATGGGCAAGGTGTTCTGGCAGGTCTCCGAGTCCCCCGACGGCGCGGTGGTCGAGGCGGTCGATTACCGCTACGGCATGTGGGGCGGGGACGCGCTCGGCTTCTGGGGCATCCGGACCCAGGTCGACCGCGACGGACATCTGCTCGGACCGCCTGTCAAGTTCCAGCGGGAGCGGAGCGCTTCCGGCAGCCTGCTGCGGCAGTACTGGCGGGAGATCTGGGGGTAGGCGGCGCCCTCAGAACAGCTCGATCCCTTGGTCCTCCGCCGCAACCTCCGCATCGAGGGCGCCCAGCCCGTCCAGCCCGCTGCCGCCCAGCAGCAGCCCGCGCAGGTCCTGCTCCCGGACCGATCCCGCCCGTGCGGGAGGCGCCAGGGTCGCCAGCCAGCCGGAGCGGTCGGGCACGTCGCGCAATGCCGGATGTGCCGACCGGGTGGCGGAGTCGAGATCGGCCAGGCCGGCGTTCATCGCCGTCATGCCATCCATCACATGGTCCAGCCGCTGCTTCGCCAAATCCTGGAACTGGAGGCGGACGACGATCTGGCCGATGTTCCGGCTCATGTCGGCGGAGGCCGTGACGGCTTCGCCCAGCACCGAGGTGAAATGGTCCGCCTGGAGGATCAGGCCGGACATGGCGAGGTCGATGCGCTCCTTGGCAAGCAGCTGGGGCGACAGGTCTGATTCGGCGATGGTCCGCAGGATGTCGTAGCCGCGCGTCACCCCGCGCGAAACGGCCCCGACGGTCTGGCGCATCCGCTCGGCCAGGGCCGCGGTCCCGGCGGAAAGCTCACGCACCTCTCCCGCGACCACATGGAAGGTCTTTCCGGCGGCGCCTGCGCGCGCCGCCTCGATGCTGGCGTTCAGCGCCAGGAAGCTGGTCTGCTGGTTGATTTCCTCGATCTCGCCGATGAACTTGCCGACCACCTCGACGTCCTGGACCACGTCGTCCAGCAGATACACCATGCGCATCGCCTGCATGGACAGCGAGACGATGTTGTTCACCATCTCGACCAGGATACTCTGCATCAGCACCATGACCTGCTCGATCGGGACGCGCTCGCCTTCCAACTCGACGATGTTCGCGTTCGCGATGATCTCCTGCACCCGCTTTCCCTGCTCGTCCGCCGACAAGGCGAGGTCGCGGAAACCGCTGCTGATGTCCAGCGTGCTCTGTTCGACGATGCGGCTGGTCTCCTCGACTTCGTTGCGGAGACTATCGAGGCATCGGGACTGGAAGGCACAGAAGGCCCGCCAATCGGCGAGCAGGCGGACCGCGGGCGGGAGGGCCGGAGATGATGCGTTTTCCATGCTGGACAGCCAACTCTCCGCACCGGATTTCAGGTGATTGAGCTCAAATTGCGCGAAGCCTAACCTGGGTTGGTGAACGAAGGGTAACCGTAATGCCCGTCAGGCGAATTGGCCTGCGCAAAAGCCGGACGACCAAGCCCATTGGAAATTGTAGCCGCCCAGCCAGCCGGTGACGTCAACCACCTCGCCGATGAAGAAAAGGCCCGGCACCTTGCGGGCTTCCAGTGTCTTGGAGGAAAGCTCCGACGTATCGACCCCGCCCAGCGTCACCTCCGCGGTCCGGTAGCCTTCGGTCCCGGCCGGCGTGATCCGCCAGTGCCGCAGGTCTTCGGCGAGGCCGAGCCAGTCGCGGTCCCGCACCTGTCCCGCCGGCCGGCCGTCCAGCCCGGCGGGCGTCACCCGGTGGGCGAGGCGGCGGGGCAGCACCTCCGACAGCACGGTCTTCACCTCCGCCTTGGGCCGCTCGGCGGCCAGCCGCTTCAGGTGCGCCGCCGCGTCCAAGCCGGGCAGCATGTCGATCTCGACCGTGTCGCCGTCGCGCCAGTAGGACGAGATCTGCAGGATGGCCGGTCCGCTGATGCCGCGGTGGGTGAACAGGATCGCCTCGTCGAAGGCGGTGCCCCCGCAACGCACCGACGCCTCGCACGCCACGCCGGCAAGGTCCTTGAAGTTGCGCGGGTCGGCATCGGCGAAGGTGAAGGGGACCAGCCCGGCGCGGGTCGGCAGCACCTTCAGCCCGAACTGCTCGGCGATCCGGTAGCCGAACCCGGTAGCCCCCATCTTGGGGATCGACAGCCCGCCGGTCGCGATCACCAAGCTCTCCGACTCGAACGTCGCGCGCGACGTCTCCACCCGGAACAGGCCGTCACGGGCGATCCGCGTGACCGACGTCTCCAGCGCCAGCCGGACGCCCGCCTCGTCGCACTCGCGCAGCAGCATGCCGACGATGTCCCGCGCGCTGTCGTCGCAGAACAGCTGGCCCAGCTTCTTCTCGTGGAAGGCGATGCCGTGCCGCCGGACCAGGGCGATGAAGTCGTGCTGGGTATAGCGCTTCAGCGCCGAGATCGCGAAATGCCGGTTGGCCGAGACGAACCGGTCCGGCGCCGTGTGCAGGTTGGTGAAGTTGCACCGCCCCCCGCCGGAGATCAGGATCTTCTTGCCGGCCTTCTCGGCGTGGTCGATCAGCAGCACGCTCCGGCCCCGGCGCCCGGCGGACATGGCGCACATCAGCCCTGCGGCGCCGGCGCCGATCACGATGGCGTCGAATCGGGTGGCTTGGCTCATGCTCGGCTCATGGGAAATCGGGAACCTTCCGTTCAGGTGCCGCGCCGCTTGGCGCGGCTGGTCGGTTCGGCCTGGAGGGGGTCGTCGGGCCAGTAATGCTTGGGATACTGGCCCTTCAGGTCGGCCTTAACGTGCCGGTAGGTGTTGGCCCAGAAGCTGGCGAGATCGCTGGTCACCTGCATCGGCCGGCGGGCCGGCGACAACAGGTGCAGGACCAAGGGAACCCGGCCGCGGGCCAGTGCCGGGGTCTCCGCCAGGCCGAACATCTCCTGGAGCCGGACCGCCAGCACCGGCACGTCGCCTCCCGTATAGTCCAGCGGTATATGGGACCCGCTGGGCACCGTGACATGGGTCGGCGCCGCCTCGTCCAGCTCGCGCTGCCGGTGCCAGGACAGCAGCGACCGGAGCGCCGCCGACAGGTCCAGCCGCTTCAGGTGGGCGCGGCGGGTCAGGCCGGTCAGGAACGGCGCCAGCCAGTCCTCCAGCGTGTCGAGCAGCGCCGCGTCGGACAGATCCGGCCAGTCGCCGTCCGGACCCTCGACCCGGCGCAGGAACTCGACCCGCGCGCGGAAATTCTCCAGCTCCCGGGTCCAGGGCAGGACGGCGAGGCCCAGCTCGCGGATGCCCTGGCACAGGGCGGCGGCTGTCCGGGCGCCTCCCGGGTCGGGCAGCGGCTCGTCCTTCAGGACCAGTTCGCCCAGCCGGCGCTGGCGGCGGGCGAGCACCGCCTCCTCCCTGCCGTCCCAGGCGACGAACTCCACCGTCTCGATGGTGTCGGCGAAATCCTCTTCCAGCTCGGCCAGGGTCAGGGGGGCGGCCAGGAAGATGCGGGCCTCCCGCTTGGCGCCGTCCAGGTCGGCGACCGCCAGGAACTCCTCGGCGGCCAAGGGCTCCATCTTCAGGAAATAGGCGCCGCGCCCGTTGCTCAGCCGGTACTGGCCGTCGCTTCCCGGTCGGCGCTGGCCGATCCGGTCGGGATAGGCCAGCGCCAGGACGCGGCCGGTGTCGGCCACGCCGCCGCCGCCCGGCCCGATACCCAGCTGACGCTGCCACTGGCGGGCCTGCCGCGCCACCTGCTTCACCGTCCAGCCGCTCCGGTCGGAAGACCGCAGCAACTCGACCCGGCGGCGCAGGTCGCCGTCCCGCGGCTCGCCGGCTCCCCCGGCCGAGGGTCCGGCCAGGATATCGCGTTCCCCCAGCAGGGCGGCGATCTCGCAGGCCAGCGCGCCGCAGCCCAGCCGGTCGCCGGCCAGCACCATGTGGGCGAGGCGGGGATGCATGCCGAGCGACGCCATCCGCCGGCCGTGCGGCGTGATCTTGTCCCCGGCGTCGAGCGCGCCGAGGCGGCGCAGCAGGTCGCGGGCCTGGGCCAGGGCCGGCGCCGGCGGCGGGTCCAGCCAGCACAGTTCTGCGGGATCGACCACGCCCCACTGGGCGAGCTCCAGCGCCAGCGGCGCGAGGTCGGCGGCCAGCATCTCCGGCGCGGTGTGGGGTTGCAGCGCGCGGTGCTGCCCCTCCGGCCACAGCCGGTAGCAGACTCCGGGCTCCAGGCGCCCGGCACGGCCCCGGCGCTGGTCGGCCGAGGCCTGGCTGACCTTGACCGTGTCCAGCCGGGTCATGCCGCTGCCCGGATCGAAGCGGGAGACGCGCATCAGGCCGCTGTCCACGACCACCCGGATTCCCTCGATCGTCAGGCTGGTCTCGGCGATCGAGGTCGCCAGCACGACCTTGCGCCGGCCCGGCGGCGTCGGCCCGATCGCCTGGTCCTGCTGCTCCTGGGGCAGATCGCCGTAGAGCGGGGCGATCAGGATGCCCGGCCCCGGCAGGGCGTCCCGAAGTTGCCGTTCGACGCGGCGGATCTCGGCGACGCCGGGCAGGAAGACCAGGATATTGCCCGGCTCCTCGTCCAGCGCGCGGAGAACCGCCGATGCGACGGCGTCCTCGATCCGGCGCGCCTTGGACGGGTCGACATGGCGGGTCTCGACCGGGAAGGCGCGGCCTTCGCTGGTGACGACGGGGGCGCCGCCCAGCAGCCCGGCGACCGCGGCGCCGTCCAGAGTCGCCGACATCACCAGCAGCCGCAGGTCGTCGCGCAGCACCGACCGGGTCTGGAGGCACAGCGCCAGCCCCAGGTCGGCGTCCAGGCTGCGCTCGTGGAATTCGTCGAACAGGACGGCGCCGACGCCTTCCAGCGCCGGGTCCTGCTGGAGCTGCCGGATCAGGACGCCCTCGGTTACCACCTCGATCCGGGTCCGCGGACCGACCTTGCTGTCCATCCGTACCCGATATCCTACGGTCTCGCCGACCGCCTCGCCGAGCAGCCCGGCCATGCGGCGGGCGGCCGCGCGGGCGGCGAGCCGCCGCGGCTCCAGCATGATCAGCTTGCCTCCCGCCAGCCAACCCTCCTGCAGCAGCGCCAGCGGGACGCGCGTGGTCTTGCCCGCACCCGGCGGCGCCTGGAGGACGGCATGGCGGGAGCCCGCCAGGGCCCGGCGGATCTCCGGCAGGATGGGGTCTATCGGCAGCGCCGGGAAAACTGTTTCAGGATTGGACAAGGCGCTGTGATCGTCGGGTTTCGGAAATGGGGGCGGGCTCTATAGCACGGGTTTGGCCGCGGTGCTCGGCCATCGGTCGACCGGTGCCTTCGGTATGAAGTGGGATCGTCCGCCGCAGGGTTACAGGGGGACGGCTTTACGGAAAATTAGCGCCGCCGGCGCATGCTGCCGTCCTGTGATCCTTCAACCTTGGACTTCCCCGACGAGGGTCCATGATCACGAGCGCCGCATCCTCCCCGCGGGCGTCGTCCGCTTCGACGGTTTGGCTGAGGCCGATCCGGTCGATGCCGTGCGGCTGCGCGGATGCCTGCGCCCACGTCCTGAAGAGCGATACCTCATCAAGCGTCTCGCCGTCGTCGTCATCCGGGGTGAACGGTCAGTCGAAGGACGGAGAGAAGCGCGACGCTTCCGGCCTGACCGAGGCCGAGCGGGACCAGGTCAAGGAGCTGAAAAAGCGCGACACGGAGGTTCGCAACCACGAGCGCGCCCATCAGGCCGCCGGCGGCCAATATGCCGGTTCGCCTTCCTACACCTACCAGACCGGCCCGGACGGCAGGCGTTACGCGATCGGCGGGGAAGTGTCGATCGACATCAGCCCGGAACGTGATCCCGCGGCCACCATCGCCAAGATGGAACGGATCAGGGGCGCCGCGACCGCGCCAGCCGAACCGTCGCCCCAGGACTACAAGGTGGCCGCAGCGGCCGACAAGGCGCGCATGGAGGCCCAGCGCGAACTGAACGCCCAGGCCCTGGAGAAGATCCAGGGGGACGGCGAGGCCGAGGAGGACGGGGAAGGGTCCGCCTCCGCAGGGGCCGCCTCCGACGGGAAGGCGCAATCCATCGGCAGGTCCCGGTCCGGTCCGGCGTCTGCCGGGCGAACGGAGCAGGGGCAGGAGGAGAACGAGAAGGAAAAGGAGCGGGACGGACGGCGGGCCGGGCAGCAGGATGGCTTCCCGGAGCAGAACGGCGGCCTCGTGGCCTCTGCCGCCCGGGCCTATCGCAACGCATCCGCCCTGGGACGGGCGGCCGGCGGCCTGGTCGGGATCAGTGCATGACGCGTGTGATACGGTTTCCGGATGATCAGCATGATCATCCGGAAACCGAAAACCCGGCAGATCAATGCCATAGGCGTTGTTTGAAAGGGTCATACCGAAACCGTTGCAACGGTTTCGGTATGACTTGGCGCCCCTTCGGGTGTTAAGGGAGTTCCGCTTCCCGCCTCACACCGACCCGGACTTCCCGCACGTGACCTTGTTCGTTCTCATCGTCTTCGCCGTCACCTATGCGGGCATGGCGCTGGGGCGGTTCCCCGGCCTGCGGATCGACCGCACCGGCATCGCCCTGGTGGCCGCCATCCTGATGCTCGCGGGCGGGGCGCTGGACAGCGGCCAGGTCGCGGGAGCGGTCGATTTCCCGACGCTGTTCATCCTGTTCGGGCTGATGATCCTGTCGGCGCAGTTCGCGTCCGCCGGCTTCTACGACTGGTGCGCGCTTCGGATCGCACGGGCCGGCCGGTCGCCCCGGACACTTCTGGCCGTCACCGTCGCGGTCGGCGGCGGGCTGTCGGCCGTGCTGGCGAACGATGTGGTGGTGTTCGCCATGACGCCGATGCTGTGCGCCGGGCTGAAGGGGCGGGGCCTCGATCCGCGCCCGTACCTGATCGCCCTGGCCGGCGCCGCCAACGCGGGGTCGGCCGCGACCCTGATCGGCAACCCGCAGAACATCGTGATCGGGCAGGTCGGCGGGCTGGATTTCTGGCGGTTCCTGGCGGCCTGCGGCGTGCCGGCGCTGGTCGCGCTGGCGTGCGTGTTCGTCACCGTGTCCGTGGTATGGCGCGGGCGCCTGACCGATGCCGGCAACCCCGCCTTCGCCGACCTGCCGGAACCGGACCTGGACCGCTGGCAGTTCGGCAAGGCGCTCGTCGCGACCGCCGCGCTGATGGTGATGTTCGGGATGCCGCTCCCGCACGAGGTGGGCGTCCTGCTGATCGCCGGCATGCTGCTGATCAGCCGCAGCCTGGAGAGCCGGCGCATGGTCGGCATGGTGGATTGGCCGCTGCTGGTCCTGTTCGCCTGTCTGTTCGCGATCAACTCCTCCCTGGAACGCACCGGCCTGCCGGCCGATGCCGTGGCCGCGCTGGCATCCGCCGGGCTGCTGCCGGACCGCCTTGCCGTGCTCGCCCCTCTCTCGGTCGTCGCCAGCAACACCATCGGCAACGTGCCCGCGGTGGTCCTGCTGCTGGCGGTCTGGCCCCAGCCGCCGGAAGGTGCCCTGTACGGGCTGGCCCTGCTGTCCACCTTGGCGGGGAACCTGCTGATACTGGGCAGCCTCGCCAACATCATCGTGGTCGAGCGGGCACGCGCCGTGGGGGTGCGGCTTGGCTTCCTGGAACATGCCCGGTGCGGCATACCTATGACCGCATTCTCACTCGCCTTTGCGTGTGTGTGGTTGTGGGCAACCGGGCTGATGCCGTTGAAGTGAACGGGAAGTTCCGTAACATTCCGGAAATTTACATTGTGCACCTGCGAGATGAAGATGAACCGATCGGTCCAGAAGTGTTGAGGTGGCCGGGCGGAGCTTTCCCGATTACTTAAATTGCCAGCTACCCGCACGACCTAATGCTCACCCGACGGTGAATTTTTCAACAAAACCCTTTCGACGTTGAGGGAATTGCGCTATGGTCACTCCAACGATGCGGGAACAAGAAAAGCAATAAGCTAACCTGCACGACAAAGGCACGCTTAGGGAGGGCGCTGCCGAACAATGAACGATCCTGCCCGGATCAAGGGCGGGACGACTAGGTTGAGGAAAGCAACGCACCGGTTCCGCTCCCGTCAGGGCGAGCGGCTGAGGTTGGCGTCGAGCCGGCTTTGGTTACCAACTTGGCCACACCGGGGGTGTCGCCCCCGTCATGACAAGGTTCCATGGCGCAAGGCGCTGGGACCGGCCAGGTGCCAAGAAAAATATGAGGGTTAGAACGATCGACGGCGGGCTCACGGCCCGCCGTTTTCTCTTTGTGCGCCCCCTTCCGGGGGCGGCACCGGTGCCGTCACTCCGACGCGTCGCGATAGGCTTCGAACATGGCCTCGATCGTCTCGCGGCTGACGTCGCGAGTGATGAAGACGATCCGGGAGCGGTGGTCGTCGGAAGGCCAGGCCTCCAGCCGCACGGGCGGATGGAACACGTGCTGGACGCCGTGGACGACGACGGGCGTGTCGGACTCCCGCACGTTCAGGATGCCCTTGATCCGCAGCAGGTCGGGACCTCGCAACGTGATCAGCGTCTCGATCCAGGTGGCGAACCCTTCCCAGGCCAGCGGCTCCTCGACCGTCATGCAGAAGGCGGTGATATGGTCGTCGTGCCGGTTCCGGTCGTGGGTGTGGCCGTGATGGTGATCATGGCCGTGATGCGCATGCCCGTGGTCCCCATGCCCATGATCACCGTGCCCGTGGTCCTCGCCGTAGGCCTCTGCCCTCAGCCACCGCTCCACGTCGGGGCTCTTGGTCGTCGGATTGTAGAGCCCGGCGTCGAACAGCCCGGCCGGCTCGATCTCGCCCTGCACGGCGCGCATCAGGGGGGCCGCCGGGTTCAGCGCGGCCAGCCGCCGCTCCAGGTCGGCCAGCGCCTCGGGGGCGGCGATGTCGGTCTTGGTCAGCACGATCCGGTCGGCGACGGCGGCCTGCTTGACGCTCTCCTGGTGGCGGTCCAACTGGTCGGCGCCGTTGACGGCGTCCACCGTCGTGATCACGCCGTCCAGGCGGAAGCGCGCCGCGATCAGCGGGTCATTCATCAGGGTATGGAGCACGGGTGCCGGATCGGCGAGGCCGGTGGTCTCGATCACGACGCGGTCGAACTCGGGGATCTCGCCGCGCACCCGCTTCAGGAACAGGTCGCGCATGGTGTCGATCAGGTCGCCGCGCACGGTGCAGCACAGGCAGCCGCTGTTCAGCAGCACCGTGTTCTCCGAGCTTTCGGCGACCAGCAGGTGGTCCAGCCCGATCTCGCCGAACTCGTTGATGATCACCGCCGTGTTCGCCATGCCGGGATGGCGGACCAGACGGGAGAGCAGCGTCGTCTTGCCGCTGCCCAGGAAGCCGGTGAGGACGGAGACGGGCAGGCGGGTCGGGTTGGCGGCGATGACAGTGGTCACGGTTCGGCTTTCTCAGGAGATGACGTTAGCGAATTCTGGCAGGCGGGGCAGAGCCCGCGCACCTCGACCGTCGGCCGGTCGATCTGGAACCCCCGGGAGCGGGCGCTTTCGGCGATGGCGGCGCTGACGTGCTGGTCGTTCAGTTCGATCGCGTTGCCGCAGTCCCTGCATACCAGGAACTGGCCGGCATGGGCATGGTCGGGGTCGGGACAGCCGATATAGGCGTTCAGGCTCTCCAGGCGATGGACCAGCCCGTGCTCGACCAGGAAATCGAGCGCGCGGTAGACCGTCAGCGGCGCCACCCGGCGGCCGTCCACCTGCATGTCCTCCAGGATCGCGTAGGCGCCCCGCGGACGGTGCCCGCTCCACACCAGTTCCAGCACCTGGCGCCGGATGGGGGTGAGCCTGGCGCCGCGCGACGCGCACAGCGCCTCCGCGCGCGCCAGGGCGCCGGATACGCAGTGCCGGTGATCGTGAGCGGCCGCGGGCTGGGCCGAGGGCCGGGCCGGAGGTGTGGTGATCGCCATGGCGGCTCCCGGAAGATCGTCGGTCGACATGTTATCATATAACGATCCTCCGCCGGAAGTTAATGGGCCGGCCGAAGACGGGCTGCCATGCCAGCACTTCATCTATTCCTGGCGGTCTCTTGTAGCTCGCCTTGGCCGAAGGCCGACCTGCAGCGCCCGCACCCCTTCATTGACTATGACGACCCCGATGAGCGCCGGGCACCGCCGCCGGGAGCCGCGCGGGGCACGGCCTGCACGGGTTTTCGCCCGACCCCTTCAGCGGGAACCACACGGAGGGGCGGCGCCGGTGCCGTCCTTCCGGGTGTCCGCCGCCGCCGCGCGGTGAACCCGCGAACGACAGACAGGTACCAGCCGGTTCCAACGAAAACGGGCGGCCGAAGCCGCCCGTTCCCGAAACGTCGTGCCGGACCGGTCAGACGCCGATGACGCCGCCATCCTCCTTGGTGACGACCACCACCGACGGGCGGGGCGGCATGCCGTCCTTGAAGTCCGGCCAGCGGGTCGCCGGGTCCTCGAAGCTGGACGCCTTGCCGAACTCCGGCCAGTCCTTGGTGTTGTCGGTCGCCGGGTGCTGCACCGCCAGGAACAGCGTCTTGTCGTCCGGCGTGAACACCGGGCCGCACATCTCGGCGCCGATCGGCACGCGGAAGAACAGCTTGCTGGTGCCGCGCAGGTCGCCTTCGGTCTCCATCGCCCAGACGCCGTCGGTCGTCTTGGTGGCCTTGTAGCTATTGCCGTCGGTGGTGACCCACAACCGGCCCTGGCTGTCCATCGCGCAGTTGTCCGGCATGCCGAACCAGCCGTCGGGGGAGGTCGCGGGGTTGAAGGTGGCGCCGACCGCGGCGACGCTGGGATCGCCGCACTTCACCAGGATGTCCCAGGCGAAGGTGGTCGAGGCGTGGTCGCCGTCGGTCGGGGTCATCTCGATGATGTGGCCGAAGGCGTTGTCGGCGCGGGGGTTGGCCACGTCGACCTGCTCGGCCTTGCGCCGGGTGTTGTTGGTCAGCATGACATAGACCTTGCCGGTGACCTTGTTCGGCTCGACGTCCTCCGGGCGGTCCATCTTGGTGGCGCCGAGCACGTCGCCGGCCTTGCGGGCCTGGATCACCACGTCGGCCTGGCTCTTGAAGCCGTTCTCGGCGGTCAGTTTGCCCTGGCCGTGGACCAGCGGCAGCCACTCGCCCTTGCCGTCCTCGCCGTACTTGGCGACGTACAGGGTGCCCTTGTCGAGCAGGTCCATGTTCGCGGCGCGGTCGTTCGGGTTGAACTTGCCCTCGGTCACGAACTTGTAGACATAGTCGAACCGCTCGTCGTCGCCCATGTAGAAGACGACCCGGCTGTCCTTGTTGACCACGCTCTCCGCACCCTCGTGCTTGAAGCGGCCGAGTGCCGTGCGCTTCTTAGGCACCGAGGTCGGGTCGAGCGGGTCGATCTCCACCATCCAGCCGAAGCGGTTGGCCTCGTTCGGCTCCTTCGACACGTCGAAGCGGTCGTGATAGTCGCCCCAGTTGTACCAGTTGCCCGGCACGCCGAGGCGCTTGTAGTTCTCGGCCTCGGGATGGTCGTCGGCCAGCTTGCCGCCGAAGTTGCCGTTGAAGTTCTCTTCCGCCGACACGTAGGTGCCCCAGGGCGTGATCCCGCCGGCGCAGTTGTTGATCATGCCGATGACGCTGGTGCCGGTCGGGTCGGCCTTGGTCTTCATCCGGTCGTGGCCGGCGGCCGGGCCGGTGATCCGCATCACCGTGTCGGACGCGGTGATGCGGCGGTTGTACTTGCTGTCGGCGACTACGGCCCACTTGCCGTCGGTCTTCTTGACCTCGATGATGGTGCCGCCGTGGGCCGCCATCTCGATCTCGGCCAGATCCTTGGTCATGGCCGTGAACTTGGCCTCCTGCTGCTCCACGCCCACGCCGGGGAACATGACTTCCTCGTCCGTGTATTCGTGGTTGATGCAGAGCAGGCCGTGGTCCGGATTGTTCGAGCCGTAGGGCAGGCCGATGTAACCGACATAGTCGTTGTTGTAGCCGAACTGCATCTTCTGCGCGGCCGCGGTCTGCTTCATCGGGTCGAAGGCCGGGGCGCCGGGCAGGACGGGGTCGCCCCAGCGGATCAGGATGTCGGCCTTGTAGCCCTTGGCGACATGGTGGGTACGGTCGACGCCGCGGCTCACCTCGTCGAAGCTGAAGCTGGCCTTGCTGCCGTTGCCGGCGGCGGCCTTGGCCTTCTCGGCCGTCGCGAGCGCCAGCGGGCCGAAGGTGGCGGTGATGGCGGCGACGGCGAGCGACCCGCGCAGCATGTCGCGGCGACCGAAGCGCTTGGCGATGATGTCACCGAGGGTCGGCCCCTCGGAGGGATTGCGGCCGATGTCCTCGGACGCCTCGAAGGCTTCCGCCTTGCACGAAAACTGGGAAATGTCGCGGCTGTCCATGGTTCTCTCCCACCTGCTCCGATCCGTGATCCGCCCCGTGTTCCGGGGTGTGTTGGCGCGGACCATAGACCGGCGTCATGACACTTCCGTGACTGTTCCATGACCCGATCATTAAATCAAAATCCGATTTATCCCTTTGAAAAACCGGGAAATCATCCGTCGGTACCGCGCCCGGCGGTGGACTGCGCCGCGCCGCACGCTAGTTCAGTCACACATGTTAACGGTTACGATCAAACAGCGTTGAGGCTCGGTACCCATGGCAGCACCCATCATCATCTTCGGCGCCAACGGCGGCATCGGCGAGGCCCTGGCGCGGCGGCTCGCTGCGGGCGGCGCGGAACTCTTCCTGACCGGTCGCTCCGCCGACAAGGTCGGCGCGCTGGCGGACGAGCTGAAGGCCCGGCATGCCCAGTGCGACGTGCTCGATCCCGACCAGATCGCGGCCACGGTGGGGGAGGCCGACCAGGGGGAGGGCATCGCCGGGATCGCCTATTGCGTGGGGTCGATCGACATCAAGCCGCTCAAGGCGACGAAACATGACGATTTCATCCAGACCTACAAGCTGAACGTGCTGGGCGCGGTGGACGCGGTCCGCGCCGCCGAGAAGGGGCTCAAGTCGGCCAAGGGATCGGTCGTGCTGTTCTCCACCGTCGCGGTCCAGCAGGGCTTCGCCAATCATACGCTGATCGCGACCGCCAAGGGCGCCGTCGAAGGGCTGGGCCGCTCCCTGGCGGCGGAACTGGCGCCCCATGTCAGGGTCAACGTGGTGGCGCCGAGCCTGACGCGCACCCCGCTCGCCCACGGCCTGACCTCGAACGAGCAGATGACCCAGAGCATCGCCGGGCTGCACGCGCTGGGCCGCATCGGCGAGGCTGACGACATCGCGGCCATGGCGGCCTTCCTGCTCGGCAAGGACAGCGGCTGGATCACCGGGCAGGTGTTCGGCGTGGACGGCGGGCGGAGCAGCCTGCGCACCAAGGGCTGAGGGCGGAACGGGGCGCAGTGCGCATCGCGGACCGCGCCCCGGAGCCCCTGGTCACGCGGGACTTGACTTCGCACCTGCGAAAGCGCAACTATCGTACTCGAACAAACGTACCGTCCGATCGCGCGAAGTGGCCTTGCCGCTGCATCGGGTGGGCCAGTATCAGCACAAAGGGCGACCCGGCAGCGCGCGGGGCAGGCCCCGAAAGATCCCTTCATAGTGACGTCTTTCAGCGAACTCGGCTTGAGCGAGCCGATCCTGCGCGCCATCAGCGCCGAGAATTACAGCACTCCCACGCCGATCCAGGCTCAGGCCGTGCCGCACCTGATCCAGGGCCGCGACCTGCTGGGCGTCGCCCAGACCGGCACCGGCAAGACCGCGGCTTTCGCGCTTCCGATCCTCCACCGCCTGTCGGAAAACCGCACCCGTCCCATGCCGCAGGGCGCCCGCGTCCTGGTGCTGACCCCGACCCGCGAACTCGCCATCCAGATCGGCGAGAGCTTCGCGACCTACGGCCGCAACCTGCCGCTTACCCGCACCGTCATCTTCGGCGGCGTCGGCCAGAACCCGCAGGTCCAGAGCATGGCGCGGGGCGTCGACATCCTCGTCGCCACGCCGGGCCGGCTGCTCGACCTGATCGGGCAGGGCTTCATCAAGCTCGACCGGCTCGAAGTGTTCGTGCTGGACGAGGCCGACCGCATGCTCGACATGGGCTTCATCCATGATGTCCGGCGGGTGATCAAGGTCCTGCCCGCCAAGCGGCATACGCTGTTCTTCTCCGCCACCATGCCGCCGGAGATCGCGAAGCTGGCCGACAAGATCCTGACCGATCCGGTCCGGGTCGAGGTGACGCCGGTCTCCAGCACGGCGGAGCGGATCGAGCAGCGCGTCATGTTCGTCGAGAAGGCGGACAAGCGGCCCCTGCTGGGCGAAGTGCTCAAGCGGCCGGACATCGGGCGCGCCCTGGTGTTCACGCGGACCAAGCACGGCGCCAACCGGGTCGTCGAGCAGCTCGGCCAGATCGCGGTCCGGGCCGAGGCGATCCACGGCAACAAGTCGCAGACCGCCCGCCAGCGGGCGCTGGAGAATTTCCGATCCGGCGAGATCCGGGTGCTGGTCGCCACCGACATCGCCGCCCGCGGCATCGATATCGACGGCATCACCCACGTGATCAACTACGACCTGCCGAACGTTCCGGAAAGCTACGTCCACCGGATCGGCCGGACGGCGCGGGCGGGGACCAGCGGCATCGCCATCTCGTTCTGCGACAGCGAGGAGCGGGCCTACCTGAAGGACATCGAGAAGCTGATCAAGGTCCGCATCCCGGTCGTCGAGGATCATCCCTGGCATTCCCTCGGCGGCGTCGTGCAGGCCGATCCCGATGCCCGGCCTCCCCTCCAGGATCGTCGTCCGCAGCGTCATGGCCGCCCGCCCCAGGGTCGGCAGGATCAGGGCCGTCAGGACCAGACGCGCCAGGCCCATGGCCAGGGGCAGGGCCGTCCGGCGCAGGCCCAGCAGGGCCGGCCGCCCCAGGGCAACCCGTCCCGCCGCCGCTCCGGGCGCTGATTCCCCGGGCGGGGTGCACCTACCAGCTGTTGAATAACGGGCGTCGAAATCCCATATCTTGTGTCTCCCCGACCTGAAGATGTGAGGATTTCGACGCATGATCGACTTGATGAGTCTGGCTATTCTGGTTGGAGCCGGCCTCGTAGCGATCAGTGTCCTCACGAGCCTGATTTCCTTCCGGGTCGGAGCGCCGCTGCTTCTGGTGTTCCTCGGCGTCGGGTTGCTTGCCGGCGAGGACGGCATCGGCGGCATCAACTTCGACAATGCGGGGCTGGCCTATTTCGTCGGCTCCATAGCCCTTGCCATCATCCTGTTCGACAGCGGGTTCGAGACCCGGTGGCAGACCGTCAAGGCTGCGGCCGGGCCGTCCCTTACCCTCGCCACGGTCGGCGTCGTCCTCACCACGGGGTTGGTGGGGGCGGTCGCGCACGTCGCCTTCGGCATGCCATTGCTCGAAAGCCTGCTGATCGGCGCGATCGTCAGCTCGACCGATGCGGCGGCGGTCTTCTTCCTGCTCCGGGTCGGGGGCATCAATATCCGCGAACGGGTCCGGTCGGTCCTGGAGATCGAGTCCGGCAGCAACGATCCGATGGCGATTTTCCTGACCATCACGCTGGTCGAACTGATCGCCGGCGGCGGCTCGGCCGAAAGCCTGTCGTGGGAAGTGGCCGGTTCCTTCATCCTCCAGATGGGCGTGGGCGCCCTGGGCGGCCTCGCCGGCGGGTGGCTGATCGTCCAGGCGGTCAACCGGATAGACCTTGAGCAGGGGCTTTACCCGATCATCGTCATCAGCCTGGCCCTCTGCCTGTTCGCCGGCGTCTCGATGCTGGGAGGCAGCGGCTTCCTCGCCGTCTATGTCGGGGGCATGTTCGCCGGGAACAGCCGTCTCCACGGTGCCCGGTCCCTGCGCCGCTTCCAGAGCGGCATGACCTGGCTGTGCCAGATAACCATGTTCCTGATGCTGGGGTTGCTCGCCACGCCGTCCGAGTTCCTCGACGTGGCACCGCAGGCGATCGCCCTGGCCCTGTTCCTGACGCTGGTCGGCCGTCCCCTTGCGATCTGGCTGTGCCTGATGCCGTTCGGATTCACCCGGCGGGAGACCGCGTTCATCGCCTGGGTCGGGCTGCGCGGCGCCGTCTCGATCCTGCTGGCGATCCTGCCGCTGATCGCCGGCTTCCCGGACGGGCAGGTCTTCTTCAACACCGCCTTCATCATCGTCCTGGTCTCGCTCCTGGTCCAGGGCTGGACGATCAAGCCGATGGCGCGCCGGCTCGGCCTCATCGTGCCGCCGCGCATCGGGCCGGTGGACAGGGTGGAGCTGGAGCTGCCGGGCGGCGCCAGCCACGAGCTGGTGGCCTACCGGACCGTGGCGGGCAGCCCGGTGACGCTGGGCGAGCGGATCCCCCGCTGGGCGCGGCCCTCCCTGATCGTCCGCAACGGCCAGTCCATGCGCCCGCACAAGGCCGGGCGGGTCGAGACGGGCGACCTCGTGCTGATCTTCACCTCGCCCGACCGGCTTCCGCTGCTGGACCGGCTGTTCGCCAGCCCGACGGAGCTGAAGGTCAAGGATCGGGAGTTCTACGGCGACTTCACCTTGGCGCCCGACGCCGCCATCGGCCAGCTCGCGGCGACCTACGGGTTCACGTCCCCGCCGCAGGACGCCGACCTGACCGTGTGCGACGTCCTCAGGCGGGAGTTCAGGGGCAGGGTCGAGACGGGGGACCGCCTTGCCTACGGTCCCGTCGAACTGATCGTCCGCGCCGCCGCGGACGACAGGATCGACGAGGTCGGGCTGGCGCTGGAACCGTCGCGGTCGGGCAGGACCGGCCTGTTCCGCCGCTCCGGCCGGACCTGACCCTTTCTCAGGATCGGCGGCGGCGCAGCAGGCCCAGGCCGAGCAGGCCCCCGGCGAGCAGCACGAGCGTCGCGGGTTCGGGAACCTCGGTCGGATCGCCGTCGGAACCGCCCACGCCCCAGTCGGACAATGCCGCCAGCGCATAGTTGCCGAGGATGCGGTGGGCGGCGGCAGTCGGGTGCAGGCTGTCCCAGAACAGGTACTGGTCGGGATTCGCGCAGACGGTCCCGGGCCGGTCGATCGCTCCGCTGAAGCATGGCGTCGTCACGTCGGTCAGCCCGTATCCCGCGGGGTTGGCGGCGACGTCGTTGAACAGGCTGCGGACGTCCAGCGGGATCAGATCGACCGGAAGGGTCGCCTCGATGCCGGCCAGGACCGAAGTCAGCGCGGCATTGAACGCGGCCGACAAGGTGGTGGCCCGCTCCTGGATCGCGGGTCCGCCCGCGATCGACTCCGGCGTCATGGCGAGGTCGCTGAGATTGGGCACCATGATGTAGCGGGCGCCGGCCAGGGCGAGATTGGTCACCGATTGGCCGACATTGGCGGTGGCCGCCGCCGCCAGCGTCTCGGCCGGCAGGGTGCTGCCCAATTCGTTACGGACGTCGTTGCCGCCGCCATAGACGATGTAGAGGGCGTCGGGATCGGCGCCGGTCGGCGGCAGCCGCGACAGGAAGCTCAGCGTCTGCAAAGTGACGCCGGGTACCGGCAGTCCGCCGACCGACGTGGTCCCGCCGGTCGTGGCGCCGCCGACGGCGTAGTTGTTTCCGCCGAGGAGCGACGGCCTCGATTCGGTGCCGTAAGCTCCGGCGACGATGTCGGTCCAGACCGGTCCGTTCGAGAACCGCCCCGGCGCATAGGGCGGCGATATCGGCAGCAGGCCGAGGGTCGCGGCCGAGATGTTCCCGGTGTCGCTCAGGCTGTCGCCGAACGTGTAGACCGAGGTGACGGGGGCCGCCCCGGCCGGACCGGCGCCAGCCATGATGCCGGCCGAGACGCCGATTCCCGCCAGCATCGCCAAGCCCTTCGGTGCCGAGGGCGAACGAGCGAACCACCAAAGCATTATCGTCTCCAGCGAGTTTCTGCAACTTCCGGTAAAGAGCGTTTCGGCGTGCTTTTAAAGGAACGGGGATATCGGCGCAATGGCGCGTTCGGTCGGACCGCTATTCGCCGGGCTGGCTCGCTTCCTCGCCTTTAGGCCGTCCGTTCCATTGCCGGTAGAAGCGATAGCCGAACAGGAGGACGAGGGCGGCGACGATGACGGTGCTGATCGGGCTGATATAGGCTTCCACCGATTGCCACTGGCCGCGCAGGATATAGCCGCAGACCGCGAGCGCCCCGGTCCAGGCCACGGTCCCGATCGTGGAGTAGAGCAGGAAGGGAAGCATGGGCATGCCGCTGATGCCCGCGGGAACGGAGATCAGGGTCCGCACGCCGGGGACCAGTCGCCCGATCAGGACCGCCACCCCTCCATGGCGTTCGAACCATTCGGTGGCGCGGTCGATATCCTCGGGCGATACCGTGATCCAGCGCCCGTAGCGCTCGGCGAAATGGCGCATCCGCTTCGCGCCGTACTTCTTGCCGGCATAGTACCAGGGCAGCGCTCCGGCGATCGAGCCGAGGACGCCGGCCACGATGACCCCGACCAGCGACAAGGGACCCTCGGCCGCGGTGAAACCGGCGAGCGGCATCACGACCTCCGACGGGATCGGCGGAAAGACGTTCTCCAGGAACATCAGCAGCGCGATGCCGGCATAACCCAGCGAGTTCATCAGACCAGTGATCCAGTCAATCATGTCATTCCAACCTTGAGCCTTGGTCGACCTTGCATCGGCAGATCGCAGTGAGAACCGCGAAGCGGCCGTTCCGTTGCAGTTCGATCATTTGCGGTCGCCTCCGCCTCGCTTCAACTCGCGCCGGGCGCGCCGTTCGGCCCGGCGGGCCTTGCGGTGCTGACGGCGCTGCCACAGTCGGAAATAGAAACGGCTGCGGGCGGCGTCGAGGGCGTGGAGCAGGTCCTCCGGCCGGGGAATCACGGGGACGCGCAGGCCGGCCGGCGGAGTGGCCGGTTCGAGGGCGAGCCCGACGGTAAGCAGCTTGCCCTCGTCCATGTCCCGCGCGATCAGTTCGACCGAGCCCATGCGCAGCCGGTCGCCGACCTCGACCGCGTCGCGGAATTCCTGCCGGAACAGGTCGGACAGGGTGAGCCTGGCGTTCCGGACCGAGAGGGGCAGGCCGTAAAGCTCGGCCAGGGAGCCCACTGTGATGTCAGCCTTCAGGCTCAGGTCGCCGAAGAACTGACGGTCGTCCTCCGCCAGTTCGCGGGTCTCGCCGAACAGCCGGTCGAGCAGCGCCACGCGCGACGGGGCGGTGAAGAGATAGACCAGGTCGCCTGCCTGGAGGTGGCGGACGCTGTGGATCGTCTGGACTTGGCCGTCCCGGATGATCAGCGAGGGGCGTGCCCAGCGGGGCAGGCGGTGCCCGGTCACCACCGGGCTGTGCTCGCGGATCGTGTAGGCGACCAGTTCGTAGTCGGCCTGCCCCGGCAGTTCCAGCTCGACGCGGTCGACCGGACCGATGCGCGGCGGCACGATCAGCTTCAGCCAGTGGGCCAGCGGCCTGATCGTCCAGCCCTGGACCAGCAGCGACATCAGGACGATCAGGAAGGCGATGTTGAAATAGAGCTGGCCGTCGGGCAGCCCGAACAGGGTCGGGACGATGGCGAGCAGGATGGACACCGCGCCGCGCAGCCCGACCCAGGCGATGAAGGTGGTCTCGTTGGCCGTGAAGCGGAACGGCGCCAGGCAGAGCCAGACCGCCAGCGGCCGGGCGACCAGGATCAGCACCAGGGCGAGCAGCGCGGCGGGAACCAGCAGCCCGGGAAACTGGGACGGCGTCGCCAGCAGGCCCAGCATGACGAACATCACGATCTGGCTCAGCCAGGTCAGCCCGTTGTGGAAACGGCGCAGGCTCTGCGCGCCGCGCAGCTTGGCATTGCCGGCGATCAGCCCGGCGACATAGACCGCCAGGAAGCCGCTTCCCCCGAGCGTCCCGGCGACCGCGAAGATGAACAGCGCGAGCGACAGGGAGACGACGGGGTAGAGGCCCTGCTCCAGGCGTATGCGGTTGATCGTCATGATCAGCAGCCACCCGCCGGCCAGGCCGAACAGGACGCCGCCGCCGATCTGGCTGACGAACATCAGGACCAGGTGCCAGGGTGATTCGGTCCCGCCGGCCGCGATCATTTCGACCAGGGCGATGGTCAGGAAGATCGACATGGGATCGTTGGTGCCCGATTCGATCTCCAGGGTCGACCGGACGCGGTCGCGCAGAGTGATTCCGCCCACCCGCAACAGGAAGAAGACCGCCGCCGCGTCGGTCGAGCTGACGATCGCGCCGACCAGCAATGCTTCCAGCCAGGGAAGGTCAAGGGCGAAGTGCGCCGCGGCCCCGACGAGGCCCGTGGTCGCGACGACCCCCGCCGTCGCCAGGGTCAGCGCCGGCCAGGCAGCCGCCTTGTAGCTCGAAAAGCGCGTGTCGAACCCGCTCTCGAACAGAATTATCGCCAGCGCGACGCTGCCGATGAGGAAAGCCGCCGGCGTGTTGTCGAAATCGATGCCGCCGATCCCGTCCTCCCCGGCGGCGAGGCCGACGCCGAGGAAGATCAGGAGCAGCGGGGCGCCGATGCGGAAGGAAATCAGGCTCGTGAAGATGCTGACCAGCAGAAGTGCGGCGGCGACGAGAATAATCAGATTGATCAATTCCATGAAACCATTCCGGCGCGACTCTTGATTGTGGCTGAGGAGCCCTTAGGGGACACCCGGTGAGGCTGGGTAGCGTCCCGTGGTTTCCAGTCTATGAGGGACTTTCACCTTTTGTTACGCATCCTTGGGGTAGCGGCATCCGCGCGGAGGTCCGGCACCCATCCGGGACAAAAACAGGTTTCCGCCCGTCCCAGAAGTAACAATAGATCTGAAGTGACAAACCAAAAGGGTTAGTAATAGGCTGTATGGATGATGTTACTGATCGAACACATATGTGCCCAAAGCTCACACTACGAAGCAGAAAGGACTTCAGCTAAGTCAGCATTGAGGTATCTATACGACCAAGACGACAGCGGGGACGACAAGATCGTGGCTGCGTCGGTTGAATTAATACTCGATAGGGGTAGCTTAAATGAAAAAGATCCTTTTGGGGACCACCGCGATCGCCGCCGCCGCTCTGTATGCGCAGGCTGCACAGGCGCAGATCACCGTTTCCCTGGGCGGTTACACCGAGTTCTTCGGCGCCTACTACGATGACGATGTGGGCAACCGCACGAGCCGTGAGTTCCAGCTCGAGACCGAAATCACCGTCCGTGCCGACGGCAAGGCCGACAATGGCCTGCTCTACGGCGCCAAGGTCGAGCTGCAGAACTCCTCGGGTGCCAACGCCGGCATCGTGACGGACGAAGCCTCCGTCTACCTCGGCGGCACCTGGGGCCGTATCGAGCTCGGTGACTTCGACGGCGCCGCCGACACCCTCGCCATCTACGCCCCGCTGATCGGCATCGAGCAGCTCGACGGCGACGCCTACGACTTCCTGGACGTCACCTCCGGCGGCACCCGCTTCGGCGCCCAGCCCTTCTTCGGCACCATCAAGGCTCCGGACTCGGGCGACTCCACCAAGGTCATGTACCTGACCCCGCGCTTCGCCGGCGTGCAGGCCGGTGTCAGCTACGCCACCCAGAACGGCAACGAGGGCCAGTCGGTCGTCGGCCTGAAGTCGCAGACGTCCTACCGGGACTTCTTCGAGTTCGGCGCCAACTACACCGGCACCTTCGCCGGCTTCTCGGTCGCCCTGGGCGCCACCGGTTCGACCGCCAGCGGCGAAGATGCCCTGGGCGCCACCGAGCTGGAAGACTTCTTCGCTTGGCAGGCCGGTGCCCAGCTCGGCTACGCCGGCTTCAAGTTCGGCGGCGGCTACGTCGACGGCGATGACTTCGGTGCCGCCGCAGGTACCGTTGCTGGCGATGCGAGTGCCTGGCACGTCGGTGCGAGCTACACCGCCGGTCCGTTCGCCGTCGGCCTCAGCTATGCCGATGCCGAGGGCGCGAAGGGTGGCTTCACCACCTACACCCCGGACTACAAGACCTACGGTGGTGGCTTCGCTTACACCCTGGCTCCGGGCTTCATCGTCCAGGCCGACCTGATGTTCGTGGACGAGGACGTCGTCAACCTGACGTCCGGCGCCACGGCCAGCAACGAAGGCTACGTCGCCGTGCTGAGCACCCGTCTGAACTTCTAATCGAAGTGGGGACCCGGGCAACCGGGTCCCTCCGGACAGGAATAAAGGGGCAGCGGATAGACCGCTGCCCCTTTTCTGCTTTCCGGCCTTCAGAACGGCCGTGCCCGCCTCAGCCAGAACGGCCGTGCCCGCCTCAGCTTGTGATTCGCCAAGTGCCGTCGGCCTGCTGGCAGGCGGTGCCGTTGGCTCGCTCGGCCCGTCCGCCGATATAGACGGTATGCTGGTACTCGCGGCAGGTCTGACCGCCAGGGTTCTGGAATGTCCGGGTCGGTTCGATGGTGCCGCGGCGGTCGTTGTCGGGGCTCGACCACTGGATCGGCTCGTTCCGTGTGATCGCGGCCTCTTCCGCCTGGACCGCCGTCGTCTGGTCGTCGCCCTGGAGGTGGCGGCTCAACTGCTGGCCGGCCAAGGCGCCGGCCAGGCTGCCGAACGCGGTGGCCGCGACACGTCCGGTCCCGCCGCCGATCTGCGATCCGAGCACGGCGCCGCCGACGCCGCCGCCCAGACTGCCGATGACGTCCCCGGTGTTCATGCCTTCGCAGGCGCCGAGTCCGAGTGACAGGGCGGCGAATGCGGCGATGGTCGCTTTGCGGTAGGCCATGGCGTCGTCCTTTCTGGAAGGCGTGTTGGCCCGTGCAACGCCGGGGTTGTGTGATTGTTCCGACCGGCGGAGGCCCGGCGGCAGGGGAATGGATGCGGCGCGCTCCTGTTGTTGCCTCATGCCGGCTGCCGTCGCGGCAGCGGGCCAATGATCACGACAGGAGAAACAGCATGACCCGCATGGCCATCGCCGCATTGGGCCTCGCCCTGTTCGCCGCAACCGCTTGCGAGAATCTGAGCGAGCAGGGGAGCAACACCCGGCCGGACGGCCGGTCCAGCACCTCCGGCGGCGCGGCCCTGGGATCCCGGGGCGGCAACGGACCCGCCACCGGCATCCCCCGGACCGGCAATGCCGACGTCGGAGCGCCGCGCACCGGAAGCAGCGACACCGATGCGGCCACGGGCGACATGATCCAGCCCGGACCGATCCCCGGCGAAGACATGCTGAACTGAGGCCGTTCGGCGTCGGCGGCCCCGTTCGGGGGCCCCCGGCGCCGAACGGCAGCCCGGCCGCTCAGGCGGCGCTCTGCTCCACCAGCGCTTCCAGAACGTGCAGGCCGATCATCGTCTCCTCGCTGGTCCTCACGACCAGCACCCTCACCGCCGAATCGGCAGCCGAGATCACCTGGGCGTTGCCCTCGTTGGCGTCGGCGTCAAGGGTGATGCCGAGCCATTGCATGCCCTCGCATACCCGCCGACGGATCATCGCCGAGTTCTCGCCGATGCCGGCGGTGAACACCAGGGCGTCGAGCCCGCCGACCGACGCCGCCAGGGCGCCGATCTGGCGGCGAATCGCATGGATGAAATAGTCGATCGCCCTGGCGGCCCTGGGATCGTCGCTGCGCTCCAGGTCGCGCATGTCGGAGCTGATGCCGGACAGACCCTTCAGCCCCGACTCGTGATAGAGCAGGCGGGTGACTTCCGGCACCGTCATCCCCGCCGCGCCGATCAGGTGGAGCAGCACGCCGGGATCGATCTGCCCGCTGCGCGTTCCCATGGCCAATCCGTCGAGGGCCGTGAACCCCATGGTGCTTTCGACGCTCCTGCCGCCGCGAATCGCGCACATGCTGGCGCCGTTGCCGAGATGGGCGACGACGATCCGGCCCGAGGCGACGTCCGGAGCGATTTCCGTCAGGCGGCGCGCGACATATTCGTAGGACAGGCCGTGGAAGCCGTAGCGCCGTATTCCCTGGTCGAAAAATTTCAGGGGAATCGCGAACGCCTCGGCGGCGAAGTCGTGGCCGCGGTGGAAGGACGTGTCGAAGCAGGCGACCTGGAGCACGCCGGGATAGCGCGCCTCGACCGCGTCGATCGGAGCGAGGTTGTGCGGCTGGTGCAGCGGCGCCAGCGGCACCAGTTCCTGGAGCTTCGCCCGGACGGCCGGGGTGATGGCCACCGGACCGGAGAAGTCCGGCCCGCCGTGGACGACCCGGTGGCCGACGGCAAGGACCCGGGCGTCGCCGAGGAAACCGTCGAGCCATTCGCTGATCACGTGCAAGGCGGCATCGTGGTCGAGCGGACCGGTGCCGTCCTCCCAGCGGATCTCCGCCAACACCGCGCCGTCCGCGTCCTTCGCGATGAAATGGACGTGCGTGCCGATGCCTTCGATCTGCCCCACCGCCAGCATGCGGACGGAGTCGGGACCGGCCGGCGCCTCCACCGAGAACTTGATGCTGCTCGATCCGGCGTTCAGGACAAGGATGGAGTCGATCATTGCTGCCCTCCCTGGATGCCGCCGAGGTCGAGGATGGCCTTGCCGGTCCTGGCATAGGCCTGATGGAGCTGGGCCAGGGCGCATGAGGCGAGGCGGGACTTCTCGTCGTCGGCCCGGCTGGTCAGGATGATCGGCACACGGGCGCCGAGCACCAGGCCGGCCGCGTCGGCATGGGCGATGAAGGTGAGTTCCTTCGCCAGCATGTTGCCGGCTTCCAGGTTGGGGACGATCAGCACGTCGGCGCGGCCGGCGACCAGCGAGGCGATGCCCTTGGTCCGGGCGGCCTCGAGATCGACGGCGTTGTCCATCGCGAGCGGGCCGTCGACGATGCCGCCCTTGATCTGCCCACGCTCGGCCATCTTGGACAGGATGGCAGCGTCGAGCGTCGAGGGAATCTTGGGGTTGACGGTCTCGACCGCGGACAGGATGCCGACGCGCGGCTGGCTGATGCCGAGCGCCAGGGCCATGTTGATCGCGTTCTGGACGATATCGACCTTGGTCTCCAGGCTCGGCAGGATGTTGATCGCCGCGTCGCTGACCAGCAGCAGGTGGTCCATGCCCGGAACGTCCATGACGAACACGTGGCTGATCCGGTGGGCCGTCCGCAGGCCGGTGCCGGATCGGGTGACCTCGTGCAGCAACTCGTCGGAATGGAGGTTGCCCTTCATGATCGCGCCGGCCTTGCCCTGGTGGACCAACTCGACCGCATGGGCGGCCGCCGCCTCCGACTGCGAGATCTCGACGATGGGGAAGCGGGAGATGTCGATGCCCAGTTCCTGCGCGATCGCCCGGATTCGGTCGGCCGGTCCGATCAGGGTCGGCTCGATCAGGCGGGCATCGGCCGCCAGCAGGGCGCCGCCCAGGGAGCTCCGGTCGGTCGGGAACACGACCGCGGTCGCAAGCGGCGGCAGTGCCGCGCAGGCGCTGATCATGCGGGTGAACTTCTCGTGCCGCTCGATCATCAGCTTGGGCAGCGCCGCGTCCGGCGTGTCTATGGGCTCGGTCGGAGCCAGGACGTCGGCGACGCCGTCGGCCACCAGGGCACCGTGCTGGTTGAGCAGCTTGCAGTCGAGGATCACGATCCCGGGTTCGCGCTTCTCGGTCACCGTGACGGTGATCGAGAGCTCGTCGCCGACATGTACCCGCTCGTAAAAGGAGAGCGTCTGTCCCCGGTAGCGCGTCCCCGCGCCGGGCAGGGAATTGCCGAGAACGGCCGAGATCTGCGATCCGACCCACATGCTCGGCGCTATCGTGTCGGGATCGACGGTGCCGTTCCGGTCCTGGTCGCGCGGCAGCGTCAGCGGATTGAGGTTGCCGGATGCATGGGCGAAGACCACCAGATCGTTCGCCGTGCAGATCCTGCGGATCGTCGCCGTATCGCCGATGGAGATCTCGTTGAAAGTCCGGTTTCTTGCCATGGGTCCCCTGGAATCACGTCGGCTGCCGAAGCGGCCGTGAGTTGAGGTGGCTGAAATCGGGGTCTGGGCGACGGCGCCGGGACATGCCGACGACCTTCCCCGTTCAGCGCCGCCACCCTATGACGTCACCATGACGAGTTCATTAGCGTTCCCGGACTTTTCTTCGCGGTGCGGCAAAACGCCGTCAGGCCGGAGGGGACCGCCCCTGGGGAGTGGTCCTCCGGCCGAACAGCGCTCCCGACATTCGTCCTCGCGGTTCAGGCGCTGAGCGCCCGCGGCCGGTCGAGGCCCTGGTGGATCGCCCACAGCGCGGCCTGGGTCCGGTTCGCCGCCTTGATCTTGCGCAGCAGCTGCTTGACCGACGCCTTGACCACCATCTCGCTGAGCGACAGATGGTCGGCGATCATCCGGTTGCTGTCGCCATTGACCAGGCGGCGGAGGATCTCGGCCTCGCGGACGGTCAGCCCGCGCGGCGCCGCCGGCTTGGAGACAGGGATCCTGAAGGGGGTCAGTCCGGCGGGGAGCAGGATTTGCCCGTCCATCACGCGGTCGAGCGCCGCGATCAGTTCGCCGGGATCATGGTCCTTGGTGAGATAGCCGTCGGCGTGCGCCTCGACGGCCTGCCGGAGGCGGTCCGTCTGGAGATTGGAGGTCAGCATCACCAGACGGGCACCGGGCATGGCGGAGCGCAAGGCCTGAAGCGACTGGGGCCTGTCCGCGCCGGGGTCGAGGACGATCAGCCGAGGCTCCGGCCCGATCTCCGAGGACCGGGATGCCAGCGCTTCCTCGATGCTCGCATGCTCGGCAACCACCTGGTAGCGCGAGCCTTCCAGCAGGCACATCAGGCCTTGGCGGAACAGGCGGTGCGGGTCGATCAGCAGGGTCGGGGTCATCGGTATTCTCCATCGCGGGAACCTGACCCAAAAAGACCATGGGAGCCGGACGGAGACAGTGAAGTAGTTCACAAACGGTAAAGAAGTTTTCCTTTTTTCGGCTTGCTAAGCCTGTCGCGAACCCGCCGGGCACCCGATGCGACATTTTGGTGGCCGATACCGCCGTCCGACCCCCGCCGGAGAATTTGTGGCAAGTTCGGAACTCAGACGCATTCGAGGTGGAGAGAACGTCGAAAACTACTCTTGCCCAGGGTCACCGATTCAGGATATGCAACGATATGTATAGAATTTGAATCTAACTATTTAATTTTCGAACGAACTGCGGACCCGTTTCAATTTCCTGCGCCGAGGAGGCAGAATGCATAGGTGTTTCGCCGGATCGTGGTCGTGGCCGATGCTGGCCGTGGCGCTCCTCCTGCTGATCGGCGCGGGGTGGGCATTTCCCGCGCAGGCGGGGCCCCTGAAGGTCGTGTATGTGGAACTGCCCCCCTACACCTATACCGATCCCGACGGCACTCCCAAGGGAAGTCTGGTCGAACTCACAAGGAAGGTCGCGGCCGACGCCGGGGTGGAGTTCACCGCGGAGTCGGTACCGGCGCGGCGCCTGTTCCAGGGGATCGCCGCGGGTGAATACGACATGTTCATCGGCATCAAGACGCCGGAGGCGTTCCAGGGCACGACGGTCGCGAGCAGGTCGGTGATCGCCAGGATCGATCTCCACGCGTGGTCGATCGGCGCGGTGCCGGAGGTCAGGGCCAAGGAGGATCTGGCCGGCAAGCAGGTGATCGTGCTGACGGGCTATTCCTACGGCGGATGGCGCAGCTATTTCGAGGATCCCGCCAACGGCGTCCATATGGTCGAGGCGAGGGCTCCCGAGCAGGCTCTCCAGCTGCTGGCCGCCGGGCGGGCGCCGATCCTCCTCCAGTACGCGCTTCCGATGGAGCAGGCGCTGGGCGGCAAGCGTCCGCCCGACCTGAAGTCGAGCCTCATCTCCAGCCTGGACTGCCATTTCGTCGTTTCGCTGAAACATCCGGACGCGCCCGGGCTGGTCGGCAGGCTGGACGCCAGCTTCGAGAAGCTCAAGGCGGCCGGTACCTTGCCCTGACGCAAGGCTCGACGACCAGCCCCCTAAGGGACCGGAAGCTTCCTTTCCTCGAACCACAGTCGAAGCGGAACATGCCCGACCCAAACGCTGCCCAGGGAGCCGCCGGAATCACCGGCCGGTTCGGTATCCGCCAGAAGGCGCTGATCCTGATCGGCGCGACCATGCTGCTGTCCGGCGCATCATCGATCGGCGTCACGCTCCACCGGTCCGAGCAGGCGGCCTATTCCGACCTGGAAACGCGAGCCGACATCATCGCCGCGCTTCAGGCCCGGTCCGCGGCCATTCCCCTGTTCGATTACGACTTCGAACAGGTGGCCGAACTGGTCAAGGCGGCGGCCGGCGATCCCGATTACCTCGCCAGCTTCGTGCGCGACCCCAAGGGGAAGGTCGTCGCCGCTGTCGGTGACCTGGACGCGGTCGATGGCTTCATCGAGGTCGTCCGGGAAATCCGCGGTGGTGTCGGCGGGCAGTCGGCCAGGATCGGCGAATACGTGCTGCGGCTGAGGACGGCGCGGACCGATGCGCATCTGCGCTCTCAGGCGATGGTCCAGATCGGCGGCGGCGTCGCGGCCCTGGTGGTCGTCATGGCGATCCTCTACGCCATCATCGCCTCCTTCAGCGGCCCGCTGGAGAAGCTGACGCGGCTGGTCGGGCGGCTGGCCCATGGCGATCACGGCGTCACCGTTCCGGATACCGGGCGCGGCGACGAGATCGGCGCCATGGCACGCGCGGTCGACGTGCTGAAGACCAAGGCGCTGGAAAGGGAACGGCTGGAGGCCGAGAAGATCGCGTCCCAGGCGGCGGAAGCGGCGCGGGCGAGCCGCCTGACCGATCTGGCCGCGGCCTTCGACAGCAGGGTCGAACTGGTCGTCGTGGAGGTTTCCGGGACCGCCGGGCAGATGAAGGCCTGGGCGGAGGGGGTACTCGACGGCGCGCTCGCCGTCGATCGGAGAAACAGCACGGTCGCCGACGCAGCCGGGCGGGCATCCCGGAGCGTGTCCATAGCGAGTGCAGCCGCGGAGGAACTGACCACCTCCATCCAGGTCATCGCCGAAAGCGTCGGCCAGTCGGTGCTGGTCTCCGGCCAAGCCATCGGCAAGGCGGACGAGACCCGGCGGACAGTCGAGTCGCTGGCGGAGGCCGCTCACAAGATCGGTGAAGTCACGGACCTCATCAACCAGATCGCCGGACAGACGAACCTGCTGGCGCTCAACGCGACGATCGAGGCCGCCCGGGCCGGAGAGGCGGGCAAGGGGTTCGCGGTCGTCGCAGCGGAGGTCAAGAACCTGGCCAACCAGACGGCGCGGGCGACCGAGGAGATCGCCGGCCAGATCCGGGCGATCCAGTCGGTGACGCAGGAAACGGTCGCGGCGATGCAGCAGATTTCCGCCGCCATAACGGACCTGAACGACCGTTCCGGCCAGATCTCCGCAGCCATCAGCGAGCAGCTCGGCGCCACCACCGAGATCGCGGTCCAGGTCAGCGGAGCGGCCGAGGGGGCGGAGACGGTCGCCCTGACGATCCAGGAGGCGGCGGGCGCCTCCCACGAGGTCTCGACCGCCGCTCGGGAGACCGTGCAACTCGCGGCGAAGCTGCAGGAGCGGTTCAGCGCGCTCCGCAGCGAGGTCCGCCAGTTCCTGGACTCCGTGAAGGCGGCCTGACGGGAGTGGGAGGAGCCTTTCGGCCGTGCCGGCTGTTGGATCATCGACCGACGCCTACCTGCCGGCGTCGGCGGTTTTCGCCCGATCCAGGCCCGCCACCGAGGAGCATTCCACCCCTTGCGCCCGTCCGTTCCCGCCGCCGGCTTCGATGGCGTCCTCCGAGCCCTGCGCAATCCGAACTACGGTCTCTACACCGCCGGCAACGCGGTGTCCCTGATCGGCACGTGGATGCAGCGCATAGCGGTCGGCTGGCTGGCCTGGCAGTTGACCGGCTCCGGCGCGTGGCTCGGAGCCATCGCGTTCGCCGACCTGTTCCCGACCGTGTTCGTCGGTCCCTTCGCCGGGGCGGTGGCCGACCGGTGGGATCGTCTGCGGGTCACGAAGGTCAGCCAGACGCTGGCCATGGTCCAGGCGATCACCCTGTTCGCGCTGACCTGGTTCGACCTGATGACGATCGAGTTGCTGTTCGCCCTGACGGTGGCGCTCGGGGTCATCGCCGGTTTCAACCAGCCGGCCCGGCTGGCGCTGATCCCCAGCCTGGTGCGGCGCGAGGACCTTTCGGCGGCGGTCGCGATCAACTCGATCATCTTCAATTCGGCCCGGTTCGTCGGTCCGGCGGTCGCCGGATTGATGATCGTGACCGGGGGCCTGGCATCCGCTTTCGCCGTCAACGCCCTCACCTTCGTGCTCTTCCTGGCTGCGCTGTCGCGCATCCGGCTGCCGGCCGAACCGCCGGCACCGCCGCGGGCGCGGAGTTCGCTGTTCCGTGATGTGGGGGACGGAATCCGCTATACCGCCTCGCACGAGGGGATCGCGCCGATGATGATCCTGCTGCTCGTGGTCTGCCTGTGCGTCCGCCCGGTCGTGGAGTTGCTGCCGGGGTTCGCGGCGGCCGTCTTCGCGTCGGGAGCGGGCGGGCTGGCCGCGCTCACCTCGACCATCGGAGCCGGCGCGGTGCTGGGCGGGCTCTGGCTGGCCCGGCGGACCGATCCCGGCGGCCTGACCGGCATCGCGCTGGGCAACACCCTGGTGCTGTCGCTCGCCCTGCTGGCCTTCGTCGCTACCGACCGCTGGTGGGTCGCGATACCGGCGCTCGGCATCCTGGGAGCCTGCATGGTCGTCATGGGCGTCGGCACCCAGACGCTCCTCCAGCTGTCGGTGGCGGGCGAGATGAGGGGGAGGGTCCTGAGTCTCTACGGGGTGATCTTCCGCGGCGGTCCGGCCCTCGGCGCCCTGGTGGTCGGGGTGGCTTCGGAGCGGTTCGGGCTCCGCATCCCGCTTGCCGTGAGCGCGGGCCTCGCCGTTCTGGCATGGCTCTGGACATGGTCCGGACGCGCCCGGATCGTCCGGGCGCTGGAGCCGGAAAGCCACGCCGACTGATGCTCAACCCGGTGCAAAGTTGCGAAGCGCAGGTAACTATATATTTGTTTCGCGAAAGCAGACGACGTGGCTGGTTACATTATAATCCCGCCGGGTATGTCCTTCGACCTTCCGTAGGCGAGTCTTCGCGTCGTCGATCGGACATCTTAATTGATTTAAGTAACTTGGTGATATCGGCCGGAAGTCATGCTATCGTGCTCGGAGCTATGACAAAAGGCCGAGAAGGCGGTGCCGGAAGTGAAGATACGACATCCAAACGCTTCAGCGCCGGACGGGTGGGGTGGTTCGCCGACCGTCTTTCGGGCAAACGTCCTGGTCCTGGACGACGATGCCGCGGTTTGCCAAGCCTTCGCCTTCACGCTGGAAGACCTGGGTTGTTCAGTCGTGGCGGTCACCGGCGTCCATGAGGCATTCTCCCTGATCGCCGGCCGGGGGTTCGTTCCGGACCTCATCATCGCCGACCAGGGCCTGGGGGAGGGAATGACCGGGATCGAGGCCGTCCGCCTGCTTCGGACCCAAATCGGCAAGCCGATCCCAGCCTGCATCGTTACGGGCGATGACCTGACGGACGCTTTGCGGGGGGGCTCGGCCGAGGATATCGGCTGCCTCGTGAAGCCGATCGGCTCAGCGGAACTGCAGGCCCTCGTTGCTCCGGGAGCCATGGCTCCCTATCAAGGTATGGGCAAGGAGCTTGAGTTTCGACCTGGGCTTCAACGATGAGGTAGCAGGTTTGAACGGATTCATGTCATATCCATGACTGTTTCGGTCTCGGGAGACCGTTTAACTGCGGTGGATGTGCCTGAATGCCGGTGGGAACCGAAAAGCTGTGGGGTGTCCTGCGCGGCCTTCGATTGCGCCTGATGCTGCTGGTATGCTGCGGCGTCCTTCCTCTGTCCCTTCTGGTCATTCATCTCCTCGAACAGCAGCGCCAACAGATTTTGACCGGCGCGCGCGACGACGTCATGAGCCTGGCGCGCGAGGCAGGCTTGCGGCAGGGCGAGGTTCTCGCCCAGGTGCGTGGACTGCTCCAGGCGCTTACGGCGATTCCAGCCCTTCGGGAGTTCGACGAAGGAACCTGCAGCGAGATGCTGAGCGAGATCGTCCAGCACCAGCCGGGGCTGACGTCGCTCTGGATCGCCCGGCCCGACGGCAGCGTGCCGTGCAGCGACCAGCCCGCGGGCCTTGCCCTGAACATGGCCGAGCGCGCCTATTTCCAAACGGCGGTGTCACAGGACAGATTCGTTGTCAGCAATTACCTGATCGGCCGGGTCAGCGGCCGGCCGGTCCTGGCTGCCGCCTTGCCGTTCCGCAGGCCTGATGGCCGGATCGGGGGAGTGGCACTGGGCGGCGTCGACATAAGCTGGCTCCAGAGGCTGGCGGACCAGGTCGTCAATGCCAAGGACATAAGCCTGGTTCTGATCGACGGGCACGGTACCTTGCTGGCCCATGGCTCGGCTTCGGCGCCGTCCGATCCGCCGGTCGGTTCGAAAGTCGCGGATCATCCCCTGATCGCCACCATGCTGGCGAGCGCCGACGGCAGCGTGGAATCCCCCGATCTCTCCGGCGTCAGCCGCTTGTTCGCCCATGTGGCGCTTCCCGGAACGGACGCGAGGCTGGCGGTGGGAATCGAGCGCCACGCCATCCTGGCCCAGGTCGACCGGCAGCGCACCATCAGCCTCGTGACGCTGCTTCTGGTGACGGCGGCGTCCCTGACGGCCGCGGCCCTGGCCGGAGAGGTGCTGGTGCTGCGCTGGCTCAATCGCCTGCGGGAGGCGGCGGCAAGGCTGGGGCGGGGCGACCTGTCGGTCCGGGCGCCGCTGCCTCCCGGCGGGGAGCTAAGGGAGTTGGCCGGCGCCTTCAACGACATGGGCGACAGCCTGGAACAGCGTGAGCAGAGCCGCAGCGAATCGGAAGCCCGGTTTCGCGACATGGCCGAAGTGTCCAGCGACTGGTTCTGGGAAACCGGTACGGACCACCGGTTTACCTATATTTCCAAAGGCATCAGCCTGACCGGGGCCGGACAGGATCTTTTCGTCGGCGCGCTGAGGGAGGAGCTCGCGGCGCAGCCGACCGACGACGCCGACCGCGGGAACTGGGACCGCTACAAGGCGGATTTGCTGGCCCGCCGTCCATTCCGCGACTTCACCTACCGGATCATCATGCCGGACGGATCGGTGCGGCACCTGTCCACCAGCGGCAAGCCCGTCTTCGACCGGGCGGGCCGGTTCAAGGGTTACCGCGGCGTCGGGCGGGACGTTACCCGCGAGGTGGAGGCGGAGCAGGCGGTAAGGAAGGCCCGGGAAGCGGCCGAAGCGGCGAACCAGGCCAAGTCGCAGTTCCTGGCGATCATGAGTCATGAACTGAGAACACCCATGACTGGCGTCCTCGGCACGATCGACCTGCTGTCCGACACCGGCCTGACGACCGAACAGGCCCAGTGGCTGGCCATCATGCGGACCTCGGCCGAGACGCTGATGACCGTGCTGAACGACATCCTGGATTTCTCGAAGATCGAGGCGGGCCAACTCCAGTTCGAGCAGGTCGAAATTCGGCTCGGTGCCGTGACCCGCGAAGTCACCGACCTGTATGCCCGGCTGGCGGCCGACAAGGGGCTGTCCTTCACGGTCCTCCTGGACGGACTGCGGACGGACGAGGTGCGCGGTGACCCGGTGCGGCTGCGCCAGGTACTGTTCAATCTGGTCGGAAACGCCGTCAAGTTCACCGACCGGGGACGGATCGAGATCCGGGTCTCGGAAGTGCCGTCCGACACGGCCGGCCTGATCGTCCGATTCGAGGTGGAGGACACCGGGATCGGCCTCAGCCAGGAGGAACGCGGGCACCTGTTCAAGGCGTTCTCGCAGGCCGACGCGACCACGACCCGCCGATTCGGGGGGACCGGCCTTGGCCTTGCCATATGCAAGCGGCTGGTCGAGGCGATGGGCGGCGACATCGGGGTCGAGAGCGTGCCCGGCACGGGGTCGACCTTCTGGTTCACGGTCAGCCTTGCACGTTCCGCCGTACCCGCGCCGGCCTCCCGTCCGGTTGAGGGCATTCCGGAAACCGCTCCCAGGCGCGTGCTGCTCGCCGAGGACGACGATCTCAACCGCCTGCTTATCGCGACCATGATCCGGCGCATGGGGCACGACGTCCAGACCGTCGAGGACGGCGCGCGGGCCGTGGAGGCGGCTGGCGAAGGCAACTTCGATATCGCCATCCTGGATCTCCAGATGCCGGTGATGACCGGGCTGGAGGCCGCCCGGCGGATTCGGGAGATGCCGGGGCACGTCGCGGAACTGCCCCTGGTGGCGCTCACCGCCGACGCCATGCCCGAACGGCACGCGGAACTTCAGGCGGCCGGCTTCGATCGGTGCCTGACCAAACCGGTAGACCTGCGCAAGCTGGCCCAGGCGATCGGCGAACTGGCGCGGGTGGCGGACGAACTGCCCTCCCGGGCGGTTCGATGAACGATCGGGGATGCGGAGCGGGACCGAGGGAACAGGAGCGGATGCGGACCGTTAGGGACGGACGATCCGGCGGTCGCGGCGGAAAACACCTGCCGGCGGTCTTCAGCTTTCTTGTGCGGCGCCGTGATAGCCTTGATATGATTGCCGGAAACCGGCAAAGGGAGATCCAGGGGAAATGAGCCTGTTCGACGACGTTGAAAAGCGGGTGAGACAACGCGCCTACGAGATCTGGCAGCGCGAGGGGTGCCCGGAGGGACGGGAGGCGGACCATTGGGCGCTGGCCAAGGAAGAGATCGCGATCGAGGACAACCAGACCCAGACGCTGGCGCCGAATCCGTCGCAGGGTGGCGACGATACCGTCGTCCATTCCGAGCCCGTCGAACCGCTGCTGGCGGCGGAGAGCCTGGAGGAGGATATCGGCGGTCCGACCAACCAGTCGGATGAGCAGCCCCTGCCCAAACGCACCCGGACCCGCCGCTCGTCCGCTGCCGCCGGCGATACCGCCGCAACGGCCGACGCCCCATCGGGAGCAGCCGGTACGACCAAGGCGCCCCGGACGCGGAAAGCCAAGTCCAAGGAATAGGGTCAGGCCGCGTCGCTTACGGCGATCAGGCCACCCAGCGCGCCGTAAGCCTTGCGATCGGCGCGCATCAGTTCCAGCAGTTCGCGCAGGCTTTCCTGCGCGAAGGTGCAGGTCTGCCGGTCCAGTTCGGCGCGGGTCAGTTCGATGAAGCTATCCAGCAGACGGGCATGCACCCGGCAGGCGGAGCGGAGTTCGGTGGCAATGATCGGGGTGCGCATGTCGACTGGCCCTTCGGCTCATGTTGAACGTGCCCCCATTACGCTATTTGCCGGTTAATGACCGGTAAAAGAATGTATCTCGCGAGCGATTTCAGACGAACTACCCCTTTTGAGAAAACAAGCCGCGTGGCTTCGCGGTATTCAAGGGGCCTTATGGTCCTGAAAACGCCCATGTTGTCCTGGCTGCATTTTTTCATCTGTTGATGGCACAGACATAAGCCGATCCGATCTGGGGGGGATCAGGTTGGTCAGCTTCGCGTAAGCCTCCAGCCGGAACTCTTCCAGCTGTTCCGCGACTTCATCGGGCGAGCGGCCTAGCGAGCGAAGCAGCAAGCCGCCGAGACGGAGACTGCCTTCCATCATCTCCGGAACCACGTGGGTCGCACCGGCCTCGCGCAGATGGGCCTGATGCTCATGATCCCGCGCGCGCGCATGGATGTCGAGCAGGGGGCACAGCCGCCGGATCGCCTCGACCGCCTTTTCGGCCGCCTGGGGCTGGTCGAGCGTCACCACGGCGGCTCGGGCCCGGTTGACGCCGGCCGCCTTCAGGACCTCGGCCCGGCTGGCATCGCCGTAATAGATCGGCAGGCCGCGCGCCCTGCCTTCCGCGACCCGCGAAGGTTCCAGGTCGAAGGCCATGTAGGGCAGGCGCTGCGCTTCCAGCAGCCTGGCGATGGTCTGTCCGACCCGCCCGAACCCGGCGATGATCACGTGGCCCTTGAAGTCGCGCGCGTCCTCCTCCAGCCGGTGGAGTTCGGCCGGACCGACCCGCGGCGTCAGCAGCACGGCGAGCCAGCGGCCGCCCACCATCAGGAACGGCGTCAGCGCCATGGTGAGCGCCACGACCGCGAGCATGAGCTGGCCTACCTGGCCCCCCAGCACGCCCAAGGCCATCGCGAGGCTGAACAGGACGAAGGCGAACTCGCCGCCCTGGCCGAGGCTGAGCCCGACCTGCGCCGACACCGCCGTGGGGAAGCCGAAGGCGCGGCACAGCACGGTCAGCACGACCGCCTTGCCGAGCACCAGCGCCGCGACCAGCGACAGCACCAGCGGCGCTTCCCGGACAACCAGTCCCAGGTCGATCGTCATCCCGACGGTCATGAAGAACAGGGCGAGCAGGATTCCGCGGAACGGCTCGATGTCGCCCTCGACCTGATGGCGGTACTCCGTCTCGGCGATCAGCAAACCGGCCAGGAAGGCGCCCAGCGCCATCGACAGCCCGGCGATCTCCGTCACGTAGCTGACGCCGAGCACGACCAGCAGCGTCACGCCGGTGAACAGCTCCGGCGACTTCGCCGCGGCGACCGCGCGCAACGCCGGCCGCAGGATCAGCCGCCCCACGATCAGGATCAGGAGGAGCGCCGCGACAGCCTTCAGCGCGGCGATGCCGAGCGCTCCGGCCAGCCGGGTGCCGCCGGCGGCCAGCAGCGGCACCAGGGTCAGCAGCGGAACCACGGCCAAATCCTGGAGCAGCAGGATTGCGAAGGCCACGCGGCCGTGCCGGGTCGGCAATTCGCCGCGTTCCACCAGGATCTGCAGCACGATGGCGGTGGACGAGAGCGCCAGGCCGCCGGCCAGGATCGCCGCCGCCTCGCGCGGCTGGCCCAGCCAGCGGGCGGCGAAATAGAACAGCGCCGCGGTGACGACGACCTGGAGCGTTCCCAGACCGAAGACGTGGAATCGGATCGCCTTCAGCCGCTCGATCGACAGTTCGAGCCCGATGGTGAAGAGGAGGAATACGACTCCGAAGTTGGCCAGCACGGTCATGCCGGAAACGTCGGAGACGATCGCCAGCCCGGCCGGGCCGATCAGCATTCCCGCCACGAGATATCCCAGCACCGGGCTGGAGCGCAGCCGCTGGAAGATCGGCACCACCAGGATGGCGGCGGCGAGGACGATCAGGACATCGTGAAGGTCTTGGGTGGCGTGCATGCGCGGCTCTGCAGGAGGGGCTTTTCAGGCGGGCGGTTCACTCGCCCCGGACTTCCTCCACCATATCGACCAGCCGCGAATAATCCTTAACGACGAGCGCATGGCTGCGTCGCTCGACGATCCCGCTGCGGGCGAGGTCGCTGAGCACGCGGGCGACCGTCTCCCGGGTCGTGCTGACCCGGCTCGCGATGTCGCCATGGACGGGAATCGGGGAGATCTCCGCGGTGTTGTCGGGTTTCAGCCCGGGCTTGGCAAGGCGGACCAATTCGGCATGGACCCGGTTGTTGGCCCCGAGCGTGCTAAGATCCATGATCCGGCCGGTGGCGCTTCGGATGACCGCGGCCATCCGCTGCATCAGCATCAGCGCCACCTTGGGATGGGTCGTCACGATCTCCTGGAACAGGCGGGGCGGGACGAAGGCGATCAGCGTGTCGGTCAGCGCCACCACGGTCGCGGACCGCGGGTCGCCGTCCAGGGCCGAAAGCTCGCCCATGTAACCCCCGGCGGAAACGTCGTCGAAGCTGATCTCCCGCCCGGACAAGGAAAACATCACGACGCGCACCCGGCCTTCGACCACCAGGCAGGCGTCCCTCGTCCCGCTGAGATGGTCGATGATCTGCTCGTCCGCCTTGTAGCGGCGCCAGCTGCACTGGCGGACGATGGCGGCGCGTTCTTCCGGCGTCAGGGACGCGAGCAGATCGATCCGGTCTAGCGAGGCGGCCTGCACTTCCGACACGGTTGGATACTCCAGCAAGCAAGGGGCCTGATCGAACGAGGCGGCGAACGAGGAGAGAAGGCTTGGCCGAGGATAGCCCACGGTGGTTTCGCCCGCGACCCCTCCTGAGGCTCTCCACCCGATCCGAAATCGTTTCGCACAGGCGAAATGACGTATTGTATGCTTTCAGATAGAACCGATTTCAGTAGGAGCGGCCGACAAGGCCCAACAAGTCATTGTGCCCCCGCCGGCTTCGGCCCATCATCAACCAGCGTGTCAGCCCAGGTTCCGCCCGTGCTCCCCCAAGAAGATCCCGACCAGCCCGCATCCTCTCCAGCATCTCCGGCCATGGGCGGCAAGCCCCTGCGGATCGGCCTGATGGGTCGGCTCCGGGCTTATTTCCTGGCAGGCATCCTGGTGACCGCGCCGGTCGCCATCACGCTCTATCTCGCCTGGGCGGTGATCAACCTGATCGATACCGCCGTGTCCCAGCTCCTTCCGGCGCAGTACAATCCGGAAAACTACCTGCCGTTCAGCATCCCCGGCCTGGGCGTGGTGATCGTCATCATGGCCCTCACGCTGACGGGCGCGCTGACGGCCGGTGTCATCGGCAGGCTGGTGGTCCGCGCCGGCGAGGCGGTGCTGGCCCGCATGCCGGTGGTGCGCAGCGTCTACGGCGCCACGAAGCAGATCCTGGAGACCGTGCTGGCCAACCAGTCGGCCGCCTTCCGGGAGGTCGTCCTGATAGAATATCCGAGGCGCGGGATCTGGACCCTGGGCTTCATCACCGGGCATACCCAGGGCGAGGTCCAGGACCTCACGGTGGACGACGTGGTGAACGTCTTCATCCCGACCACGCCGAACCCGACCTCGGGCTTCCTGCTGTTCGTTCCCCGCTCCGACCTGCACGTGCTGGAGATGACCGTGGAGGAGGGTATCAAGATGGTCGTCTCCGGCGGGATCGTCACGCCGCCGGACCGGCGCCCGGTCGCGCGGCGCGGCGACGTGGGGGAGCACGCCCGGGTGCCTGAAACCGTCGACTAGGGCGGCGGAAGTCCGGATGCCTCGATCTCCCCGGGGCCGCTTGAGGGACTTGGGTGTTAAGGCTGGAGCTATCCCGTTTCCGGTTCGGCCGGGCAAACCCACCGAGTGCCGCGTTCCCCTCCCATGTCCGAAGCCACACGCCAAACGTCCGGCGCCAAGACGCAGGATGCCAAGTCCAAGTCCGGATCGCCGTCCGGGCAGGCTGACCAGTCCCGGCTGGGCCGCCGCCTGAGCCTGTCGATCCCGACGCGGAAGCTGCGCAACAGCGAACTCGTCCTGATCCTGGTCAGCGGCCTGCTGGGCGGCGTGGTCGGTTTCGGGGTCATGCTGCTCCATGATTTCGTCGGATTCCTGCATCACCTGGTCTTCGACCTCGAAGAGGGGCGCTATCTGAGCGAGGGTGTCGGCATCGCTCCCGCCACCATGCTGCTGGTCCCCGCCCTGGGGGGTCTGCTGGTCGGGACCCTGATGTTCTTCGTACGCCGCTGGCGTCCCGGCGAAATCGTCGACCCGATCGAGGCGAACGCCCTGTTCGGCGGCAAGATGTCGTTGGTCGACAGCTTCCGCCTGACCGTCTCGACCCTGATCTCCAACGGCTGCGGGGCGTCGGTCGGCATGGAGGCGGCCTATACCCAGACCGGCTCGGGGCTTTCGTCCACGGTCGGGCAGGTGATGCGGCTGCGCCGGGGCGACTTGCGCATCCTGACCGGCTGCGGCGCCGCGGCGGCGATCGCCGCCGCGTTCAACGCTCCCCTGGCCGGCGCCTTCTACGCGTTCGAACTGGTGATCGGAAGCTATACCCTGGCGGCCCTGGCCCCCGTCGCGGTCGCCGCCGTCACGGCGACGCTGGTCGCGCGGATGACCCTCGGGGTTGCCCCGATCTTCACGGTCGATGTCACCCGGATCGGCGTGGAGGCGTTCGACTACGCCGCCTTCGCTCTGGTCGGGTTCGCCTCCGGCTGGCTCGGCATCCTGACCATGCAGGCGGTCACCGTCTCCGAACGGCTGTTCCGGATGATGGCGCCCCAGATCTGGCTGCGCCCGGCGGTCGGCGGGTTCTGCGTCGGCCTGCTCGCCATCGCGGTTCCGCAGGTGCTGGGCAGCGGCCACGGCGCCCTACAATTGAGCCTGGACGGCCAGATCGCCCTGCCGGTTCTGCTGGCGCTGCTGTCGGCGAAGATCCTGGCATCCGCCATATCCCTCGGGTCGGGGTTCCGCGGCGGGCTGTTCAGTTCGTCGCTGTTCCTGGGCAGCCTGTTCGGCGGCGTCCTGGCCGAGGTGACCATGAGCCTGTATCCCCAGCTGACGGTCAGCGATACCGCCTTCATGCTGGTCGGCATGGGATCGGTGGCGGCGGCGATCATCGGCGCGCCGATCACCATGGTCATGCTGGTGCTGGAGATCACCGCCGACTTTCCGGCGACGCTGGGCGTGCTGACGGGCGTGGTGGTCTCCAGCGTGGTGGTCCGCAAGGCGTTCGGATACTCCTTCGCGACCTGGCGCTTCCACCTGCGCGGCGTGCCGATCCGCGGCGCCCACGATGTCGGCTGGATCGAGGACCTGACCGTCGGCCGGCTGATGCGGCGCGACCAGAAGATCGTCACCGAGGACATGAAGGTCGCGGCGCTGCGCCGGATCTATCCGCTGGGCAGCGTCAAGCAGGTCTTCGTCGTGGACGAGTCGGGCCAGTACATGGGGCTGGTCGACATGGCCGCGGTCCACAACCCGGACCTGGACGAGCGGGCGGAGGATGTCCAGATATCGGAGCTTGCCCGGAACATCCGCTATTTCCTGCTGCCCCGGACCAATGTCCGGACCGCCCTGAAGCATTTCAGCGAGGCGGAGGAGGAGACCCTTCCCGTGCTGGACGGACCGACCACCCGCAAGATCGCCGGCTACCTGACGGAGGCCTATGCGCTGCGCCGCTACAACCAGGAACTGGAGAAGCAGCGCAGCGACGAGCTGGGCATGAAGAACCTGTACGGCGCGGACTGATCGAATTCATCCCGACCTGAGATACTTCACCGCCTGGTCCCGCTCGAACAGGTAGAGCAGCACGCGGAGCGCCTTGCCGCGCTCGGTCTGCAGCTCCGGGTCCCGCTCCAGGATCAAGCGGGCATCGTCGCGGGCGACCGCCAGCAGGTCGCCATGGACGGCGAGGTCGGCCATGCGGAATTCCGGCAGGCCGCTCTGCCGCGTGCCGAGCACCTCGCCGGCGCCGCGCAGGCGCAGGTCCTCCTCCGCGATCAGGAAACCGTCCTCGGTCTCCTTCATGATCGTCAGCCGCGCCTTGGAGGTCTGGCTGAGGGGGGTGTCGTAGAGCAGCAGGCAGGTCGAGGCGGCGGTGCCCCGGCCGATCCGTCCCCGGAGCTGGTGGAGCTGGGCGAGGCCGAACCGCTCGGCATGCTCGATCACCATGACGGAGGCCTCCGGCACGTTGACCCCGACCTCGATCACTGTCGTCGCCACCAGCACGTCCAGGTCGCCGCCCGCGAAGGCGGCCATGACGGCGTCCTTCTCAGTCGGCTTCATCTTGCCGTGGACCAGCCCGACCCGCTCGCCGATCTCCGCCCGCAGCAGCGCGTGGCGATCGGTCGCGGCGGCGAGGTCGACCAGCTCCGACTCCTCCACCAGCGGGCAGACCCAGTAGACCCGTGCGCCCTCGGCGATCTTGCGGCGGACGCCGGCGATGACCTCCTCCAGCCGGTCGATCGGGATCGTGATGGTGGTGACCGGCTTGCGGCCGGGCGGCTTCTCGGTCAGGCGCGACACGTCCATGTCGCCATAGGCCGTCAAGGTCAGCGTCCGCGGGATCGGGGTCGCGGTCATCACCAGGACGTCGACGCCCCGGCCCTTGGACGAGAGCTGGAGCCGCTGGTGGACGCCGAACCGGTGCTGCTCGTCGATCACCGCGACGGCGAGGTCCCGGAACGCGACGTCCTCCTGGAACAGGGCATGGGTGCCGACGATGATGTCGATCTCCCCGGCCGCCAGCCGCTCGTAGATCGCCGCACGGGCCTTGCCCTTGTCTCGCCCGGTCAGCACGCCGAGCCGCACCCCGGCGGCCTCCGCCAGCGGCCCCAGCGTCTCGAAATGCTGCCGGGCCAGGATCTCGGTCGGGGCCATCAGCGCCGCCTGGGCGCCCGCCTCGACGGCGTTGAGCATGGCGAGCAGCGCCACGACGGTCTTGCCGCTGCCGACGTCGCCCTGGAGCAGGCGCAGCATGCGCCGGTCCGCCTGCATGTCGGCGTAGATCTCCTCCAGCGCCCCGGCCTGGGCGCCGGTCAGGGCGAATGGCAGGGCCGCGACCACCCTGGCCCGCAGCCGGCCGTCCCCCTTGACCGAGCGGCCCGACAGCTTGCGCTGGTGCTGGCGGATCAGGGCCAGCGCCAGCTGGTTGGACAGCAGCTCGTCGAAGGCGAGCCGGCAGCGCGGCGGCGCCAGGCCGGACAGGTCGGATTCGTCCTGAGGGTTGTGGACGGTGCCGAGGGCGGCACGCCACGACGGCCAGCCGCGCCGCGCCAGCCACGCGGGGTCCTGCCATTCCGGCAGTTCCCTGGCACTGGCCAGAGCGGAGGCCATTGCCTTGCGCAGCACCTTGGAGGCGAGGCCGGCGGTCATGGGGTAGACCGGCTCGACCGGCTCGAACTCTCCCTTGGCGTCGGCCGGGACGATATGGTCCGGATGCGCCATCTGGGGCATGCCGTTGAACCACTCGACCTTGCCGCTGACGACGACCTGCTGCTCGAGCGGGAGCTGCTTCAGCAGCCACTCGCCGCGGGCATGGAAGAATACCAGGTCGATCTCCCCGCTGTCGTCGCGGCAGCGGACTTTGTAGGGGTGGCGCGGGTTCAGCGGGGCGGAATGGTGCTCCACCCGGACCGTCAGCGTCGCGATGGCATTGTCCGGGGCGTTCGCCACGTCGGGCGCGAAGCGGCGGTCGATGATGCCGGTCGGCAGGTGCCACAGCAGGTCCGCCACATGGGGGCCGACCAGCTTCTCGGTCAGCTTGCCGAGCTTCGGCCCGAGCCCCTTCAGCGTCGTGACGGGAGCGAACAGGGGGAACAGGATGTCTGGCCGCAAGGAGCGCCCTCGTTACGCGGGATGGGATGGCGGACTTAGCCGCAGCCGGCCCGTTGTCGCAAGTTCCGCGTCGTGCTTCAATCCCGACGGACGGAACGGGATGAGGAGTGCCGGCGTGACGGTCAGGACCATGAGCCGGGGCGATGTGGATCAGGTGATCGAGTGGGCGGCCGAAGAGGGCTGGAACCCCGGGCTGGGCGACGCGGTGCCGTTCCACGCCGCCGACCCGGCCGGCTTCCTGATAGCGGAGGCGGACGACGGCCAGCCGGCCGCGGCGGTGTCCGTGGTGCGCTATGGCGAGGATCTGGGTTTCCTGGGGCTCTACATCGCCCGGCCGGAGTACCGGGGGCGCGGGTACGGCATGGCGGTGTGGCGGGCCGGGATGGAGCGTCTGGCGGGACGCACGGTCGGGCTCGACGGCGTCGTGGCCCAGCAGGACAACTACCGGAAGTCCGGCTTCGTCCTGGCGCACCGCAATGTGCGCTACCAGGGAACCGTGCCGGCGACCGGCGCGCCGGAAGGATTGACCGATCTGGCCGCGGTACCGTTCGATCGCCTGCTGGCCTATGACCGGCCGCTGTTCGGCGCGCCGCGCGCCGCCTTCCTGTCGGCCTGGACCGGCATGCCCGGAGTCGTCGGCTTGGCCGCCGCGGGAGTTGCCGGGAGCCTCGGCGGCTATGCCGTGGCGCGGCCTTGCCGGGTCGGCTGGAAGATCGGGCCGCTGTTCGCCGACGATGCGGAAAATGCTGACAAGCTGTTCCGCGGCTTGTGCGCCGCCATCCCCGGGGGCGAACAGGTGATCCTGGACGTGCCGGAGCCGAATCGCGAGGCCATGGCGCTTGCCGCGCGGTACGGCCTCGCCCCGGTGTTCGAGACCGCCCGCATGTATGCCGGTCCGCCGCCCGGCCTCGATCTCGGCCGGATCTTCGGCATCACGTCGTTCGAGCTGGGATGACCGGGCTCAAACCCCGACGCCGGCATCCGACCCCTGCCGCGCCCGGCGGCGCTGGACCAGCAGCACGGCGCCCAAGGCTCCCAGGATCACCAGGAAGGAGAGCGCGGTCGTCAGGGTGCCAAGCGCGTACAGCACCGGCGTCGTGACGTTGGTGGTCATGCCGTAGATCTCCAGCGGCAGCGTGTTGAAGCTGCCGGCCGTCATCAGGGTCCGGGCGAACTCGTCATAGGACAGGGTGAAGCCGAACAGCGCGATGCCGATGACGCTGGGGGCGATGATCGGCAGCACGACGAAGCGGATCGTCTGCCAGGGCGTGGCGCCCAGGTCGCGGGCCGCTTCCTCGTAGGCCCGGTTGAAGCGGTTGAAGATCGCGAACATGATCAGCAGGCCGAAGGGCAGGGTCCAGGTCAGGTGGGCGCCCAGCGCGGAGCTGTTCCAGTTCGGCTCGAACCCGACGATGTTGAACATCAGGCCGATGCCGAGGCTGACCAGGATCGACGGCACGATCAGGCTGGCCACCGCGACGTAGAAGATAACGCCCGAGCCCCGGAAGCGATGGCGGAAGCCCAGTCCGGCCGCGACCGAGAACAGCACGGTCACCACCATGACGATCAGCCCCAGGATGAGCGATCGGGTCAGCGCGCCGCCGAAGTCGCCGACCGCCTGCTGCTCGAACAGGTTGTGGAACCAGTGTGTCGAGACGCCGTTCATCGGGAAGGTCAACCCGCCGTTCGGACCCTGGAAAGACAGGATCACGATGGTCGCGATCGGGCCGTAGAGGAACAGCACGAACAGCCCGAAGAAGGCGGCCAGCAGGTAGAAGCCGAGCGGGCGGGGTTCCCGTCCGCGCCGTGGTTTCGCCATGGCTCACAGCTCCTTTCGGATATCGACGATGCGCAGCATCAGCGCCACCATGATCAGCACGACCAGCAGCAGCACGACCGCGTTGGCCGCCGCGGCGGGGTATTGCAGCAGGGAGATCTGGTTCGCCATCATCAGGCCGACCGAGGCGCTCTGGCCGCCGCTCATCAGGCGCACCGTGATGAAGTCGCCCATGACGAGCGTCACCACGAAGATCGACCCGATCGCGATTCCCGGCTTGCTCAGCGGGATGATGACGTTGGTCAGCACCTGCCAGCCCGAGGCCCCGGCATCGACCGCCGCCTCGACCAGGGCCCGGTCGATCCGCATCATGGAATTGAAGATCGGCACGACCATGAACAGCACGTAGAGATGCACGAAGGCCAGCACCACGGAGAAGTCCGAGAACAGCAGGAACTCCAGCGGCTCGTCGATCACGCCCATGGCGAGCAGGGTCGAGTTGAGCAACCCGTTGCGGCCGAGGAACGGGATCCACGAGATCATGCGGATGATGTTCGACGTCCAGAACGGGATGGTGCAGACCATGAACAGGGTGATCTGCCAGGTCAGCGACCGGACATGGAAGGCCACGAAATAGGCGACGGTGAAGCCGATGCCCAAGGTCAGCGCCCAGGTCAGCGCCGCGTATTTCAGCGTGTTCAGGTAGATCTGCCAGGTGACCGGCGAGGTCAGCAGCTCCTCGTAATTGAGCAGCATGAAATCCGGGATCACCCGGATCGAATCGTAATCCCAGAAGCTGACGACGACGATGGTGGCGATCGGGACGAGCAGGAACACGGCGAAGGTGAGCGTGAGCGGCGCCACCTGGAGATAGGGGGCGACCGCCGCTGCCAGACGTGTCCGGTCCAGGCGCTTCGACGTCGCCCCCTCCCGGCGCTGGGCCGGGAGGGTTTGGGTCTGGCCGGTCATGCGGCGATGAACTCGTTCCACTTGCGGAGCATGTAGCGATCCTCGTCCATGACGGCGTTCCAGCAGGCCACGGCGCCCATGCGGTCATAGAAGGAGCCGCCGTCGCGGACCGCGCCGGCCTTCTCCATCACTTTGCCCTCCGGGCTGAGGATGTCGGTCGCGGCCGGCTTGCCTTCCATCCAGAAGGCCCATTCCTCGGCGCTCATATGCTCCTTCGCGGTGTCGAGCACGGCGCTGTAGTAGCCCTGGCGGTTCAGGTAGGCGCCGACCCAGCCGGACAGGTACCAGTTGATGTACTCGTAGGCCGCTTCCAGCTCCAGCCCGCTGACATGCTTGGCGATGCCCAGGCCGCCGCCCCCGGGCGCGGTATCCTTCCTTGAGCGGCTGGTAGGTGCAGGGGATGCCCTTGGCGCGGACGGCGGCGACCGCGGGCGACCACATGGACTGGATCACGACCTCGCCCGACGCCATCAGGTTGACGCTCTCGTCGAAGGTCTTCCAGAAGGCGCGGAACTGGCCGGCCTTCTTGGCCTCGATCAGCAAGGCGATGGTCTTGTCGATCTCCGCCTTGGTCATGTTGCCCTTGTCGCCGTACTTCATCTCACCCATGGACTCCGCGACCATGGCGGCGTCCATGATGCCGATCGACGGGATGTTGAGGATCGACGCCTTGCCCTTGAAGGCGGGGTCGAGCAGGTCTTTCCACTGGGTGATCGGCTTGCCGACCAGGTCGGGGCGGATGCCCAGGGTGTCGGCGTTGTAGATGGTCGGGATCAGCGTCATCCACTGGGTCTGCGACTTGGCGAAGCTGGTGGAGTCCTTGCCCTCGACGAAGCCCACTGTGTGCGGCGCCGTGCCTTGCGCGATGGACGATTCGGGAGTCAGCTTGCCCGTGATGAAGAGCGGGACGATCTTGTCGAAGTTCTTGATCTTGCCGACGTCCATCGGCTGCATGACGCCGGCCGGGAAGACCTTCTTGCAGATCCAGTATTCGATGTCGGCGATATCGTAGGACTTGGGCTGGGTGACCGCGCGCTGGGACACCGCGTCGCTGTCCAGCGCCGTCATCTGGAGGGTGAAGCCCAGGTCCTGCTTCACCTTCTCGGCGACCGCGTTGAGGTTGGAAACGCCGGTGCCGAACTGGCGCAGCGTCACGTTCTTGATGTTCTGCGCCCAGATCGTCGGGAACCCGGTGATGGCGCCGCTGCCGACGGCGAGGCCTGCCGCCGCCGCTGTCCCCTTCAGCGCCTGCCGGCGGGTGATGCCATGGGTCGCCGGCTTCGGCGGATTGGTGGAGTCGCTGCTCATCTCTGAAGCCTCTCGGTTTTCTTGTTTGTCGGTGTCGTTTGTCGGGATGCCCGCCCTACGGGATCAGGCGGCGAGCGGGTGCATGTCTTCCCCGGCCCAGACGGCGGTTACCCTGTCGCCGGCGTTGAGAGGGGCCGCGAAGAAGGCCTGTTCGGTGACGGTCACGGCGAATTCCTCGACGCCCGGGGACGCCAGGCGCAGATGGACCATCGGCCCCTGGTACTCGACCAGACGGACCGTGCCGGTGAAGCTGTTGGGTCCGGCCGTGGACTGGTCGTGCAGGAGGCGGATCTTGTCGGTCCGGACGGCGAACTGCCGGCCGGCGGCGCCGTCGAGGAACGACAGGACGTTGTGGCCGCCGATGAAGCGGGCGACGAAGGCGTCGCGCGGCCGGTTGAACACCTCGCGCGGGGAGCCGGCCTGGGCGATCCGCCCGTTGTTCATCACGACGACCAGGTCGGCCAGCGCCAGGGCTTCCTCCTGGCCGTGGGTGACGTGGATGAAGCTGATCCCAAGCTCGCGCTGGAGGCGCTTCAGCTCCTCCCGCATCTTGACCCGCAGGAAGGGGTCGAGCGCAGACAGCGGCTCATCCAGCAGCAGGGCGCTGGGGTTGGTGATCAGCGCCCGGGCGAGGGCGACCCGCTGCTGCTGGCCGCCGGAAAGCTGGGCGGGCAGCCGCTCGGCATACTTGTCCATCTGGACCAGTCCGAGCAGGTCCATCGCCTTGGCCCGGCGCTCGGGCTTGGAGACCCCCTTCAGCTTCAGGCTGAAGGCGACGTTGTCCACGCAGGTGAGGTGCGGGAACAGCGCGTAGCTCTGGAACATCATCGCCGTGCCGCGCCGGGCCGGCGGCAGGTCGTTGATGTGCGTATCGCCGAGAAGTATGTCGCCGTCGGTTACGGATTCATGTCCCGCGATCATCCGGAGCGTCGAAGTCTTGCCGCAGCCGCTGGGTCCCAGGAGGCAGCAATAGGTTCCCGCCGGAATGCGAAGGTCGATCGAGTCGACCGCCGTTACCGGCCCATACATCTTGGTGACCGCAGCGAGTTCGATATCCGCCGGTCCGGCCATTCGTCTCTACTCCACCCTGTCTCTTTGACTTGCCGATCATCAGCAGGCCACTCTTCAGCAATTTGGGTGCCAGGGAGGGCGGATGGGCGGATACGGAGCCGGATGCCTGTGAAGCCGGAGGAGAATGGTCAAATTGTATTCAAATCAGGATCTATTGCATGATTTTTAGGCAAACCCGATGACCTTCGGCATCGTGGTCGGCATGGAGGCCGAGGCCCGTATCGCCCGCCGGTCGGGCTTGCCGGTGGCGTTGGCCGGTGGAGCGCCGCGACTGCTCGCCGAAGGTGCCGACGGCCTGATCAGCTTCGGCATCGCAGGGGGCTTGGCACCCGGTCTCGCCCCCGGGACGCTCGTGGTCGCGTCCGAGGTGATCCTGGAGGGCGGCGACCGCCTGCCGGCCGGCCTGCCGCCGGGATACGCGGTGCCGAAGGCAGCCCTGCGGGCGCCGGTCGCCGAAGCGGCGATGATCGTGGCGGGCATCGGGGCGAAGCGGGATCTCCACCGCCGCACCGGCGCCGCCGCGGTCGATCTGGAAAGCGGGCAGGTGGCCCGGCTCTGCGCCGATGCCGGGGTGCCGTTCGCGGTGATCCGGGCCATCGCCGACCCGGCGGAGCGGGAGTTGCCTCCCGCGGCGCTGGTAGGCATGGGACCCGGCGGGCGTGTGGCGCTCGGCGCCGTCCTCGCGAGCGTCGCGGCCCGGCCCGGCCAGATACCGGCCCTGGTCCGGGTGGCCCTGGACACCCGGAAGGCGTTTCGCGCGCTCGCCGCCGTCAGGCTGGGTTGACGTAGTTCTGCGGGAACAGCGAGCGGAGCGTCACCTCGTCGAAATCGCGCTTGAAGGGGATGTCCTGCACGAACCGGCGGACCCTGGCGACGGCGGGGCGGGAGTCGATGGCCTGGAACCACCGTTTCAGGTTGGGCGTGGCGTCCAGCGGCGTGTCGCTGCTGTTCATGACAAAGGGTGCGCGCTCGATCCAACCCCAGGCCGCCATGTCGACGATGGTGAATTCGCCGCCGACCAGATAATCGCGATCGGCCAGCCGGTCGTCGAGGACCCGGTAGTGGCGCTCGGCCTCCCGGCGATAGCGGTTGGTCGCGTAGGCGCTCTCCGTATGGGTGCGCTGGAAATGGACGGCCTGGCCGGAATAGGGACCCAGCCCGGTCGCGACGAACATCAGCCACGACAGGAGGCTGCCCCGGTCCTCCGGCTTTCCGCCGAGCTTGCCGGTTTTTTCCGACAGGTAGAGCAGGATCGCGTTGGAATCGAAAACCGGCACGCCGTCGTCCTCGATCGCCGGCAGCTTGCCGTTGGGGTTCACCTTGAGGAAGTCGGGGGAATGCTGCTCGCCCTTGAAGGTGTCGACCGGAACGACCTCGTAGTCGAGTCCGGCCTCCTCCAGGAAGAGGGCGACCTTCATCGGATTCGGCGTGTAATGGAAGTAGAGGCGTATCATGTCGATTCTTCCCGGAATGTTGCCCTGTAGTATCGCGGTTCGGCACCGGTTTGTGCCGTGCCCGGTCACCCGCTGCGCGCCGCGACGAGGTTCATGACGACGTCGATCCACTCCAGCCCGACCTGGATCTTGACCGGGACCTGGGGTTCGCCGGGCAGGGGAGCGGCGAACCAGGCCGTCGCGGTGCGGTCCACGCCGTACTGGAAGAACTCGCCCTCGTCGCGGTCGCGCTCGAAGCCGGCGACGGGATGGATGCGGATGGTGCATCTCTCGGCGGCGCCCTGGTGCATGTTGCGCGACGATTTCAGGAGGGTATCGGGACCCTCCGATGTCACGGTGACGTCGTAGCGGCGCCGGCCGTCGAAGACCGGGAAGGTGCCGGTGCATCCGGTCTCGCCGCCCGCGGCGATGATCCCGACGGCGGCGCTGACCGGGTCCAGGGTGTTGGGGCGGAACTCCGGCGCGACCGCGCCGGAGGCCAGCTCGGACTGGGGCGGCTCGGCCGTCACGGACACGTTGCCGGCACCGTCATAGTCCAGGGCCAGGGTTCTGTGGCGCTTACGTTGCCGGCGGTCGGAGCGGAACTGCTCGGGCTCGACGCGGACGCCCTCCTCCATCCGGCCGTCGGCGGAAGCCCGGTAGGACCAGCGGGACAGCAGGTCGACCAGCCGGCCGCCCTTCGCCTCGACGCCGGCGGAGTAGCGGTCGCCCGCGATATCCAAGGTCATCGCGCCGCTGACCAGGAACAGGCCGCCGGCATAGACGTCGTAGTCCAGCGTCATGGCTCCCGCCTGGAGAGGAAGCGCGCACAGGACGACGGCAGCGGCGCAGGTGCGGAACGGTGCCATGGTGATTCCCCCGGCTCTGGAGAGTGCGGATGATGGTCAAACGCATTCTCCAGGCCCGAGTGGCGACACCATGGCGGAAAAAATCAGCCCCGGCTGCCGCTCCGGGCGCTGCCCCGGCCGGACAGGCTGGGGTTCTGCATGAAATAGGTATGCGCGTTCGGGGCGCCCGGCTCGGCCTCCATCCGGGTGAAGCCGCCGTCCGCCCCCATCAGCCAGCTCTGCGCCCGGTCGCGCAGGTTGGTGCCCATGATCTGCTCGACGATCTGCTCGTGGACCGTGGCGTTCTCGATCGGCACCAGGGTCTCGATCCGGCGGTCCAGGTTGCGCGGCATCCAGTCGGCCGAGGAGATGTAGACCTTCGCCTTGGGGGAAGGCAGGCCGTGGCCGTCGCCGAAGCACATGATGCGGCTGTGCTCCAGGAAGCGACCGACGATGCTCTTGACCCGGATATTCTCGGACAGGCCGGGCACGCCGGGACGCAGGCAGCAGATGCCGCGGATGATCATGTCGATCTGCACGCCGGCATGGGAGGCCTCGTACAGCTTGTCGATGATGTCGGGATCGACGAGGGAGTTGAGCTTGATCCAGATCGCCGCCTTGCGGCCGGCGCGGGCGTGGGCGATCTCCCGGTCGATCATCTCGACGATCCGGCTGCGCAGCGTCAGCGGCGCGATCGCCAGCTTCTCCAGGTGCTGGGGCTTGGCATAGCCGGTCATGTAGTTGAACATGACCGAGGCGTCATGGCACAGCGCCGGGTCGCAGGTGAAGAACGACAGGTCGGTGTAGATCTTGGCCGTGATCGGATGGTAGTTGCCGGTTCCGAAATGGACGTAGCTGTGCAGCCCGTCCGCCTCGCGCCGCATCACCAGAGACACCTTGGCGTGGGTCTTCAGGTCGACGAAGCCGTAGACCACATGGACGCCGGCGCGCTCCAGGTCGCGCGCCCACTGGATGTTGGCCTCCTCGTCGAACCGGGCCTTCAGCTCGACCATGGCGGTGACCGACTTGCCGGCCTCCGCCGCCTCGATCATGGCCGCGACGATGGGGGAGTTCTTGCTGGTCCGGTACAGCGTCTGCTTGATCGCGACCACCGCCGGGTCGCGCGCCGCCTGGAGCAGGAACTGCACCACCACGTCGAAGCTCTCGTACGGATGGTGGACCAGGATGTCCTTGTGCCGGATCGCCGCGAAGCAGTTGCCGCCGAAATCCCGGATCCGCTCGGGAAAACGGGCGGTGAAGGGCGGGAACAGCAGGTCGCTGCGCTCGTCCAGGATGAGCTGCTTGACGTCGCCCAGCGCGATCAGCCCCTTCTGGACGAAGACGTCGCCGGGAGAAACGCGCAGCTCGCTGACCAGGAACTCGCGAAGATCGTGGGTCGTCTCCGCCTCGACGGCGAGGCTGATGACCTTGCCGCGCCGGCGGCGCTTAAGGGCGCTCTCGAAGGTGCGGACCAGATCCTCCGACTCCTCGTCGATGTCGATCTCGCTGTCGCGCAGCACGCGGAACAGGCCGTGGCCGGTCAGCTTGAGCGGCGAAGGGAACAGGCGGTCGAGGAACATCAGCACCAGGTCTTCCAGCAGCAGGAAGCGGGTGCCCGTCCCCGGCAGCCGCACGAAGCGCTCCAGCTGGTTGGGAAGCGGGATCAGCGCGTCGAGCGGCTCGGTCTTCTCCGGGTCCTTGAGCTGGAGGACGAGGGCCACGCCCCGGTTGGCGATGAACGGGAAGGGGTGGGCCGGATCGACGGCGATGGGGGTCAGGACGGGAAAGATCTCGCGCAGGAAGCGGGCCTCCGCCCAGGCGCGATCCTCCTGGGACAGCTCCCTCGGCGCCACGACCCAGATGCCGGCCTCCCTCAGTTCCTCCAGCAGGGCGTTGGCGCAGTCCTGCTGCTGGTCGTTCAGCTGGATGATGGCCTGGTTGATCAGCGCGAGCTGTTGTTCCGGCAGGAGATTGTCGGGCGTGAGGGCCTTGACGCCGGCGCGTTCCTGGGCTTTCAGGGCCGCGACCCGGACCATGATGAACTCGTCCAGGTTGCTGGCCGAGATCGACAGGAAACGCAGCCGCTCCAGCAGCGGGTGGTTGGTGTTGTGGGCCTCGCCCAGCACCCTGTCATTGAAGGCGAGCCAGGACAGTTCCCGGTTGATGAAACGGTCGGGCGGCAGCTCCAGCGGCTCGGCTTTCGGCTGCGGCTCGGGCTTGTTCGCGCGCGCCGGCTTCTGGCCGGTCGCTTCCACGGTCGTGTCCATGTTCCATCCCCCAGGTGCTTTTCGTCAGCCGTGCCGGTCATCCGCGGCGCAACATGCGGCAACATTCAAGGCTGCCGCATGTAACATTTGTTAACATTTTGTGTCGATAGCCGTCCTGTGTCATATCGCCCCGGCGATCCTTGACTTCGGCGGTGGTTCCGCGTGTCTGTTGCCGCGTGTGTCCATGACGGAGAACAGAGATGATCCGGTACAGTTTCGCTGGGGCGCTGGTCGGTGCAGCCTTCGGCCTGGTTGCGGCGGCTCCGGCGGGGGCGGAAGAGGTGGGCTGCGTCACGACGGCCTGGAAGCTCCTGGGGGCCAATCACAGGGTCTGCGTCGAGGCGTTCGACGATCCGAAGGTCCCGGGCGTCGCCTGCCATCTGAGCCAGGCCCGGACGGGCGGGGTCTCGGGCAGCCTGGGGCTGGCGGAGGACCCCTCGCGCTTCTCCATCGCGTGCCGGCAGGTCGGCCCGATCACGATGCCCGACAAGCTGCGCGACAACGAGGAGGTCTTCACCGCCGACACCTCGATCCTGTTCAAGGAGACCCGAGTCGTGCGCATGTTCGACCGCAAGCGCAATACCCTGGTTTATCTGAGCTACAGCACCAAGATGGTGGACGGATCGCCGATGAACGCCGTCTCGACCGTGCCGATCATGCCTTGGCGGGAGTAGGGGCGGGCACGCCGGTTGAGTGACGATTTGAGTGACGAGACTTGACGTGAGCACACAGACATATCCCATTTCCGTCGCCCCCATGATGGACTGGACGGACCGGCACTGCCGGTACTTCCTGCGCCAGATCAGCCGGCACGCGCTGCTGTACACCGAGATGGTGACGACCGGGGCGATCCTGCACGGCCCGCGGGAGCGGCTGCTGGCCTTCCACCCGCACGAGCACCCGGTGGCCTTGCAACTGGGCGGCAGCGACCCGCAGGCCCTGGCGGAGTGCGCGCGGATCGCGGAAGGGTTCGGCTATGACGAGATCAACCTGAATGTCGGCTGCCCGAGCGATAGGGTGCAGTCCGGGCGGTTCGGCGCCTGCCTGATGGCGGAGCCGGACCTCGTCGCCGACTTGGTTGGCACGATGCGGTCGGCCGTGTCGATCCCCGTGACCGTCAAGTCGCGGATCGCCATCGACGAGATGGAGGAGTGGCCGACGCTGGACGGCTTCATCGCGACCGTGCGGGCCGCCGGCTGCACCCGGTTCATCGTCCATGCCCGCAAGGCCTGGCTGAAGGGGCTGAGCCCCCAGGAGAACCGCGACATCCCGCCGCTGCGCTACGATCTGGTCCACCGGCTGAAGCGGGAGAATCCCGACCTGGACATTACCATCAACGGCGGCATCCCGGACCTGGACTCGGCGGCCGAGCATCTCCAGGTGGTGGACGGGGTCATGCTGGGCCGGGCGGCGTACAAGAACCCCTACGTGCTGGCCGGCGTCGACCGGCGGTTCCACGGCGGTACCGAACCGGTCCCGACTCGGGAGGATGTGGTGCGTCGGATGCTGCCCTATATCGAGGCCAGGAGGGTCGAAGGCGTGCCCCTGAACGCCATCACCCGACACATGACAGGTCTGTTCCAAGGGCAACGCGGCGGCCGCGCGTGGCGGCGGCATTTGAGTGAATTTGCTCACAAGACCGGCGCGGGGCCTGAGGTTGTCGAGGCTGCGATGGCCCGGATCGATCCCCTGAAGGGATTTCCGCAGGCCGCCGAATAAAGGGGCGCGACAAAACGGCCTGTACCGTGTTGTCTGGAATTCGCGGTTTAGCCCTTGACAAACTGCCCGTAAAGACCGAAATGGCCGGCCGTTCACCGATCGGAAATAGCTGTGTCAGATTTTGGTAACGTGAGCGGTGCCGCGAGACGAAGGCGGTGCCGCGACAATGGTTTCCGAAACGAGTGAATTTCTATTCCTCCGCCTCGGCAGGGGTCGGCGGGACTGAGTTGGAAATCCGAGGACAATCGTTATGACCGCCCTTGAAATCACGGCGCACCCTGTCGCCGACGCCGATCGCGCCACTGCGGTGCGCAACGAGACCGCGGGAGCCCGCGGCAACATCGCCTTTGCCGAGCATTCGACCGACCCGGTCCGGCTGTACCTGCGTGACGTGGCGCAGCACCCGCTGCTGACGCGTGAGCAGGAGGTGACGCTTGCCCAGCGCATGGAGGCCGCCCGTGCGGCCATCGATGACGTGATCGCGGCCAGCCCCTTCACCTGCACCCGGCTCATGCGGAGCCTTCACGGCCTGCGCGACGGCTCCGTCAACGTCGGCACCGTCGTGGACCTGGAGCGCTTCGCCCGCATGGGGGCCGAAGCCGAGAGCGAGGACGCGGCGCTGGACGACGACCTCGCCGAGGTCGCCGATGCGGATACGGAAGTAGCGGAGGCCGTGGCGGTTCCGGCCATATCCGCTGCCGAACTGGCCGCGTCGGTGGTCGAGGCGCTGGAGCGGATCGAGGCGGTCCAACTGACCGACGCCGCGGCTGCCGCCGCGCTGATTCGCGAACTGCCGCTGTCGATCGACCTGCGCACCGAACTGATCAACACCATGCGCGACGTCAACCGGCGCATCGTCGGCGTCGATGGCCGCCTGGCCCGCGTCGTCATGGCCGGCGGCGTGAAGCGCGAGGCCTTCCTGGAAGCCTATCTCGGCTCCGAGGACGAGCAGGGTTGGCTGGCCAAGCGGGCCGCCAAGGGCGGTGCCTGGGCCAAGCTGGCCGAGCGCAAGGGCCAGGAAGTCGATGCCCTGTTCGCCGAGTTGGCCGAGATCGGCCAGACCGTCGGGCTGCCGATCAGCCAGTTCCGCGAGCTGTCCGCCCGCCTGCAGCGGTCGCAGAACGACCAGATCCGCACCAAGGAGTCCTTCGCCAAGGCGAACCTCCGTCTGGTCGCGGCCCTGGCCCGCAAGCATCTGAACCGGGGCCTGCCGTTCCTGGACCTGGTCCAGGAGGGCAATATCGGCCTGATGACCGCGATCGAGAAGTTCGACTGGCGGCGCGGCTACAAGTTCTCGACCTATGCTACCTGGTGGATCCGGCAATCGATGACCCGGGCGCTGGCCGACCAGGGCCGCACGATCCGCATGCCGGCCCATGCCTGCGAGGCGCTGACCAAGATCCGCCGCTGCGCGGTCCAGCTTCGCCTGCGCCGGGGCATCGAGCCGACCAACGAGGATATCGCGACCGCGCTGGCGATGCCTGTCGAGAAGGTCGCCGAACTGCTGCGCATGGCGGCCGACGCGGTCAGCCTGGACGCTCCGGTCGGCGATGACGACGACGGCGCTCGGCTGGGCGACTTCCTGGAGGACAGCGCCACGACCGGCGCGTTCGACGCGATCGCCGCCGGCTCGCTGCGCGAGAAGCTGTCGGAGATCCTGGACGACCTCACCCCGCGCGAGGCCGACATCATCCGCCGCCGCTTCGGCCTTGCCGGGACCGAGGAGACGCTCGAGGATATCGGCCGCGACTACAACGTGACCCGCGAGCGCATCCGCCAGGTCGAGGCGAAGGCGCTGCAGCGGCTCGGCCGGGCCAAGCATGCCCGGGTGCTGAAGACCTTCCTGGAAGGCTGAGGCCCTGGAAGGCTGAGGCCCTGGAAGGCTGAGGCCGGTCCGGGAGTTCAGGCGAACGAAAAGCGCCGGCGGGAGATCGATCTCCCGCCGGCGCTTTTCGTTTCTGCCTCCGAGGCTCAGCCGCCCAGCCTGACCTCCAGCCGCGCCATCAGGCTGTCCAGCTCCTTGTGGTCGTCGGCGTTGAGCCTGGGACCGGGGGCGCGGACCGCGGCGGAGGCCAGGACGCCGCGCCGGCGCAGGATCTCCTTGCGGATGGCGAGGCCGATGCCGGCCTGCTGTTCGTGGCGGACGATCGGCAGGTAGGTGTCGAACAGATCCTCGGCCCCGTCGGCGTCGCCGGCGAAGAAGCGACGGCAGACCTGGACCAGCATCTCCGGGTAGGCGAAGCCGGTCATGGCGCCGTCGGCGCCGCGCCTGAGTTCCTGGGGCAGGTGGAGCCCGCCGTTGCCGACCAGGATGCTGATGCGGCGCCCGCCGGTGTCGGGCCAGGTGCGAATCTGGCTGAGCTTGCGCAGGCCCGGCGCGTCCTCGTGCTTCAGCATCACGATCTGCGGATGGTCGTCGAACACCCGCCGCAGCGTCGCGACCGACACGGGGACCTGCGTCACCTGCGGATAATCCTGGAACACCACCGGCACGTCGGGGCCGAGGATGCGCAGGGTCTCCGCGAAGTAGTTGATCACCTGTTCCTCGGTCTTCAGGCCGGACAGGGGGGCGATCATGACGCCGGCGGCGCCGGTATCCAGGGCGGAGTGGGCGAACGCCGCGAGGTTGTTGCTTCCCGGATTGCTGACGCCCACGATCACCGGGATGCGGCCGGCGATCCGGTCGAACACGCGGCGCATGAAGCTCTGCTGCTCGTCCGGAGTCAGCTTCGGCGCCTCGCCCATGATGCCGAGGATCGTCATGCCGTCGACGCCGCACTCCAGGTAGAAATCCACCATCCGGTCGGTGCTGGCAAGGTCCAGCTTGCCGTCGTCCTCGAACGGCGTGGCGGCGATGATGTATACGCCGCTCGCCCGTTCGTTCAGCTTTTCGCCCATTCCTTTTCCTCCCTGCGACTGCGGATCAGCGGACCGGAGGCCAGCCTATCACCGGTCCGCCGGCTTTTCCTGGTCGGCGGGCTTTTCGCCGCCTTCTCCGGTCCAATCGTCGGTGATCATGGACTGGGCTTCGCTGATCTGGTCCACCTCCTCCTTGGACGGCGGGCGTGGAATGCGGGGGCTCTTGGGGCTGGTCGGGGTCTCGCCCGGGCGCTGCTCGTCGGCCATGGTCATCCTCCTCTGGGGGTTCACCATGACTAACAAGAAAGGGGGCTGATGATCACCCGAGCGAGACGTCCAGGTACAGCATGATGACGAACCCCAGCATCAGGCCGACGCTCGCCGCCTTCTCCAGCCCGGCGCGGTGGGTTTCCGGGATGATCTCGTTGCTGACGACGAAAATCATGGCGCCGGCGGCGAAGGCGAGGCCCCAGGGCAGCAGGGGGGCGGCCAAGGACACGGCGAGAAGCCCCAGGAGGGCGCCCAGCGGCTCGACCAGCCCGGTCGCCAGGGCGATGGCGACGGCCTTGCCGCGCTGGTAACCGATGCTGTGGAGCGCCACGGCCACGGCCAAGCCTTCCGGCATGTTCTGGAGGCCGATCCCGAAGGCGAGGGGAAGCCCGGTCGCGGTACTGCCGGTGCCGAATCCGACGCCGACCGCCAGTCCCTCCGGGATGTTGTGCAGGGTGATCGCGATCACGAACAGCCAGATGCGCCGGAAGGTATCTGTCTCCGGCCCCTGGCGGCCCTTGATGAAATGCTCGTGCGGGGTGAGCAGGTCGAGCGCCCAGAGGCAGGTGGCGCCGAGCAGGATTCCGGCGCCGACCACGGCCGGGCCGGCGCCGGTCTCCAGTGCGGGCAGGATCAGCGAGAAGAACGAGGCCGCCAGCATTACGCCGGCGGCGAAGCCCAGCAGCCCGTTCTGGAGGCGGCTGGAGACCTTGCGCAGGAACAGCAGGGGCACGGCCCCGAGGCCGGTGGCGGAACCGGCGGCGAGGCTGGCAAGGAAACCGATGAGAACTATGGACACGCCTATTCCGTCAATCGTCGGCTGCGGCCGCCACCGTCTCGGCGCCCGGGGGAGAAGTGGTTGAAGAAGCGCTCTGGTAAGGGATGACGAAGGCGAAGGTTGCACCTTGGCCCGGCGCGGTTTCCACCCAGATGCGACCGCCCAGATGTTCGACGATGCGCTTGCAGATGGCAAGGCCCAAGCCGGTGCCCTGCGGCTTGTCGGTCATGGTGTTGCCGACCTGGCGGAACTTGTCGAAGACGATCTCCGCGTCGCCCGGTGCTATGCCCGGGCCGTTGTCGGCGACGGCGACGCGGACTCCTTCCGCGACCGGCTCGACGCTGACGACCACCCGGCCGGTCCCCGACGGGGTGAACTTGGCGGCGTTGGACAGCAGGTTCATCGCGACCTGCGTCAGGCGGTCGTGGTCCCCCCGGACCGGCGGCACGTCGGCCGGGATGCGCTGTTCCAGCGCGACGTCCTTGTCCTTGAACACCTGCGCGGTGGTCGCCGCCGCGTCGCGCATGATCGCGGCGAGATCGATCGGGCCGATCGTCCAGTCGATCTCGCCGGCCTCGATCTTCGCCATGTCGAGCACCTGGTTGATCAGGCGGGTCAGCCGCTCGCTCTCGCGGATGATCAGGCCCAGGAACTCCTGCGACTGCTCAAGGTCGATGTCGGGGTTGTCGTGCAGGATCTCGGCGAAGGCGCGGATCGACGTCAGGGGGGTCCGCAGCTCATGGGTCACCGTCGACAGGAAATCGTCCTTGAGCCGGTCAAGCTCCAGGAGCTTCTCGTTGGCGGCCCGCAGCGCGATGGACGTGCGCTCCAGCTCGGCGGACTTCTGTTCGAGCTGCCGGCTGTATTCCAGCACCTGGCTGGTCTCGTCCAGCATGCGCAGCAGCTCGGCCATGGTGACCTCGCCGCCCTTGACGGCGGAGGCGAGGGCCACGCGGGCCGACGCGGCGCCGACCGCGCCGGCCATCAGCCGCTCGCCGAACCGGACCAACTCGGCGGTCGCCTGCCGGTCGCGGCGCAGGTCGATGTTGCGGCCGCGGGCGAAGCCGGCGAAGGCCTGCTCGGCCCGCTGCGGCCCGAGGAATCGCCCGACCAGGTCGACGAGGTCGCCGACCGTCGTGCTGCCCCGCCAGGTGCCGCCCTCGATCGAACGTTCGGTCTGGCGGAACACATCGACGAAGGCGTGGGCCTGGACCCGCTCCCCGACGCTGGGCCGGTCGAACAGCGACACGCCGACATAAAGGCCGAGATTGGCGAGCATGCTCCAGAACAGCGCGTGCGACAGCGGGTCGAGCCCTTCGAGGCCGAACAGGGCATAGGGGCGCAGCAGGGAGATCCCGGCGGGACCGTCGGTCAGGAAGCCGGGGTCGAGCCAGCCCGACCGCGCGAAGGAGGGCAGGAGCAGCGTGTAGGTCCAGGCGGCGATGCCGGCGACCAGCCCGGCGATGGCGCCGCGCCGGGTCGCCCGGCTCCAGAAGATGCCGCCGATCAGGGCCGGGGCGAACTGGGCGACCGCGGTGAAGGAGATCAGCCCGATGGCTCCCAACGCATAGGCGCTGCCGGCGAACCGGAAATAGGCGTAGCCCAGCAGCAGGATCGTCAGGATGGCGACTCGCCGGATCGCCAGCAGCAGGGGCGTCAGGTCCGGGTGGCGGTCCAGCTTCAGGAGGCGCAGGTTGAGAAGCGCCGGGATGACGAGATCGTTGGAGACCATGGTGCTGAGCGCCACCGTCTCCACGATGATCATGCTGGTGGCGGCCGACAGGCCTCCCAGGAAGGCGAACAGGGCGAGTGCGCGCCAGCCTTCCGACAGCGGCACGGCGAGGACGAACATGTCGGGATCGACCGTGCCGGCGGGGAACAGCAGCATGCCGGCCACCGCCACCGGCAGCACGAACAGGTTGATCAGCAGCATGTAGAGCGGGAACAGCCAGACCGCGCGGCGCAGGTGCGACTCCCGCATGTTCTCCACCACCGTCACCTGGAACTGCCGCGGCAGGCAGATGATCGCCGCCATGGAGAGCAGCGTGACCGTGATCCAGCTGCCGTCCGCCAGGGCCGGGTCGGCGGTCAGCAGGCGCGCGGTCCTGGGGTCGGCCGCAGCATTATCGAACAGGTCGGTGAAGCCGTCGTGCAGGCCCCACACGACCATGATGCCGACCGCCAGGAAGGAGACCAGCTTGACCACGCTCTCGAACGCGACCGCCGCGACCATGCCCTGGTGGTGCTCGGTGGCGTCGATGTTGCGGGTGCCGAACACGATGGCGAAGGCGGCCATCAGCAGGGCAACGTAGAACGCCTTGTCCGCGAGCAGGGCCGCCTGCGGCCCCGTCCCGAAGCCGGAGGGATCGGTGCCGGCCAGCACGTCGAAGCTGACCGACACCGCCTTGAGCTGGAGCGCGATATAGGGCGTGATGCCGACGATCGCGACGGCGGCGACCAGCCCGCCGAGCAGGTGGCTCTTGCCGTAGCGGGACGCGATGAAATCGGCGATCGAGGTGCTGCGCTGCTTGCGGGCGATCCGCAGGATCTTGGCGATCACGAGATACCCCAGCACCATGACCAGGGTCGGCCCGAGATAGACCGGCAGGAACCCGATGCCCAGCGTCGCCGCCCGCCCGACGCTGCCGTAGAAGGTCCATGTGGTGCAGAAGACGCCGAGGGACAGGGCGTAGACATAGGGGCTCGCGATGACGCTTCGGCCCCGGTCGGCCCTGCGGTCGGCCACCCAGGCGATCGCGAACAGCAGGAACAGGTAGGAGAAGGATGCGACGGCGATCAGCGAGGCCGGCATCACCGCTTGTCCTCGTCACGCTGGCGCCGTTCCATCGCCAGCCCCAGCAGGATGATCACCAGCGCCCAGGCGGCGAAGATGTAGACCAGCAGCGCCGGCCAGCCGAACAGGGTGCCCGGAGCCCCGAACGCCTTCAGCAGCGGCGGGTTGAACAGCACCAGCGCCAGCAGGAACAGCGCGACGAGGCGTTCACCGGACGGTGATCCCGGGGATCCCCCGGGCGGCGCCCTGTCGCGCCGGGCGGTCAAAACGCCCGCTCCCGCGCGTGCAGTTCGACCAGGATGTTGGCGCTTCGGATCGCGTCGTCGAGCGTGATGACGTTCTGTTCCCGCAGCATGTCGACGAACCGCAGGAAGATCGCCGCGGTCAGCAGGCTGTCGCCCAGGGCGGTGTGGCGGTCGACCACCTGGATGCCCAGCCGCTTGGCGATGCCGTCCAGCGTGTGGTCGGCATCCGGCCCCTGGAGCTGGCGCGACAGCAGCATGGTGTCGAGCACGGGATGGTCGAACCGGACCCCGCTGACCTTCTCCTTCATCTTGAGGAACTTGAGGTCGAAGGCGGCATTGTGGGCGACCAGCACGGCGCCCGACACGAACAGGTGGAACTGCGGCAGCACGACCGATGCCCGCGGCTTGCCGCGCACCATGTCGTCGGTGACGCCGTGGAACTGGATGGTCTCCGGCGGGATCATTCGGCCGGGATCGACCAGCTGGCTGAAGGTCTCGCCGGTCAGGATGCGCCCGTTGACGATCCGCACGCCGGCGATCTGGATGATCTCGTCACCGTCCGACGGGCGGAGGCCGGTCGTTTCGGTATCGAAAACGACGAAGGTCAGCTTGTCGAGCGGCGTCCGGCCCAACTCGGCCGTGGCGATCGGCTGGTGCAGCAGGGAGAAATCGAAGAATTCCGGCCGGGCCGAGGGCGGCGCGCGGTCGGCATGGCCGTGGAGCTGTTCGGTCGGCGGCAGCGGCACGCGCATGCGAGCCAGCCCGGGCCGGGGAGCGTCGCACCACAGTTCGCTCCGGTGATGCTGCAGGACGTCGGTGACGGTCAGGCCGCCCAGCGCGTCGGGCAGGGCCTGTTCCATCCAGCCGTCCACGACGGAGGAGGCGACCGGCGTGCCGCTCCACGAGATGTCGACGAAGACCCAGGAGCCCCCGGTCTCCGCCGAAAGGTCGAAGTTCCCGGCGCCGGTGACCTCGCCCAGCCGCCGCACCAGATGGTCGAGCAGCACGACGAGGCTGTAGCTGTCGCCGTGCAGCCATTGCGGCAGCCCGGTCAGCGTGATGGCCGGCCCGCCGGCGGCGGCGACCCGGGCGATCACAAGGTTGATCAGGTTGCCGGAGTGGATGTCGCTCATCGGCCAGGCGCCGGTGATGATGCTGCGGTAGTCGCCGGTCACGCGCTCCAGGCGGTTGGACAGGGCCGCGCATTCCTCCAGGATCACCTGTTCGAACGCCCGGCGCGACTCCCTGTCCAGGTCGGGGTTGTCGGACAGGGTCTCGGCCGCGGCCAGCAGGTTGGCGACCGGCGGCCGGAATCCCTCGGTCGCGGCCCGAAGGACCGCGTCGCGCTTGCCCAGCGCCGCCAGTTCTGCGGTGACGTCGTCGAAGGTGACCACATAGCCGGTTATGATGTCCTCCTCCTGGAGAATCAGGCTCATGCGCCCCTGGAGCAGGTAGCGCCCGTCGGTGGTGGCGGCGACGAACTCGGCGGTGACGCCCATGGGGTGGCTGTGGTGGCGCCCATCCTTGACCCGCAGGGTCAGCCGCTCCAGCGTGTGGAGCACGGGAGCCCGGGTCACCACCTGCAGCAGGTTCCGGCCGAGGCCCAGGTCGCCGGTCAGGTGGAGCAGGGTCAGGGCCGCCTGGTTGTAGAGCAGGATCTGGTGCTGCTGGTTGCACACCAGCACGCCCTCGTGCAGGTCGCGCAGCAGGGTGGAAAGCCGGCTCTTCTGTTCCTGCACCACCGCGGTCGAGGAGGCGACCGCCTCGTCTATGTCGGACCGCGCGGCGGCCAGTTTCTCGCCAAGCTCGTTGATCGCCTGGGGCAGGGGGGAGAGCGCCGCGTACCGCTCCGGCGGGACCCGGGCCGCCACGGTGCCGTGGCCGATCACCCGGGCCTCTCCGGCCAGCGCCGCCAGGGACCGCAGGATGCTCCCGTCGACGATCCGCCACAGGGCGAACACGGCTGCCAGCGCGATGGCGGCCCCGCCGACGGCCTGGGTCACCAGCGGGTTGCCGGCCCCGTCGGCGTTGGCCATCGCCGACGGCAGCAGGATCATCAGGACGGCGGCGACCGCACCGACCGACGCGAACAGGAGGGCCATTCTGCGGCGTCCGTCCATGGATTGCAGGCTCCCGTGCGAACGGTCAGGCGGCGGCGAGGTGCTTGCGCACCGTTTCGACCAGGTCGCGGGTGGAGAAGGGCTTGGTGATGTAGTCCGTCGCCCCGAGCGCCATGCCCTTCTGCCGTTCGACGTCGCGGCTCTTGGCGGTCAGCATGATCACCGGCAGCCGCTGCCAGGCGGGGTTGGCCCGTATGGTCTGGCAGACGTCGAAGCCGTCGCGCTTGGGCATCATGGCGTCGAGAAGGATCAGGTCCGGGACCGCCTGCTCGACCGCCTGGATGACCTCCTCGCCGTTCCTGGCGAGACGGACTTCGTAGCCCGCCTTCTGGAGCAGGAACTGGAGCGAGAGCAGGATGCTCGGCTCGTCGTCGGCGATCAGGATGGATTGGCTCATGAACGGCGTTTCCTCCGGCGCCCAACCCCGCGGCCGGGGCTGTTTCTTATTAGTTATGGTCAACACCAGTGGCGCCCAATGTACCCAGAGGGCTTCTACCCGATCAACAGCGACTATAAGAAAATTGTGATTTAGCGGACGCGAATGACATTACCGCGAAGATTTGCCGCACTGCGGAGTTCATCGGAGGCATCGGCCGCCTCCTTCTCCGTGCCGTAGCGGCCGACCCGGACCACCTTCCAGGCCTTGCCCGCGCCGTTTGTCCAGTCCGAGACGAAGGCGTCCCAGCCCTTGCCCGAAAGCTCGCGCGCGAGGCTGGCGGCGTTCGCCGGATCCTGGAAGCTGCCGACCTGGACCGTGTAATAGCGGCTGGGGATGGAATCCGCCTGCCGATCCCTTCCGGACCGCTCGGGCACCGGCAGGGTCGCGGACACGCCGGGGACGGGGGCGGCATCGCGCGGCTTCGACACCAGATCGCTGAGCGCCGCGATCGCCGGATCGATGGCCGGCTCGGCGGGGGGGGCCGGCTTCTCCGGCGGCGGTTCGGTCACCGCCTCCGGCGGCGGTTCGGCCACCGCCTCGGGCGGCGGTGCTTCCACCGGGGCCGCCAAGGCGGGAGGCGGCTCCATGGGAGCGGGCGGCGCATCCGGAACGGCCGCCGCCGTCATCTCCGCCGGCGGGGGCGGCTCGGGTGGCTGCGGCTCCGGCGTGATCTCGGTGGGCGCCTGCGGCTCCGGCGCGATCACGGCGGGCGGCTGCGGAGCGGGCGCGGCTTCCTCGGCCACCTGCGGCGGCGCATCCCGCATCGGCGCCGGTTGCGGGACCGGAGGCGCCGAAGGCGGCATCGGCGGGAGAATCGATGAGGGCGGCGGCGGATCGGCGGCGACCTGAGGGGACGGGCTCACCGACGGAGGCGGGGGAGAAGCGGGCACGGGGGGGTTGGGCGGCTCTGCCGCCGGCTCGACGGTTACCGTGGTGGTGCGCGGCGGAGGAGCGAGCATCACCGTGCTGACCCAGGCTCCGGCCGCGAAGGTCAGTACCAGTCCCACGGCCATGGCGGTGGATTTGAAGTTCATCGAGCACTATCCGGCCCGGGCGCGTCGAGCCCTCCAGGCCAGCTCCGTTTATTTTTCTGTCCTTCGGTCGAATAGGCGCCCGGAGGTCTTAAGGGCTCGTAAATCAAAATGCGGGGGATCCACCGCCCTGGTCGCGCGGTGGATCCCCCGCAGTCCGAAAAGACCGTGCGGCGTCGCGGTCAGGTGCGCGAAACGCTATCACGGGGCAGCTCAGCCGTGCGGCCGGCGGGGGCCGCCGGGACTTCCGGGGATTCGTCCTCCCGAAGTCCGCTCCGGAACTGCTTCATGCCGCGGGCGATGTCGCCCATAGCCTGGGGAATCCGCTTGGTGCCGAACAGCAGCATGACGGCTGCCAGAACGACGATCCAGTGGAAGAGGCTGAAGGAACCCATAATCTTGTCTCCAGTGAGGCCCCGCCTTGCCGGCAGTTCCCGGTTGAGTGATTGTCCGCTGCTAGCTTGCCGCGCTTGAAGGATGGACGGCAAGCCATCCGCTTCCGACCTGTCTGCCGCCGCCAAGCATGATCCGATACTCAGTATAGATGCTCCGGTCGGCACATAACAGCATTAGCTTTATAAGCTTTATTTGCGGCTTGTCGCGCGCGACCGCTGATGATAGCGAAGATGCGCCACTGAAGCCCGCATCCCGCGACCGGCCCCCGCGCCATTTCCGGAGTCCGATGTCCGCCCTCACTTTCCAGACCATCGTGGTGTTCGCGCTGCTTGTCGGCGTATTCATCGCCTTTATCCGCGAGTGGGTGCCGCCGGACATCGTTGCGCTGACGACGGCGGCCATCCTGCTTCTGACCGGCGTCCTGGGCACGGACGAGGTGCTGGCCGTCTTCAGCAACAATGCGGTCGCGACGGTGGCGGCGATGTTCGTGCTGAGCGCCGCGCTGGAGCGGACCGGCGTCGTGGAGGCTTTGGGCAATGCCGCCATGCGGGTGGTGGGGCGCGACCGGATGCTGGCTTTCGTGATGCTGGTCGGGCTGGCCGTGGTCACCTCGGCCTTCATCAACAACACGCCCGTGGTGGTGATCCTCACGCCGGTCGCGGTCCGGCTCTGCCTCCATCTCGGGATGGCACCCAGCAAGCTGCTGATCCCGCTGTCGTTCGCCGCGATCTTCGGCGGCACCTGCACGCTCATCGGAACCTCGACCAACCTGCTGGTGGACGGCGTCGCCCAGCGCATGGGCATGGAAGCCTTCGGCATCTTCGAGATCACCGGCTTCGGCGTGATCATGGCCCTGATCGGCATCGCCTATCTGGTGCTGGTCGGGTACCGGCTGCTGCCGGACCGCGAGACCACGGGCGAGTTGCTGTCCAACCAGCCCCAGCGTCAGTACCTGACCGAGGTGGTGGTGCCTCCGGGCAGCCCGGTGATGGGCATGACCCTGAAGGAGGCCAAGCTCGTCAACCTTTCCAACGCCCGGGTCATCGACGTTGTGAGGCAGGATGAATCGCTGCGCCGGGAACTGGACACCGTGGTGCTGCGCGCGGGCGACCGCATCCTGATGAAGAGCGGGATGGAAGGCGTGATGGGCCTGCGCGAGCATGCCGGGTTCGCCTTCGATCCGCAGGTGGACCTGCAGGAGATGTCGACGCGGAGCACCCGTGTGGTGGAAGGCATCATCGGCCCGCGCTCCGGTTTCGTCGACCACCGTCTGGCGGAATTCAATCTGCGGCGGCGGTACGGCCTCTACATGATTGCGGTACACCGGCAAGGCATCAATCTGCGCGAAAAGTTCGAGGAGGTCCGCCTCGAAGTCGGCGACATGGTGATCCTGGAGGGGCCGGAAGAAGGCATCCGGCGGCTGGTCGAGTCGGGCGACCTGATCAACCTGACGGAGCCGGTCCACAACCCGATGCGCCGCGCCAAGGCGCCGATCGCGATCGGCGCGGTCTTGGCCGTGGTCATACTCGCGGCCCTGGACATCATGCCGATCGCGGGTCTGGCGCTGATCGCGGCGGTGGGCGTCGTGCTCACGGGCTGCCTTGACCGGGACGAGGCCTACCGCTCGATCGAGTGGCGTATCCTGTTCCTGATCCTGGGCATGCTGACCCTCGGCGCCGCCATGGAGAAGACGGGGGCGGTCCAGCTTGTGGCGGGAACCGTGGTCGATGCGGTCGGCCGCAGCGAACCGCTGATCATGCTGTCGCTCGTCTACTTCCTGGCGTCCGCCCTGACGGAAATCGTCAGCAACAATGCCGTCGCCGTGCTGCTGACACCGATAGCCATAGGGATCGCGCAGCAGCTCGGCGTCGATCCGAGGCCCTTCGTGGTCGCCGTGATGTTCGGCGCCTCCGCGAGCTTCGCGACGCCGATCGGCTATCAGACGAACACGTTCGTCTATGGCGCGGGGGGATACAAGTACATGGACTTCGTCAAGGTAGGGCTGCCGCTCAACCTGCTTTTCTGGGCCGTCGCGACCTTCCTGATACCGCTTTTCTGGCCGTTCTGAGGCCGGCCGGAACGCGGATGAGGGTCAGCGGGCGAAGCGCGGCATCTTCGATCCGCACAACAGGTCGTCGAGCCGGTAGGCCATGTCCATCGCCATCTGGAAGGTGGGCTTGTCGAAGATCGGTTGCGGTCCGGCTTCATAGCAGAGAAGGCGCGCGTTCCGGATGGCGGAGTTGATGCTGGCGGGCTGGAGGTGGTGGTTCATGGCGCGTATCCCGATCTGTGGCGGCGGTCCGGCATCGCATCGGACCGCCTCTTCTACCCACAGGGTACGTGCGCTCACCGTGAAGGAATAGCAAAAAGCTTTTGATGATATATCAAGGGATCCCTTGAGGAACCGGCTTCGCCGCCTCAGTGCATCCCTTCCAGTTCCTGCGCGGTCTGCTGGCCGGGCAGTTTGCCCAGGATGATCATGCCGAGCACCTCGTCCTTGGTGACGTCGGAGGTGTGGCAGGTCCCGACCAGCTTGCCGTTCTTCATGACGCTGACCCGGTCCGACAGGTCGAACACGTCGTGAAGGTCGTGGCTGATCAGGAAGATGCCGATGCCTTCCTTCTTCAGCTGCTTGATCAGTTCCGCCACCTGCCGGGTCTCCTGCGGGCCCAGCGCCGCGGTCGGCTCGTCCATGATCAGGATCTTGGCGTTGAAGTGCAGGGCGCGGGCGATCGCCACCGACTGCCGCTGTCCGCCCGACAGGTTCTTGACCGGCTCCTTGATCTTGCGGAAGTTGGGATTGAGCCTGCCCATGACGTCGCGGGTCGCCCGCTCCATCGCGTCGTCGTCCAGCGTTCCCCAGGGGGTCATCAGCTCGCGGCCGAGGAACAGGTTGCCGGGTGCGTCGATATTGTCGGCCAGCGCCAGCGTCTGGTAGATCGTCTCGATGCCGATCGCCTTGGCGTCGCGCGGGCTGCGGATCTCCACCGGCTGGCCGTTGATCAGGATCTGTCCGGAGTTCGCCTGGTAGGCGCCGGAAAGGATCTTGATCAGCGTCGACTTGCCGGCGCCGTTGTGGCCCAGCAGCCCGACGACCTCGCCGGGATAGAGGTCCACGGTAACGCCGTCGACCGCCTTGATGCCGCCGAACTGGATGGAGATGTCGCGCATTTCCACCAGCGGAACGGTTCCTGTCATCTCTCGGGCCCTCCTAGCGGCGGCGTTTCTGGTAGACGGTATCGAGCCAGACGGCGACGATCAGCACCAGGCCGATGACGACCGGCTGCATCGGCGTCGAGATGTCCAGCAGGATCATCCCGCTCTGCAGGCTCTGCATGATCAGCGCGCCCAGGATCGCGCCCGCGATCGTGCCGACGCCGCCGGCCAGCGAGGTTCCGCCGATCACCGCCGCGGCGATGACGGACAGTTCCAGCAGCGAGCCGGTGGAGTTGAGGCCGGCATTGAGCCGCGCGGTCTGGATCGCGCCGGCGATCGCCGCGAGCACGCCCATCAGCACGAAGATCATCACCGTGACCTTGCGCACGTTGATGCCGCCCAGCTCGGCGGCCTCGGGATTGCCGCCGATGGCGAAGACGTAGCGGCCGAACTTGGTGACCTTGGTCAGCGCCGACATGGCGACCGCCACGACGATCAGGATCAGCACGGGGATGGGAATGCCCTGCGGCACCTGGGTGCGCGGCCGGTAATAGGAGTTCATCACCATCACGAAGGCCACGATCAGGGCCACGGAGACCGCCAGGATCAGCGCCTCGGCCCACAGCGGCCGGACGGGAAAATTGAACCGGTTGCGCCGCTGGCGCGTGCGGACCGTCTTGAACAGCACGGCGGCGATGAACATCGCGCCGACGACCCAGCTCCAGAAGGCGCCGATCGAGCCGTCCAGGCCGCCGCCCAGGAGCTGGAAGGTCGGGTCCATGGGGGCGACGGTCCGGCCTTCGGTGATCCACCAGGCGAGCCCGCGGAAGATCAGCAGGCCGCCCAGCGTGACGATGAAGGCGGGAACGGCGCGGTAGGCCACCCACCATCCCTGGAAGGCGCCGATCAGGGCGCCCATGGCGAGGCCGGCGACCAGGGATACCACCCAGGTCCAGGAGGTGCCGATCGGCAGCACCTCGACCTGGAGGACGGCCATCACCATGCCGACGAATCCCAGGACGGAGCCGACCGACAGGTCGATGTGGCGGGCGACGATCACCAGGACCATGCCGGTCGCCATGATGCCGACGACGCTGGTCTGGACCGACAGGTTCCACAGGTTGCGCGCCGTCAGGAAGATGCCGCCCGTCATGATGTCGAGCCCGATCCAGATCACCGCCAGGGCCGCCGCCATGGCCAGCAGCCTGGTGTCGATCTCCAGGGCCGCGATCAGGTTGCGGGCGCCCTGCGGCCGCGCCGAGCCGGGCGATTCAACGACAGTCGTCATTGTCAGGTTCCCTCATGCGGAAATCGCGGACCCCCGGCATGACCGGAGGACCGCGATCGCCGTTCAACGATCCGGGAGGCGGCGGCTCACATGCAGGCTTTGGGAGCCTTGGCCTTGTCGACACCCTGGCAGGCCACGGCCTTGGTCACCCAGCCCGCATCGATCACCAGGTTGAGGTTCTCCTTGGTGATCGGGATCGGGGTCAGGAAGATCGCGTCCAGCTCCACGCCCTTGGCGCCCTGGTTCCACTTGGTGGCGCCCTTGATCTGCGAGGCTTCGGCGCCCTTGGCCAGCTCCACGGCGATGTTTGCCGCGTTCTTGCCGAGTTCGCGCGAGTCCTTCCAGACGCTGACGGTCTGCAGGCCGCGGGCCACCCGGTTCAGCGCCGCCTGGTCGGCGTCCTGGCCTGACACGGGAATGCCCTGCAGGCCCTGGGCGGAGAGCGCCGCGATCGCGCCGCCGGCCGTGCCGTCGTTGGAGGCGACGACGGCGTCCACCTTGTTGTTGTTGGCGGTCAGGATCTGTTCCATGTTCCGCTGGGCGTTCTCGGGCAGCCACCCGTCGGTGTACTGCTCGCCCACGACCTTGATGTCGCCCTTGTCGATCGAGGGCTTCAGCACCTCGAGCTGGCCGGAATGCAGGAAGTCCGCGTTGGGATCGGCGGCGCTGCCCTTGATGAAGACGTAGTTGCCCTGCGGCTTGACCTTCAGGATCTCGCGGGCCTGGATGCGTCCGACCTCCTTGTTGTCGAAGGTCAGGTAGAAGACGCCGGGCGCCTCGATCAGGCGGTCATACCCCACCACCGGGATTCCCTCGGCGGTCGCCTTCGAGATGGCCGGCATGATGGCGTTGTTGTCCTGGGCCAGCACGATCAGCGCGGTGGCTCCGCGGGTGATCAGGCTCTCGACGTCGGCGAGCTGCTTGGACGGCGAGCTCTGCGCGTCGGCGCTGATATAGTCGGCGCCCAGCTCGGCCAGGCGGGCCTTGATGGCGGCCTCGTCGGTCTTCCAGCGTTCCTCCTGGAAGTTGGACCAGCTCACCCCGACGACGACCTTCTGGGCCCATGCCCCGGTAGATGCCGTCATGACGAGCACCGCGCCCACGCCCATCAGGGCATGCTTGATGGCATTCATTGAGTTCCGCCTCCCCCATAGGTTCATTCTTGTTGGCCCGGCATGTACCGTGGCGAGCTTTTGAAACCGGCTTGTGTCAACGTCCGGGCCACCAGACGCTGCGGCATTGTCGCTCTGCTACACACTGCCGCTGCCCAACGATGCCATGGCGCAAAAGCCAAATCAATCGACCTCGCCGGACTTCGCCGCCGCGGGCATAGCGCGGCCGCCGATGCCCTCTCCCGTGGCCGGGAGAGGGCTGGGCCGGCGCTTACTTGGCGTCGGCGGCGACCTGCATCTTGACGATGCGGTCGGGATCGGTCACCGCGCCGTTGCGCATGGACGACCCCTTCTTGATGTTGTCGACGAACTCCATGCCCTCGACCACCTGGCCCCAGACCGTGTACTGCCGGTCCAGATGGGGAGAGGGTCCGAACATGATGTAGAACTGGCTGTCGCCGCTGTTCGGATCCTGGGCCCGCGCCATGGAGACGGTGCCGCGGACATGCTTGTAGTTCGAGAACTCGGACTTCAGCTTCTGGCCGGACCCGCCGGTGCCGTCGCCCCTCGGGTCGCCGGTCTGGGCCATGAAGCCGTCGATCACCCGATGGAACACGAGGCCGTCGTAGAAACCTTGGCGGGTCAGTTCCTTGATCCGCGCGACGTGGTTGGGAGCCAGATCGGGCTTCAGCTCGATCACGACTCGGCCATCCTTCAGGTCGAGATAGAGGGTGTTTTCAGGATCCAAGGCAAAAGCCTCCCCACTCCAGAGAAAGGCGCCCATCAGGGTCGCCATGATTAGGGTCTTCAACCAGCGCATCGTTGCTTCCACAGTGCAGGTCGGTGACGCGGCGACCATAGTGGAAGCCGTGGCGGGAAGAAAGCCGTGCCTCGCGAACACCCGTCGGCGGCCGGTGGTCAGCTCGCCTGCGCCAGCGACCCCGACCCGGCGAGCCGCTGGGTCAGCCAATGGGCAAGGCGCTCGGCGCCCTCGGCCGGGACATGGAGGCCAAGCTTGGTCCGGCGCCACAGGATGTCGTCGGCGGTGCGCGCCCATTCCCGCTCGACCAGCCAGGCGGCCTCCCGCTCATACAGGCCGCCTCCGAAATCGGTGCCCATGTCCTGGAGCGAGCCGGCGTCGCCGACGACCCCCTCGGCCATGGTGCCGTAGAGCCGGCACAGGCGTTGCGCCACCGCGTCCGGCAGCCAGGGCCGTCGTGCCTTGAAGGCGGCCGTGAACGGTTCGAACCGGGCGTCCGGCATGTCGCCGCCGGGCAGCGGCGCCTTGGCGGTCCAGGACGGCGCCAGGCCGGGGATGAAGCCCGCCAGCTTGTCCATGGCATGCTCGGCCAAGCGGCGGTACGTGGTGATCTTGCCGCCGTAGATCGACAGGAGCGGCGCTTCCCCGGTCTCGCCCGACAGGTCGAAGACATAGTCGCGCGTGACGGTGGATGGGTTCGCGGCGCTGTCGTCGTCGTAGAGCGGGCGGACTCCGGAATAGCTGCGGACCACGTCGTCCGGCCCGATCTGCGTCCTGAAATAGCGGTTCACCGCGTCGCACAGGTAGGCGGTCTCCTCCGGATCGATCCGCACGTCCGAGGCGTCGCCCTGGAACGGGATGTCGGTGGTGCCGATCAGGGTGAAGCGGTGCTCGTAGGGGATCGCGAAGATCACCCGGCGGTCGGTGTTCTGGAGGATGTAGGCGTGGTCGCCCTCGTACAGCCGCGGGACGACGATGTGGCTGCCCTTGACCAGCCGCATGTGGGCATTGCCCTTCTGGCCGGCGATCCCGTGCAGGAACCGTTCGACCCAGGGGCCGGCGGCGTTGACCAGGATCCGGGCGGTCACCACCCGTTCGGCGCCGGTCGCCAGGTCCTTCAGCCGCGCGGTCCAGCGGTCGCCCTGGCGGCGCGCCTCGACGCAACGGGTGCGCGGCAGGATCTCGGCGCCGCGCGCTCGGGCGTCCATGGCGTTGAGCACCACCAGCCGGCTGTCCTCGACCCAGCAGTCGGAATAGGCGAAGCCGCGGGCGAGTTCCGGCTTCAGCGGCGCCCCCTCCGCCCGGTCGGTCCGGAAATCGAGGCTCCGGGTGCCCGGCAGGCTGCGCCGTCCTCCAATATGGTCGTAGAGGAACAGGCCCAGCCTGATCATCCAGGCCGGGCGGAGAAGCCGGTTGTGCGGCAGCACGAACCGCATCGGCCAGATGATGTGGGGAGCGATCCGCAGAAGCACCTCGCGCTCCGCCAGGGCCTCGCGGACCAGGCGGAATTCGTACTGTTCGAGATAGCGGAGGCCGCCGTGGATCAGCTTGCTGCTGGAGGAGGAGGTGGCGCTGGCGAGATCGGCCTGTTCGCACAGGATCACGGAAAGCCCGCGGCCGGCCGCATCGCGCGCGATGCCCGCGCCGTTGATGCCGCCGCCGATCACCAGAAGATCCACAGCCGATTCCCGCCGATCCATCTCCATCTCCCGAAAAGCCCCTCGGTATGTTCGAAAACGAACATAATGCGCGTTCTGAATTTTCGCAAACGAACATTCCCGAATGTCCTTTTTCTGACACGACGGAGTGCTAGCTTCGGTCGGGTGGAACGTTTCGTCGGGTGGAAGGTAAGGACGCGATGGCGCGTCGCTGGACGTGGGTGCTTTTGACGGTGATCGCCGTGGCCGGGACCGGGGTGCTGGGCCTGCCGTTCCTGGTCGAATGGCAGGGCGAGCGGATGCTGCGCGATTACGGCTGGCCGGGCGCGCGGGTGGACGTCGCGCGGATGGACCTGTCCGGTGCCGATATCGACATCTGGAACGACTCGGCCCGGGAGCGTCGGATCGGCCGGATCGAGCTGGCCTATTCCTTCGCCGCGGGGATCGGCGGCCGACTGGACCTGGATATGCCGCTGTCCGGACTGGTTCCGGAGGGCATCGAGTTGAAGGACGCCGCCTTGCGTACCGCCGGGACGATCCGGTCGGAGGACGGCCGGTGGAGCTATGTCCCCGACGGATGCGTCACGGTGACCGCCGCCGGTGCCGCCGCCGGGCAGGTAAGGGTGAGCGAACCGACTTCGCTGTGCCTGGAGTCCGTCCCCGGCAGGACCTTCCTCGACTACAGCCTTGCCGATGGCGTGACCCTGGCTTTCGCGGTCAAGCCCGCGCCTCTCAGGCTGACGGTCCAGGGAACGCCGGTTGCCGGCCGGCTCCCCGCCCTGGCGGTAGATGCGAGGCTGGCGGCGACCGGGGATCCCATGGGCATCGACCTCGCGTGGCGGCAGGGGATGATCTCGCTGCCCCGGCAGGCGGTCGTGGGCGAGGGCCTGTCCGGCAAGGCGACTTTCGATCCGGCACTGGAACACCCCTTCGCGGCCGATTACGCCATCGCGACCATCCGCCATGATCAGCGGAAGCCCTTCGTGGCGCCGCTCCGGGCGCAGGGCCGCGCCGAGGGAGATCTCCTCGGATCGGTACTTTTCGATGCTCGGCTGACGGACGCCGCCGGAACGATCTCCGTCGATATCTCGGGCGAGCAGGACGTTCCGGCCGGGGCGGGATCGGCCGAGGTGAAGATGGCGCCCGTCCGGTTCACGCCCGGCGATCCGGGGCTCACCGGCCTGTTCCCCTTCCTTGGCGACTGGGTCGAGACCGTCACCGGGACCTTCGGCCTGGACGGGCGATTCGCCTGGGGCGAGGGGAGCGGAAAAGGGAACGCATCGCTCCTGATCGAGAATGCGGCGGTCGAGACCGGCGGGGTAACGGCACGGGGCATCAACGCTGTGCTGGCCGCCGACAGCCTGGCGCCGCTTCGCCTGCCGCCGGGACAGGTCCTGTCGGTCGCGCTGATGGATGTCGGCCTTCCCCTGACGAACGCCGTCGTCGAATTCGGGATCGCGGCGGACAGGCTTTCCGTTGCCCGGGCCGAATGGCAGTGGGCCGGCGGCTTCGTCAGGGCCGTTCCGTTCGATCTCGGGCTCGACGATTTCGATCCGGGAGGCGAGGAGCGGACGATCGAACTGGAAGCGACGGGAATCGACCTTCAGAGACTCCTCTCGGTCGCGGCGGTCGAGGGGCTGTCGGCCACGGGGTCCCTGGGTGGGCGCCTGCCGGTCCGGGTCGGCCAGGGCTCCGTGACCGTCACCGACGGCAAGCTGGAGACTCTGGGTCCCGGCACCCTGCGTTACGACCCGGCGGCGCCCCCGGCCTTCCTGGAGGGCGATCCCGGCAGCAGCACGGACATGCTGCTCCAGGCGCTGACCGACTTCCGGTACGAATCGATGGAGCTGACGGTCAACGGGACTGCGGGCGGCGAGATGGCGATCGGTTTCGCGATCCGCGGGTCCAATCCCGATTTCTATGATGGATATCCGGTGGCGCTTAATCTTAATGTCGACGGCGCGCTCGACACGATCCTGCGGCGCGGCATCACAACCTATCGGATCCCGGAAGCGGTACGCGACCGGATCCTGGAATTCCAGGCCCAGGACAAATAATGGACATCCCGCTCGCGCGCCGGCGCCTGCTTCTCGGAACGGCGCTGGCCGGTCTCACCCCGGTGCTCGCGGCGTGCAGCCCGACGGTCAAGGTGGAGGCTCCCGACAAGCCGATCGAGATCAACCTGAACATCCGCATCGAGCAGGAGGTCCGCATCAAGGTCGAGCGCGACCTGGAGCAGGTTTTCGCCGACGATCCCGAGCTCTTCGGATTGCCGCCCGGCGGCGTGCCGGGGAGCGGCGGCCAGGGTGTCGGCAGAAAGGGTAACGGTACGAAATGAGACGCTTATTGATGGCGGCTGCGCTGGCCCTGTGGACCGGGGTCGCGGCTCCGGCGGCGGCGCAGGCTCCCCTGGACCAGGCCAAGCAGGCGGGATTGGTCGGCGAACGGCCCGACGGGCTGATAGGCTACGTCGCCGGCACCGTTCCCGCCGACATCCGCGCCCTGGTGGACCGGATCAACGCGCAGCGGCTCGACCGGTATGCCCAGGTCGCCCGGACCAACGGGACGTCGGTCGAAAGCGTGCAGGCCGTCGCCGGCCGCCAGCTGATCGAGCGGACGCCGGGCGGGCAGTATGTCATGACGGGATCGGGCGATTGGCGGCGCAAATAGGAACAATCCGTCGTGGTTGTTTTTCTATCCTTCGGCACGATCCCGTGATACGATTTAGGGGTATGTAAACTTCCGCCGCCAGGATACCGTCCCGGCGTCCGAAGACAGGGCTCCAGAAAGGAGTTTCGGCCATGGTGACGATATCCAGCTTCCTGTCCGCCTACTCGACGACGAGTGCGACCAGCACCGCCAGGACATCGGCGGCGACGACAAGTCCGGCCGCGACCACGGCGGCTTCGGAGAAGGCGTCGCCGACGACCCGGTCCAGCGGTGCCGCGGGGGCGATCAAGCTGGAGTTCGACCAGGCCAAGCCGCGTACCGCCGACAGCCTGCGGGACCAGCTGCGGACCAAGCTGGACGACGTATTGGGCGGGATCTACAAGGACAAGGACCAGCGCGCCAAGGCGACGGAGGAATCCCTGAAATCCCTGTCGTCGCAGATCGACAAGGCGGCGTCTTCAAAGGACGTCAAGGGCGTCGAGATCCGGGTCGGTTCTGTCAGCACCAACTACGGTTCCTCCTCCAGCGTGCGTTCGATCGGAATCGAGGTCGGGCTCGTGCGGGACAAGAAGGTATCGTCGTCCGACACGACCGTGCTCGACTACCAAGGGAAGACGGTCGGGCTGTCGGCGGGGGAGGTCGCATCCGGACTGGCCAAGGGCGCGTACTCGACCACGGGCCAGCTGCCGGCCGACGCGTCGAGCGCCGGGTCGGCCGCCCTGGAGAAGGCCCGGACGGCGCTGACGAAGGTGCAGCAGACCTCCGACGCCCTGAAGGCCTTCCGCAACGGCGACAGCGGCCCGCTGGACGAACTGCGGGCGCAGATGCAGGGCGGCAAGTCCTCGGCCTCGGCGGCGACCCAGTCGGTTTCCTCCGATCCCACGGCGGCACTGATGAGCAGGGACCCGAAGGTCCGCCAGCAGATGCTGTCCCAGATGATGGCCAACCATTACGGCCAGTTCGTCCGCTGATCGGCGGGACGGTGATCCTTTATCCAGGGCTTGGTTATTCCCGATGGGACGGCTAAGTGTCGCCGTTCCGACGGACGATCGCGACTGGGGAAGAGACCATGACCGCCTTGATCATGCCGCACCACGGCAAGTCACCTGTCATCCATGAAAGTGCCTTCATCGCGGATACCGCGGTGGTCATCGGCGACGTCGAGATCGGCGAGGACTCCGGGATCTGGTTCGGCTGCGTGATCCGGGGCGACGTCAACGTCGTCCGTATCGGCGCGCGCACCAACATCCAGGACGGCGTGGTGATCCATGTCGCGTCGCGAGGGCAGGGAACCTATATCGGCGACGACATCACCATCGGCCACATGGCCCTGCTGCATGCCTGCACCCTGGAAAGCGGCTGCTTCGTCGGGATGAAAGCCTGCCTGATGGACGGCTCCTATGTCGAAGGCGGCGGCATGGTCGCCGCGGGCGCCTTGCTGACACCTGGCAAGCGGGTGCGCAAAGGGGAGCTTTGGGCGGGAACGCCCGCCCGCTTCATGCGCGACGTCACTCCGGAAGAAATCGCCTTCTTTCCGCAGTCGGCACGTCAGTATGTCGACCTGGCTGCCAGCTATCGTCGGCCGTGACCGCCGGGGGGCGGCGGGGCGCGCCGTGCGCCCGCGCCGCACGGTTCCTCATCAGGTGATCCTGACCGCGACGTAGGACCCCGGCGCGTCCTCGATCACCGGCAGCCCGCCGGCGCCGGGAATGCGGGCCGCCACCTTGCCGCCGCCGTGCTTGGACAGCCAGCGCTGCCATTCCGGCCACCAGGAACCCGGGTTCTGCTTGGCGGTCGCCAACCAGTCGTCCGGGGCCTTCGGCAGCTTGGCGTTGGTCCAGTAGCAGTATTTCTCCGCGGCCGGCGGATTGACCACGCCGGCGATATGGCCCGACGCCGACAGGACGAACTTGATCGGGCCGGAGAAGGTCTGCGTCCCGGCATAGGTCGATTTCCACGGCGCGATGTGGTCCTCGCGGGTGGACAGCATGAACACGGGGGTCTTGATCTTCCGCAGGTCGATCGGCTCGCCCTTCAGGCTGATGCCGCCGGGCTGGATCAGCAGGTTCTTCTGGTACATGTTGCGCAGGTAGAAGCTGTGCATCCGCGCCGGCATGCGGGTCGAATCCGAGTTCCAGTACAGCAGGTCGAACGGGAACGGGTCCTTGCCCAGCAGGTAGTTGTTGACCACGAACGACCAGATCAGGTCGTTGGCGCGCAGCATGTTGAAGCTGGTCGCCATGGTGCTGCCGTCCAGGTAGCCTTTCTCGTTCATCTTCTCCTCGAGCATCTGGAGCTGCTCTTCGTCGATGAACACGGACAGCTCGCCGGACTCGGAGAAATCGGTCATGGTCGTGAAGAAGGTGGCGCTGGTGATCCGCTCGTCGCCCTTGGCCGCCATGTAGGCCAGGGTGGAGGCGAGCAGGGTGCCGCCCAGGCAGTAGCCTATGGCGTTGACCTCCGCCTCGCCGGTCGCGAGCTTGATCTGGTCGAGTGCTGCCAGCGGCCCCTCGACCATGTAGTCCTCGAAGCTCTTGGCGGCCAGTTCCTCGTCCGGGTTGACCCAGGATATCATGAAGACCGTGATTCCCTGGTCCACCGCCCACTTGATGAAGGAGTTCTTCGCGCGCAGGTCGAGGATGTAGTACTTGTTGATCCACGGCGGCACTATGAGCAGCGGGCGCCGCAGCACCTGCTCCGTCGTCGGGCTGTACTGGATCAGCTGCATCAGGTCGTTCTGGTAGACCACCTTGCCCGGGGTCGAGGCGATGTTCCTGCCCACCTGGAAGGCGTCGTAATCGGTCATCCGGATGCTGAGCTGGCCCTTGCCGCGCTCCAGGTCGTCCAGCAGGTGCTCCAGCCCCTTGACCAGGTTCTCGCCGCCGGACTCCATGGTGGCGCGCAGAACCTCCGGGTTCGTCATGACGAAGTTGCTGGGCGCCATCGCGTCCACGAACTGGCGGGTGTAGAAATCGACCTTCATGGCCGTCTTGTCGTCGAGGCCGTCGACGCCGCGGACGCTCGACTGCATGAAACGGGCGGTCAGCAGATAGGACTGCTTGATGAAGTCGAACAGCGTGTTCTCGTCCCAGGCGCTGTCCTTGAACCGGCGGTCGTCCTTGGCGGGCAGGATCACCGGGTCGGCCTCCTGGCCCAGGAACCGCTGGGTCGTGCGCTGCCACAGGGTCATGTAGTCCTGCCACAGCGACATCTGGGCCTGCATCAGCTTGACCGGGTCGGCCATCATCCGCGTGGTCATCTCGATGAAGGCGTGGCCGATGTTCAGCGGATCGGTCGACGGTGCATGGTTGCCGTCATGGACCTGCCGGGCCAGGAACTCGGACACCAGATGCTGGCTGTGCTCGGCGATCCGGGCCATCGCCCGGCTCAGTTCGACGGGATCGGGGAACTTCACGTCGGAGCCATGCGTTTCGGCTCCATGCGTTTCAGCCATGTTTTTCGGTCCTCTGCGACTCTACAATGATCTTGCGGTCGGCCGCTCCTCGCCGTGGAAATGCCGAACGCGGAATGCCGGGCTTGATGGAACGCGCACTTTGATACAACATCGGCGTAATTTTTTCAGCGCCGTGATACTGCGGCGTATGGTTCCGGCGAGTTTCGTCCGCGCCCAATCGACGCACGGGGATGCCAAAACCTCCGCCATGGGAGACTATGACGGCAATGGGTGACAGAAAATATAAAATGGCTACGCAATGACCAGCCCAGGCCCGAACCAGCATCCGCAAACCCGTCCGCGCCGGGCGGCCCCCTGGCGTATCCTGGCCGCCGCAGCCCTGCTGGCCGGCACGGCGGGATGCGCCGACAGTCCCGTGCTCGACCTGCTGGGCGGCGGCGCCGGCCTGCCGCCCGAGGGGGCGGAGCAGGGGCTGATCCGGCGCGCCACCGACCAGGACAAGACCTGGCCGAACCTCGCCAGCGTGCCGCCGCGGCCGACCGCCTTCAGCAAGCCGGCGGAGCGGCAGGCACTACTGGACCGGCTGAAGATCGAGAGGGGCGAGGACCTGGCGTCGGGTGCCGACCTGGACGCCCGGGCGCCGGTCGCCCCGGCGCGGCAGGCACCGCCGACGCTTCCCGCGATGGGCGGCGAGGTTCCGCCGCCGGTCAGCGCCATCCAGATCCCGCAGGCCCCGCCCGCGGCTCCCTGAGGTACGGCGCGGCGCCGGCGACCTGTATCCTTCGGCCCGTATCTTTTGGGGTGAAGCCGCCGCCGAAAAATCTCGATTCCGGAGCGTCGGGGCGGTACATACTGGCTCCCCGCTCCGGTCCGGCCGAAATGCCGCGGCCGGACAGGGCGGCGCGCATTTTTCAGGCGCCCGTATCTCCAGGTTTTCGGGGCACCCATGACGGATAGCGAATTCCACCGGATCAAGAGATTACCGCCGTATGTGTTCGCGGAAGTGAACGCCATGAAGGCGCGAGCCCGAGCCGCAGGCGAGGACATCATCGATTTCGGCATGGGCAATCCGGATCTGCCGACTCCTCCGCACATCGTGGAAAAGCTGATCGAGGCGGTTCAGGACCCGAAGACCCACCGCTATTCCAATTCGCGGGGCATCCCCGGCCTGCGGCGGGCGATCTGCTCCTACTACAAGAAGCGCTTCAACGTGACGCTCGACCCGGAGAGCGAGGCGATCGTCACGATCGGATCGAAGGAAGGGCTGGCCAACCTGGCGCAGGCGATCACCAGCCCGGGCGACATCATGCTGGTGCCCAATCCCAGCTATCCGATCCATCCCTTCGGCTTCATCCTGGCCGGCGCCGCGATCCGCCACCTGCCGATCGGGCAGGGCTACAGCTTCATGGAATCGCTGGAACGCGCGGTGAAGCACAGCGTGCCCAAGCCGCTGGCGGTCGTGCTGAACTATCCGTCCAACCCGACGGCCGAGGTCGTCGACCTGGACTTCTACCGGCCGATCGTGGAGTTCTGCCTGAAGCACGGGATCTACATCCTGTCCGACCTGGCCTACTCCGAGATCTATTTCGACGACGTGCCGCCGCCGTCGATCCTGGAGATCCCGGAGGCTCGGGAGATCGCGGTCGAGTTCACCTCGATGAGCAAGACCTATTCCATGCCCGGCTGGCGCATCGGCTTCGCCACCGGCAACAAGAAGCTGATCACGGCCCTGGCGCGCATCAAGTCCTACCTGGACTACGGCGCCTTCACCCCCATCCAGGTCGCCGCGGCCGCGGCACTCAACGGTCCGCAGGACTGCGTCGCCGAGGCTCGGGCGATCTACAAGGCCCGCCGCGACGTCCTGATCGAGGGTCTGGCCGCGGCGGGATGGCAGGTGCCCAGCCCGCCGGCCAGCATGTTCGCCTGGGCGCCGATCCCGGCCCAGTTCGCCCACCTGGGCAGCCTGGAGTTCAGCAAGCTGCTGCTCCAGGAGGCGAAGGTCGCCGTGGCGCCCGGCATCGGCTTCGGCGAGTACGGCGACGGCCATGTCCGGTTGGCGCTGGTCGAGAACCAGCACCGCATCCGGCAGGCCTGCCGCAACATCCGCCTGTTCTTCCAGGAAGCGGGGATCGCGCCGCAGGGCGCCGCGCGCCGCGCCCCGGTTCCCGCCGGCGCCAAGCAGCGGGCCGCGTCGTGACGGCCCCGTTGAAGATCGGGGTCGCCGGCCTGGGAACCGTCGGCGGCGGCGTCCTGAAGCTGCTGGACGGCCATGCCGACCTGCTGGCCGGGCGGAGCGGCCGGCGCATGATCGTCACCGCGGTCAGCGCACGGACGCGGGGCCGTGACCGCGGCGTGGATCTCAGCGGCGCCCGCTGGTACGAGGACGCGACCGCGCTGGCCGCCGATCCCGACGTCGACGTCGTGGTCGAACTGATCGGCGGGTCCGAGGGAATCGCCCGCGAGCTGTGCGAGACCGCGCTGACGCGGGGCAAGCACGTGGTCACCGCCAACAAGGCGCTGCTGGCGCTCCACGGCACCGGCCTGGCCCGGCTGGCCGAGGAGAACGGGGTGGCGCTCGCCTTCGAGGCGGCCGTGGCCGGCGGCATCCCGGTGATCAAGGGACTCCGCGAGGGGCTGGCGGCCAACGGGATCAAGGAAGTCCACGGCATCCTGAACGGCACCTGCAACTATATCCTGACCGAGATGCGGGAAACCGGGCGAGAGTTCGGCGACGTACTCGCCGAAGCGCAGAAGCTGGGCTACGCCGAGGCGGACCCGAGCTTCGACATCGACGGCGTGGACGCGGCCCACAAGCTGGCGATACTGACCTCCGTGGCGTTCGGCTGCGCGGTCGACTTCGAGTCCGTCCACATCGAAGGCATCCGGCATATATCCGCGCTGGACATCGACTATGCCCGCGAATTGGGCTACCGGATCAAGCTGCTGGGCATCGCCCGGCGCTACAACGGCAATGTCGAGCAGCGCGTCCATCCGGCCATGGTGCCGGTCGATTCGCCGATCGCGTCGGTCGACGGCGTGTTCAACGCGGTGGTGGCGGACGGGGATTTCGTCGAGAAGGTCACCTTCGTCGGCCGCGGCGCCGGCGCCGGCCCGACAGCGTCGGCCGTCGTCGCCGACCTCGTGGACGTGGCGCGGGGCCGGATCTCCCCGGCGTTCGGCGTCCCGTCCGATCGGCTTGAAAGCGTCCGAGCCGCCCCGCCCGAGGAACGCCGAGGAGCGTACTACCTGCGCCTCATGGTGGTCGACCGCCCCGGCGTGATAGCAGAGGTGGCGGCGGCGTTGCGCGACGAGAATGTTTCGATGGAATCGTTCCTGCAGCGCGGCCGTGCGCCGGGCGAAGCGGTTCCCGTCGTGTTGACCACCCACGACACCGATGAAGCGTCCATGCAGCGGGCGCTGGTGTCGCTGTCGCGGTTGGAAGCGGTGATGGAAGCGCCGCGGATGATTCGCATCGAGCAGTTCTGAGTCAGGTCCGACGGGCCGGGTGTCCGGAAAACCGGGCTCCGGAAAGAGTTCAATCGATTGAGGAAATGGGGAAGAACCCCAGGGGGAAAACGATGGTAGAGCAAGCAGCGCGTCAGATGGACCGCAACCTGGCCCTCGAGGTCGTACGCGTGACCGAGGCGGCCGCCCTGTCGGCATCGCTGCTGATCGGCCGCGGCGACGAGAAGCTGGCCGACCAGGCCGCCGTGGACGCGATGCGCCAGGCGCTGAACAGCCTGGCGATCGAAGGCACCGTCGTGATCGGCGAGGGCGAGCGGGACGAGGCGCCGATGCTGTATATCGGCGAGAAGGTCGGCACCGGCGGCCCGAAGGTCGATATCGCCCTCGATCCGCTGGAAGGCACCACCATCACCGCGACGGGTGGCCCGAACGCGCTGGCCGTGGTTGCGATGGCGGAGGAAGGCGGCTTCCTGAACGCGCCCGATGTCTACATGGACAAGATCGCGGTCGGCGGCAACCTGCCCGAAAATGTCGTGGACCTGGACGAGACGGTCGCCAACAACCTGAAGAACCTGGCCAAGGCCAAGGGCGCCGAAGTCTCCGAGCTGCTCGTCTGCATCCTGGACCGGCCGCGTCACTCGGAGCTGATCGCCAAGGTCCGCGAGGCCGGAGCCCGGATCATGCTGATCTCCGACGGCGACGTGTCCGGCGTGATCGCCACGTCCCAGCCGGAAAGCGGCGTGGACATGTACATGGGCAGCGGCGGCGCCCCCGAAGGCGTGTTGGCGGCCGCGGCCCTGCGCTGCATCGGCGGCCAGTTCCAGGGCCGGCTGCTGTTCCGCAACGACGACGAGAAGGCCCGGGCGGCGCGCTGGGGCGTCACCGACCTGACCCGCAAGTACGAGTTGAACGACTTGGCCAGCGGCAACGTGATGTTCGCCGCCACCGGCGTCACCACCGGCACCATGCTGCGGGGCGTTCGCCGCTTCGCCGGCGGGGCCGTGACCCACTCCATCGTCATGCGCTCGAAGAGCGGCACCGTCCGCATCGTCGAGGCGCACCACAACTTCCGCCGCAAGACCGGCTTCGGTCCCGCGGATAAGTGAGTTCGCAACAGGCCTTCCTGAACGTTACCCGCTCGCTCGGGGGCCGGCGCTGGATCGCCCGGCCGTCCGACGAGCGGACTGCCCTGGCGCTCGCCCAGAGCCACGGCCTGCCGGAACTGGTGGGCCGCGTCCTCTCGGCGCGCGGCGTCGATCTGCCCACGGCGGAAAATTTCCTGTCGCCGACGCTCAAGGCGTTGCTGCCCGACCCCAGCCACCTGAAGGACATGGACGCCGCGGCCGACCGGATCGCGCGCGCGATCCGGTCCGGCGAACGGGTGGCGGTGTTCGGCGACTATGACGTGGACGGCGCCACTTCGTCGGCCCTGCTTCGCCGTTTCTTCCGGGCGGCGGGGGCGGACCTGTCCGTCTACATCCCCGACCGGATCGCGGAGGGCTACGGCCCCAACGCGCCGGCGCTGATCCGCCTGAAGGAAAAGGGCATCAGCCTGGTGGTCACGGTCGATTGCGGCGTTACCGCCTTCGATCCGCTGGCCGCCGCCGCCGCTGCGGGGCTCGACGTGGTCGTGGTCGACCACCACGCCGCGGAGCCGCGCCTGCCGCAGGCGGTCGCGGTGGTGAACCCCAACCGGGTGGACGACGCCTCGCCGCACAAGACCCTGGCGGCGGTCGGCGTCACCTTCCTGCTGGTCGTGGCGCTCAACCGCGCGCTGCGGGATGCCGGCTGGTGGTCGGCGGGCCGGCCGCAGCCGGACTTGCTGGGCTGGCTCGACATCGTTGCCCTGGGGACGGTATGCGACGTGGTGCCGCTGGTCGGCCTCAACCGCGCCCTGGTGAGCCAGGGGCTCAGGGTGATGGCGCGGCGGTCCAATCCGGGCATCACCGCCCTTTCCGACTTGTGCAAGCTGGCGGAGAAGCCGGACGCCTGGCATGCCGGCTATATCCTGGGGCCACGGGTTAACGCCGGCGGCCGGGTCGGCGCGTCCGACCTGGGTGCCCGGCTGCTCTCGACCGACGATCCGGCCGAGGCCGCCGATCTGGCGCGCATCCTCGACCAGCACAATACCGAGCGCCGCGCCATCGAGGCGGCCGTGGTCGAGGAGGCCATGGTCCAGGTCGAGGCGGCGCTGGAGGATCTGGGCGGGCTGGTCTTCGCCGTCGGCGAGGGCTGGCACCCGGGGGTGATCGGCATCGTCGCCGCCCGCCTGAAGGAGCGTTACAACCGCGCGGCCTGCGTCGTGGCGCTGGACAAGGGCATCGGCAAGGCTTCGGGACGGTCGGTGCGCGGCGTCGACCTGGGAGCGGCGGTGATCGCCGCGCGCCATGCCGGCCTGCTGATCGCCGGCGGCGGCCACCGCATGGCGGCGGGCTTCACCGCGGCGGCCGAGCGGCTGCCGGAGCTGAAACGATTCCTGTCCGACCGCATCGCCGCCCAGCAGGAGGGCGGACCGCTTGCCCCGACCCTGGAGCTGGACGGCGTGCTGTCGGTGGGGGGAGCCACGCCCGGCTTGGTCGGTACGCTGGCCAAGCTGGGTCCCTTTGGCACAGGCAATTCCGAGCCCCGCTTCGCGCTGGCCGACGCCCGCATCGCCCATGCCAGCGTGGTCGGCGAGAACCATGTCCGCTGCATCCTGACCAGCGGAGGCGGCGAGCGCCTGAAGGCCATCGCGTTCCGCGCGCTCGACAGCGACCTGGGCAAGGGCCTGCTCAAGAGCGGCGGCGCGCCGCTGCATGTCGCCGGCCATCTGCGCCCCGACAATTGGCAGGGCCGGAACGAGGTCCAGCTGATGATCGAGGATGCCGCCCCGGTCTGGGGCACCGCTGGCTGACCCATTGCCGGGGCGGAGAAATTTCCCACAGAAACTTCGCCGCCCCAGCAGAATCCGCCTTGATTTACCCCCGTCGCCCGGCTATCCATCCACTCACTTCAGCGCCTCGTCCCCTTCGTCTAGAGGCCTAGGACACCGCCCTTTCACGGCGGCGACACGGGTTCGAATCCCGTAGGGGACGCCACTCAAAGTAGTGGCTTAGATCAAGGTTTTCCGGCGCCTACAGCAATCCGACAGGCACTGAAATCGTAGCAGGCTTCGTAGCAGAAGCCTAGCCTCTGGTGTGGTTAACGAGTTACACTGTATGGTGGCATTGACGGTGATGGATACGTTTTTCCGCCTCGGCGCCTATGTGTATGGAAAAATTACAAGTCTTTCATGTATAATTCTTTTTTGGCAACCAATCTATGTACCGCTACCTGGTTGCTCGGCTCTGTGGTTTCCAAACCTGACAGGTCAATCTACACCGAGTGTGTGTACGGATGTCTGAGAGGGGGGCTTGGTCCCTGCCCCGGGGGAGGTAGCTGAAGGCCGAATTGCTTCATCGTGCGGTCTTTGCGGGCAGGTCAACCAGAGGCGGCTTAGAACCGCCGTCCGGCAGCCAGTTCCTTACGCCCATTGCTCCGCATCGGCGCGGTTGTACCTTCCTGGGCGGGATGCTTCACCATGCCCTTGGGAGGCTTGCTGGGTGAGTCCCCAAGTTTTTCCGCTCCTTTCCCCTGCGGAGACCGAAAGCTATCCTGTGGCCTTCTGGCGGGCTTCTGCAGCATCAAGGATGCGGTACACGCTCGCTCGTCCAATCCCAAGGCGCTTGGCGATTTCACCTGCCCCTAGCCCTCCGGCCTTAAGGGCGCGTACCTGTACAGTGTCAATGCTGGCCTTCCGGCCCTTATAGACGCCTTCGGCCTTGGCTTTTGCGATCCCCTCTAACTGGCGCTCTTTCCTCAGGTTCGTCTCGAACTCCGCGAACACGCCTAGCATATCTAGGAACGCTTTACCGGCAGCCGTCCCGGTATCGATTGGTTGTTCCGTTGCCCTCAGGGTCACTCCCTTGGCCTTCAGTTCCCGAACGATATCCTGAAGGTCGCCGATGCTGCGGGCTAACCGGTCTACCCTGGTGACTACCAGCACGTCGTCAGACCGAAGGAACTGAAGCAGTGTGTCCAGCTCGGTCCGCCCTTGTCGGCTGGTGCCGCTCACCTTCTCCGATCGTACTACATCGCACCCAGCGGCTTTCAGCGCCGTGGTCTGGATGGACAGGTCTTGGTCAATGGTGCTCACTCTGGCGTAGCCGTAGACGGTCATGCTCCGGTTCCCGATTGTGTCTCATATGGGTCTAGAACCTGAACTTTGCCTGTCTCGAAATCGATAATCAATCCAAATGAGACTCATAGATGCTGGGGCAAATGTCTCACGACCTATGTCTCGTATGGGTATACATTAATGATGCAATGGTCGCCCAGCTTGTCGCCGTTCAGCGCTGCATTCATGTCGCTCGCCACCTTTGTTTGTGTCGGAGAGTACCGATCACCCGCCGAAGGCATGTGTTGTATCATTGTCACGGTGTGTGGCTTTGACCAGAGGAGAAGCATGGATGTTGTTGCAAGCCATGCCTTTCCCGGTATTTATACGACCAAGACGACAGCGGGGACGACAAGATCGTGGCTGCGTCGGTTGAATGAATACTCGATAGGGGTAGCTTAAATGAAAAAGATCCTTTTGGGGACCACCGCGATCGCCGCCGCCGCTTTGTATGCGCAGGCTGCACAGGCGCAGATCACCGTGTCCCTGGGCGGTTACACCGAGTTCTTCGGCGCCTACTACGATGACGATGCTCCCGGCCGTACCAGCCGCGAGTTCCAGCTCGAGACCGAGATCGTCGTCCGCGCCGACGGCAAGGCCGACAATGGCCTGCTCTACGGTGCCAAGGTCGAGCTGCAGAACTCCTCGGGTGCCAACGCCGGCATCGTTACGGACGAAGCCTCGGTCTACCTCGGCGGCACCTGGGGCCGTATCGAGCTCGGTGACTTCGACGGCGCTGCCGACACGCTCGCCATCTACGCCCCGCTGATCGGTATCGAGCAGCTCGACGGCGACGCCTACGACTTCCTGGACACCGGCTCTACTTCGGTGCCCCGCTTCGGCGCCCAGCCTTTCTTCGGCACCATCAAGGCTCCGGACTCGGGTGACTCCACCAAGGTCATGTACCTGACCCCGCGGTTCGCCGGCATCCAGGCCGGCGTCAGCTACGCCACCCAGAACGGCAACGAGGGTCAGTCGGTCGTCGCCTTTAAGGAAGACACCACCTACCGGGACTTCTTCGAGTTCGGCGCCAACTACACCGGCACCTTCGCCGGCTTCTCGGTCGCCCTGGGCGCCACCGGTTCGACGGCCAGCGGCGAAGACGCCGTCGGCGCCACCGAGCTGGAAGACTTCTTCGCTTGGCAGGCCGGTGCCCAGGTCGGCTACGCCGGCTTCAAGTTCGGCGGCGGCTACATTGACGGCGACGACTTCGGCGCTACTGCCGGCACGAACGCCGGTGACGCAAGCGCTTGGCACGTCGGCGCCAGCTACACGGCCGGTCCGTTCGCGGTCGGTATTAGCTATGCCGATGCCGAGGGTGCGAAGGGTGGCTTCACCACTTACACTCCGGACTACAAGACCTACGGCGGTGGCTTCGCCTACACCCTGGCTCCGGGCTTCATCGTCCAGGCCGACCTGATGTTCGTGGATGAGGACGTCGTTCCCGTTACTGCTACTGGTGTTGCTGCCGGACCTACGGTCAGCAATGAAGGTTACGTTGCCGTGCTGAGCACCCGCCTGAACTTCTAATCGAAGTGCGGACTGGGGCAACCGGGTCCAATGAACACGAAAGGGGCAGTGGCGAAAGCTGCTGCCCTTTTCGTATCCTAACCCATAACTGCAGAAGGATCTATCCTTCGACTTTTTACGCGTATTCCTTCTAGTCCTTCTGGCATTCGACGGGGCAGTAAAATGTAAATGTAGACACACCATCGAACGCTGAGAAGAGTTTCTGTAAAATATCAACGTTGCGGACAAGTTTATTTGCAGCTCTGATATCTATACTGATGGTTGTTTGTTGACGTGAAAGCTTAACCGAAAATGTAGTATGCCGTTCGGATCTCATGTCTGTTTGGGAAACGATACAGTCGGGCAATTCAGGAAAGAATAAAGCAATAGCGTCCCGAATGTCTTGAAGGAACTCGTCACTTGGATCGTCGTTAAGATTAACGTGCCACGTTGCTTCGTAAGGCGTCTCCATGCTTCTATTCAGCCCAAGAAAGCTTAAAACTTTCGACGCCAAGTCAAAGCTCAAAGCGCTCTCTCCGGAAAGCCAACGTGATAACGCGGGTCTGTTAATGCCAAGGTCTTCAGCAACCTTTTTTATGCTCGAAGTTAGCTTTATCACCGATCGAATTTTTGTTCGCGTTCCTGGATCATCAAGATCAATAGACGATTTGATGCCGTGCGATGCAATTATTTTAGCGACTTCGTCAAGCGATATATCCGTGTAAGTGCCGTTTGCTGTCATTCGTGCCAAGTGGGCTATCAGCACTGCCGATGGCCCCTCGCACTCTCGCTCACCTCTTGCCCATGCTTCAACCGTTCGCGGATTAACTCTGATCATTTGGGCCACCCGATCAGCCCAGCCGCGACGCTGACCATCATTGATCAAGTATCCAAGTTCGCGTAGGAGTGCAGGGGGCAAAGTAAAGTTATTTGGCATGGATCTCGAAACATTTCCTGTTTTTGAAGCGTTGTGATGGTGATTATGACTAATACCGAGATCGTCATGCACCAAAATCTGTGTGATCTCAGCGTGCTTACTCTGGTGAAGGACAAGAGCAAGGTTTGTGCTGCTCCACGGATCTGTAAAATCTACACTAGGACCGCAGGTCAGTTAGAAACATCGTGCAATGAGATGAGCTACATAGTGATGCTCCGTGGCACCGATCACCGCGTCTTAAAGGTCGCTCATCGTTTTTGTTTCCACTGACTGCCCGTTTTGAAAGTCATGGAGGTGGCAGGCGCTTTCGATTTGGGTGGGCGAGGCGCTGTAGCATCATGCGAATGGCTGCGAGGGTGACCATGGCTTCGGAGACTTCTGGCAATTCTTCATAGTCTTTGGACAGGCGACGCCATCGCCCGAACCAGCCGAATGTTCTTTCAACGATCCATCTGCGAGGGATGACGACGAAGCCAGTTGTCCCGGCGATCCGGCGGACGATGATCAGCGTCAGGCCGAGCAGGAAGCAGGCGAGCAGGACCGGCAACCGATTGTAGATGCTGTCGGCGAAGACGACCTGGAGCCAGCAGTAGAGGTGCTTAATCTTCTTCAGCAGATCCCAAGCGCTGTCGGCGTCCTGGATATCGGCAGCGTGAACGAGGACACCGAGCAGAAAGCCAGAGGTATCGACCCCGATATGGCGCTTGCGGCCCTTGACCTTCTTGGCGGCATCGTAGCCGCGAGAGCCCCTTTTTCCGTGGTTTTGACGGTCTGGGTGTCGATGATGACAGCCGTCGGGCTGGCCTCTCGACCTTCGGTCTCGCGCAGAGTTATGACCAGATAGTGGCGGATGGTTTCCCACACACCACCCTCCAGGAAAGTTCGGAAATAGCCATAGACTGTTTGCCACGGTGGAAAAGCGGGAGGCGGTGGCAGGTGGCGCCACTGACACCCGGTGCGCACGACATAGAACAGGCCATCCAGCATCTGCCGCATATCGGTGGTCCGGGGCCGACCGCCCGGCTTCGGCGGCGGGATGAACGGCTCGATCAGGCGGTACTGATCATCGCTCAAGGCCTGACCGGAACCATAATCCCCAACCAGCGCTCGATCCTCGGGTGTCCACATTGCGGCCTCCAGAATGGGCATCTCCGCCCTTCCAAACAGCTATAGACGTGACCCTTCCCCCGCGCTCAATCGGACTGGCTGCACTTTTAAAACGGGCAATGAAGTGGAATGCCTGGCGAGAAGTTGAAGCATCTGGAGTAACGTCATTCATGCATATGAGTCAAGTATGTCAAGGCAAAATGGAGCCGCTACGCAGAAGCCACATGAGAGACGATTTGACAGCCATCGGTGGGCTGAGTCGCCTGCTCTGAACAGCTTAGTTGATCAGGTGGCCAGCGCGATTGAGGCGTTGGAAGAGCGAATAAGGAGGCGCACCGAGGCAGAGGCATTCCGGTTCAGGACCGCAATCCGCGTGCTCCTGCTGAACCTGTTCACAGTCTGGTCGATTGATCCTAAGACCAAACTGGGCATTTCGTTGGATGCCAATGCCTACAGTGGTGCCTCACGGTACCGCAATCCGCACCTGACCTACCGTCAGTTTGAGGCTGCGTTTCGAGGTTTGGAAGCCTTGGGGTTCCTCAAGGTCACCAACCCTGGATACCAGTTCAAGGCGACTGGCGAAGGGCAGGTGACTAGGGTTGTTGGCACCGAGAAGTTGGGACTGCTGCTTCAGGAGGAGACCCAACTTTCACCGATCGATGTGGTTCCGTCACCGACACGGGAGACGATCCTGCTTCGTGATAACAGCGGAAGGATGGTGGAGTACGACGACACCGAAGATACGACCCGGATGCGTAACAATCTTGGTCGGATCAACCACGTTCTTCGGCAGAACTGGCCGGACATCGAGATCAGTCGTGACGAATGGGTTAACCTGCAGGAGCGGCTTGAGGCCAAGGAGGATCGGGTGCCAATTGATCTTGGTAGCCGGTATTTGAGCCGCATCTTCAACAATAACTCATTCCTGATGGGCGGACGGTTCTATGGCGGTTGGTGGCAGAATGTGCCCAGTGACCTCCGTCCCTACATCCGGATCAATGGCAAACTAACGGTGGAGATCGACTACTCTTCCATCCACCCCCGGATGTTGTTTGCTATGGAAGGGCTGGAAGCACCGGATGATCCGTACGACATTGGGCTTGATCCACGGTTCAGGGAGGTGGTCAAGCAGACCTTCAACGCCCTGATTAACGCCAGCACTAATCGCATCAATCCGGTAAGCAGCTTCGACGCTGACGCTATCGGCATGTCATGGCCTGAGTTCAAGAAAGTAGTGCGACAAGCGTTTGCCCCGATTGCCAAGTATTTTGGTACGGGTGAAGGCATCCGCCTGCAAAGGGTAGATAGTGACATTCTGGAAAAGGTACTGGTCTATTTTGCCGAGCGGGGCATTCCATGCCTTCCTATCCATGACAGTGTCATCATGCACCATGGTTACACCGATGAACTTGAGGCCGTGATGACCCAGGCATTCGAGGAAGTGACCGGAATTGCTGGCAAGGTTAAAGGGACGCTGAGCGTTCAGCGTGCCAGGGAGGCCAGAGGAAATCCGGACGGGGCATGGGACATCGAGGATGTGCTTCGGCCTGATCCGAGTTTTCGGGACTATGATGATCGTCTGGCCGCATGGCATCGGAAGGGATGGGGCAAGGCGTAGAGCATCCGCCCACGACTTCAGGGATACCAAGGCCATGGATTAGGAGAGGGGGGAGGGGGTATTCCCCATTACCCATAACGGTTAATTCTTAATCCATGGCCTTGAAGGGGAGGGGGAGGGAGGAGTTCCTCATTACCCATAACAGTTGATTTGGTGACCGGGGTTCTACTCGGCCACGTGCAGATGGCCCACGTCCAGATTGTCATACCGGACGCTTGCCATTGCCTCGGCCAATCGTGCCAGTGGGTAGCCTTGTCCATAGCGACGACTGACCGACGCACTGCTATGCCCCATCAACGCGTCGAACACGGCCTCCTCGATACCAGCCGCCCGACAAGCGTCCTTGAAACCGTGCCGGAATGAGTGGAAGACTTTTCGGTTGTCCGTGATGCCGATGTCTCGGGCATACCGGCCCCACCACTTCGACCAGTTGCCGGTCAGATGGCCCTTGCAGTCCGGCTTCAGCTCGGAGAACACCCGATCGTGACCAGCTTGCTGTTGCTGATCCACATAGGCCAGGAACCCGCACCGGATCAGTTCGGGATGGAGGGGAACCTTCCTCCTGGACTCGTTGGTCTTGATTGTCTTGCCGTCGCCAACCGTGTTGATATCGATGTAGTGGATACCGTTATCCTGCCGCACATCGGCCACCTGAAGCTGTCCCAATTCGTTCAGCCGCGCTCCGGTGAAGGCGCCCAGCATCGGCAGCCAGAAGTCGGCATTACGGATGAGGGCAGGTCCGGGAACTGTAGAGCGTGCCAGCGACTTCCGGCCGCGATATACGGGTGAGTTAAAGATGGTACCCAAGTCCGCCGTGCTGTAGGGCAACCGTGTTTCGCTGCTGGTCTTGGACTCTCGAACCTTCATCCCGGAAAAGGGATTGGCCTCAAGGTAACCGTTCTGGACCGCCCAGCTGAGCAAGGTTCCTATCGATCCCAGGAGGGCATTAACGGACGATCCAGAAAGTCGCTCAAGATCGCTCCTGCCGTCAACCTGCGCCAGGACATCCCGAAGAGGGAGATCACGCAGAGGGCCGGGCAGGGCACGCGGCATCTTCAACATCGCAGCCTTGAACTCTCGCACATGCGCTTTGGTGATGCTGTCGATCGGCATATCGCCGTGCAGGCTGTTGAACCGAGCTACGGCGGTATCGAACTTGGCGATGGTTTTGGCGGCGGGGCGACGCTCTGCCTTATACCTCTCGTAGATTTCCTGCAGTGTGGGCTGAGCTTCCGCCATGAAACCAGGGGCAGGCGTATTGCCAGCGATATTCAAGGCGACCACAGATCCAGCAGGGCAGGGAGCTACCACCGGGTCGGCCGGATCAGTGTCGAAAAGGCTATATGCCCGATCACGGGTTAGCTTCGCAATCTCCAGGTTGGCGCGAAGCGTGTAGTGGGCCAGCTTGCGCCACGCAGGGCTGTTCCGGTCAAGGACAATGCCGCTGGCGGTCAGGATAGCGTCCACGTCTTCGGCGACATGTCCCAGGCAATTCCGGTCCAGGTCATCCTGCGCGATGCCGACAACCTCATCATAGGTGTCCAACATCGCATCGTGCGGGTCCAAACGGTAATGGATGTCGGGATCATGGGCCGGTATGCGCTGGCGCAGGCGCATGTCCTCAGCTTCGGCCATTGCTCGGTCGAAATGCTGGCGAGCAAGGTTCTTCACGTCGGCTTCGGTCATCATCGCATTCGCTCTGGTTATGGCGAATAACCTAAGGCCGGCCGCTTTCATTATGGTTAATGAACGATGAGCTTCGGTTCGCCGGCTTGTCCGAAGGCTGCGGGTAATTTCCCGTCGACCGAAGCGGGGTACTAGATCGGATGGAACGAATAGGCGTACATAGAAGACGCCATTGGACCGGAGGTGCAGGTTTGCATTCGGCATGAAGGGGGCAGCCATCGTAGCAGGTTTCGTAGCAATGGCTTGTCGAACCGCTGACTTTGGCGACCAAAGCCCTTGATCTAGAAGCTTTCCGGCGAAGTTGGCGTCTCCCCTCCCGTAGGGGACGCCACTCAAAACAGTGGCTTGCCTGGAGTTTTTCCTGACAATCCGCACTATGGTTCACTGGCCGCCGAGCTTCGGGAAGTTACCTTAGCGCGACCGAAGGTTTGGCGCGTCGCGGCGGCTGGAGTGGCACGAAGGCCGATTACTTGGAAAGCAAGTAATCGGGCGGGCGATCATCACGCAACATCCGGACATTTGCGCCATCCCGACATAGGCGGACAATGCCGGCTCGCGCTTCAATATGGATGCCAATTGGTCAGCCAGGGCCTTCGAGTATCTTGATCATGCCGACGGGACCGGATTCCTCGACCCCCTCGACGTTCAAGGAAGTCGTTTCGGCCAGCTCCTTCAAGTCACCTATAGGATCGGGACTCTTCCGCGCGCGGCGCGCGGCGATGAACCTGTAACTTCCTTCAGGAAGAGGTTGGCGGCGGCATGGTCGATGCCGCCGCCCCTCATGCCACCCGTCACGGCGGTGATGGGCCGGTTACGCTCCGTAGATCGATTGCCGCACGGCCTCGATGTCGCCGGAGATCACCGTCACCGTGTCCAGCCCGGCGCCGATGCCGACCACCGGCACCAGGATCTGGCCGTTGGCGTCCGGTTCCAGCGCGGTCAGCGGCGCCAGCGCCTCGGCCACGTCCTCGCCGTCCTCGATGCCAGCGAGCAGGGATTGGAGCTGCGGGCTCAGGAGCCCGAGGTCGCCGTTCAGCAGATCGTCCACCTGCCCGAGGATCGGGGCGAAGTCGATGGTGTCCGCCGTCAGGTCGAGGTCGCGTCCGCCCTCGAACAGCATCGCGTCGCCATTGCCCAGGTCGGCGACCAAGGTCGTGTCCGCCTTGTCGTCGTCCAGCCAGCCCTTGGGGAACACGATCAGATCCTCGTCGGAACCGAGGAACACCGCGTCCCGGCCGGAGCCCGCCACGACCGTGTCGCTGCCCCGCCCGCCGGCCAGCAGGTCGATCCCGTCGCCGCTGGTCAGCAGGTCGGAGTCCGAGCCGCCGAACAGCGCGTTGGTGCCGGTGGTGCCGATCAGCCGGTCCGCACCGGCCCCGCCCAGGGCGATGTCCAAGCCGGTGCCGGTGCGGATCGTGTCGGCGCCGTCGCCGCCGGACATGATGTTGGTTCCGGCCTCGCCGTCGATCGCGTCGTCGCCGGCATTGCCCTCGGCGATGTCGGTGCCGTCGCCCAGCGCGATGAGGTCCGGCCCGCCAAGCGCCGCGATCCGGTTGTCGCCGTCGCCGGCCCGTATCACGTCCCGGCCGTCGGTGACCTCGAAGGTCTCGGGCAGGTCCAGGCCGACCACCAGCGGGTCGTGGTCGCTGGCCTGCTCGGTGAACTCGGCGTTGACATGGACCACGTCATAGTCGGTCTTCTCCGCCAGCGCGTCGCTCACCAGCGCGTGGTCGAGCGCCTGGGCGTTGCCTTCGAAGATATAGCTGTAGCGTTCCTCCTCCGGCAGGGTGAGCGTCAGGTTGTTCAGCACCTGCTCGTCGCCCTCGCCGGTGACGGCCGCCAGCGGCTCCAGGAACTGGAACTCGTTGAAATCGCCGAGAACCACCACGTTGGCGTCGGCGTCCTCTTCCAAAAGCTCGTCCACGAACGCGTTGATCGCCTTGCCCTGGGCGATCCGCTGTTCCTCGCCGCCGTTGACCGGCGGCTGGACCGCGCCGAACAGCGGGGTGCCGCCGCCCTTCGACGTGTTGTGGACGGTGATCACGTCCACGGCGTTGCCGTTGAACTCGAATTGGGCGTAGAGCGGCACGCGGCTGTCGGTCCAGGGCTCCTCCCCGAACTCGCCGATCGCCTGCACGCTGTCCTCGACCAGATCGACCCGGTCGCCGTTGTAGAGCATGCCGACCCGGATGTTTCCGCCGGGCTGGCCGCCGGAGGTGCCGTCCTCGGGAGCCACCTCCACATAGGTGTAGGTCGGGCCGCCGGCCTCCTCGATGGCGTCGATCAGCGCCTGGGCGGTGGCCTCGCCGCTGACGGTCCCGTCGTCGGCCGAGCCGCTGCCGTCCTGGATCTCCTGGAGGGCGATGATGTCGGGCGACTTCAGGTTCGTGACGATCTGTTCGGCCTGGGCGTCGAACTTGCCGTCGGCCAAGTCGGTGTCGCCGTCATCGTCGTTGGGGTCCAGGTTCTCCACATTGTAGCCGGCGACGGTCAGGCGATCCGCGCCGCCCTCGAGATCCGTGGTCTCCCGCTCGATCGGGCTCGGCACCACTTCGCCCAACTCCTGGACCAGCACCTCGTAATTGCCGAAGGCGTAGGATACGACGCCGGTCACGTCGCCCAGCAGGGCGCCGGTGTCCACCTCGGCGGTGAGGTCGCCGGACACGTCGGAGTCGAACTGGAGCTGGACCCGCTCCGGGTTGAAGTCGTCCGGCCCGATCACGATCGCGCCGCGATCGTTGAGCCCGGTCGCCCCGGCGCCCTGGTCGGCCACCGTGAAGATCTCGCCGAAGCCGTTGGTCGGCGACGTGGCAACGGCGTCGGCGACGGTGACCCGCATGCCTTCCAGGCTTTCGTAGAACTCGATGCCGTCGGGGCTGATGGTCTCGGTCGGCGGTTCGCGGCCGGCTTCTCCGATGATCACCGCGTCCGGCAGGTCGGCATCGGTCGCCAGCACCCGGGTGTCGGTCACCTGGGAAATCTGGGTGGTGGACAGGTTGCCGCTCGACGCGCCGCCGGGGGTGAACTCCGAGACGGTGCCGGTGACGGCGATCTCCATGCCCTGGACGACCGTCGGGGCGGACCCGGTGAAGACGAAGATGCCGTCCGAGGTGGCGTCGTCGCCGTCGCCCTCGCCGTTCTCCCCGGTGTCCTGGAGGTAGTAGCCGTTGCCGTCCACCGCGGTCACGACGCCGCGCGCCGTGACGGTCTGGCCGGCCAGCGGGGAGGTGGCGCCGGTTCCCTGGATCTCGCCGATCGCGGTATAGTCCGGCTCCGCCGGGACGCCGATGCCGAACAGTCGGGTGGTCCCGCTGACCTCGTTGGTGACCGCCAGCAGCGGCTCGCCGGTCGGGCTGTCGCCGGCGGTGATGAAGGCCAGACCTTCCGGGCCGAGGTCGCCCGCGGTGCCGTCCTCGGCCGATCCGGCGAAGTCGCGGGTATTGACGTACTGGACGAACCGGGCGCCGTCGGCGTCGGTCACGTCATAGACCATGACGCCGCCGACCCGCTCCAGACCGACGAAGGCATAGGTGCGGCCGTCGACCTCGCCGACCGCGACGCCTTCCGGCTCCGGCCCCTTGTTGTCGGACCGGTTGTCGAAGCTGTCGTTTTCGTCGTTGTTGGCGTTGAAGCCGGTGGTGCCCAGCTCCGCGGCGGTGATCCGCTCGAACTGGTCGCCGCTGTCGAAGACCCGCTCACCCTGGTCGTTCCAGATCGTGAAGGACCGGCCGCCGAAGGTGTAGAGCTGGTCGATGTCGCCGTCGCCGTCGGTATCGCCGTCCACGGCCGAGACCGTCAGGCGGCCCAGTTCCTCGTCGGACTGGAGCGATTCGGCGTCGGGGAAGGCGGTCGGATCCAGGTCCGCGTCGGCGACGCGGATCTCCTCGCCGTCGCGGGTATCGCCCTCGTTGGCGGTGACCCAATAGGTCTCGCCGTCCGCCCCGGCGTAGCTCGCGATCGCGTCGGGCTGGTACAGGCCCAGGACGGGGACCGGGCGGATCGCGATGCCGTCCTCGTCGTTCGGGTCGATTCCGTTGCCGTCCTCGGAGAAGTCCTTGGTGCCCAGCGGCAGGATGTCGGTCACCTCCAGGGTGGAGAGGTCGATCCGCGCGACCGCGTTGTTCTCCTGCAAGGTGGCCCAGGCGACGGCGCCGTCCGGGGACACCGCGATATATTCCGGCTCCACGTCCTGCGAGACGGTCTTGCCCGCCTCGATCCGCACGCCCTGGTCGCGCAACTCGTCCTCCCGCCCGTCGAAGGCGGAGAAATCGATCGGCGTCGCCTCGGCCCCGATCAGGCCGTCGGCGAGGTCGATGACGCTGATGCTGCCTTCGGGGTCGGTCGTGTCGGTCGGTTCCCCCTCGTTGGCGACCAGCAGCTTCGTCCCGTCCGCCGTGAAGGTCAGCGAGTCCGGAAGCACGCCGGCCTCGACGGTGCCCAGGAAAGTCCCGCCGTTGCTGTAGAAGGCGACGAAGCCGTTCTCGGCGCCGTCCTCGTTCTGCACCGCGGCGGCGACCACCCCGCCGGAAACGGCCACGCTGTTGACGCCGCCTGCTCCGGACAGCGCGCCGATGTCGGCCTGTCCGACGCGGACCGGCGCGTCGGGATCGGAAACGTCGAGGATGTCCACCGCCAGGTCGCCGTCGTTGCTGACGAACAGCCGCTGGGTCAGCGGATCATAGGCCGGGATCTCCTGCGCGCTCTCGTCGAAGATGCCGGTCTCGAACACGCCGAGCGGCGTCAGCGCGATGCCGGCTCCCGTATCGCCATCACCATCGCCGTCACCGTCACCATCCCCGATGTCGTCCAGCGAGTCCTCGCGGACCGACAGGTTCTGGATGCGCTCGTCCTCGGCCTGCGCGGTCTCGGCTTCGTCGAACGGGGTCTCGGCGAACTCGGCGGCCAGGTACTCGGCCAGGGCGTCCTGCTCGGTGCCGGGGTCGGCGAAGGTCGCGGCGCCCGGGTCGGTCGGCACGTCGGCCAGATCGACGCGGTTGGCGAACTCCGGATCGGCCTCGATGAACTCGGGGAACGGATAGCCGTCGCCGCCGTCCGCCAGGAAGCTCAGGGTCACCAGCCGGATGGCGTCCGGCGCGTCCGGGGCGACCTCGCCGTCGGCGACGACGGTCCGGGCCGGTTCGCCCTGGTCGTCCAGCAGCACGGCCGTGCGCACCCGCTCGCCGGCCGGCAGGTCCGGGTCATAGCTGAAGGCGACGCCGCCGACCTGGGCGAACTGGCCGGGAGTGGCGCCGGGGCCTACGGCGGCGACGCCGTGCTCCAGGGCGGCCTTGAGCTGTTCGGCCGTCACGGTCAGCGTGGTCAGGCTGTTGTTGAAGCGCAGCGCGTTGGAGATGTCCAGCTCGGAGACCTCGCCCGCCTCCTTGCCGGCTTCCGGGTTGGCCTGGGTCGGCAGCAGGGTGCCGTCATCCGCCACCGTGCCGATCGGCGCGCGGATGCCGCCGCCGTTCTTGATCGAGACCTGGACGTCCGGGTCGATCTCCCGCGCCGCCGCGATGTTGGCGTCGGACGACAGGTTGCCCAGGTTGGTCTCCTCCGTCCGGACATTGATCCGGCGGCCCTCCAGGAATACCGAGCTGAGGCCGAAGACGTTGCCGTCCTGGGCGTCCACGATACCCTGGACTTCTCCCACCAGGTCGCTGACCTCGCCGGCCGCGGTGCCCTCGGCGAATGGGTCGGCGCCGTCGTAGAGCGCCGCGACCTGCTCGTCCGTGGTGGCGATCGGGCCGCTCTCCTCCGGATCGATGCCGTCCGGAATCAGCACGCCCTCGGCGTCGAACTCGACCACCAGCCGGCCGACATAGCTGTATTCGCCGTCGGTCGAGACGATGGCGATCGGGTTGCCGTCCGCTCCGGTCGCGGTGACCGGGTAGGGGCCGGCAGCCTCGTCGCCGGGTCGGAGCGTGTCGGTGTCGTCGGCCAGGATCGTGTCGGACCCGCCGGCGATGATCACGTCCACGCCGTTCAACAGCGGTGCCAGACCCTGTTCAAGGGCGAGCTGCTGGAGATGGCTGACCAGGACGACCTTGGTGACGCCCTGGTCGGCCAGCCGGGCCGCCTCGGCATTGACGATCTCCGCCAGGGTGGAGAGGTCCTCGTCCGAGCCCTCGACCCCGACCGTGCCGGGGGAGGAGATCTCTGCGAGGCGCGGCGTGGTCAGGCCGATCACGCCGATCGGCTCGCCGTTCTCCTCGATGATGGCGCTGTTCGCGATCTTGGCCGGATCGGCGGTACCGGCCGCCGCGGCGTCCAGGTCGGTGCGGAAGCTGTCGGCGGTTCGGATCTCGTCCGTGTAGAGGGATTCGAGTCCGGAGCCGGTGAATTCCAGGTTCGACGACAGGTAGGGGAACTGGGCGCCCATCCAGTCGATCCCGGACAGCGGCGGTTCGCCGGCGTCCGGCGCCCCGGCGGCCACGCCGATGATCGAGGAGATGGCGTCCAGCCCGAGGTCGAACTCGTGGTTGCCGAAGGCCGAGGCGTCGAACCCGACCAGGTTCATCACCGAGATGTCGATGCGGCCCTGCGCCGGAGCCAATTCTTCGAAGCTCACATCGTCGGCATCGGCCGGCAATCCGTACAGGAAGTTGTAGGCATCCGCGAAGGCGGGACCCAGGTCGGGATCGGCGGAGGCGTTGAAGAAGGGGCCGGGAATATAGTTGTCGCCGGCCGACAGGGTGATGGAGTTTTCCTCCTCCGCCTCCAGGGCCTGCTCGATGGCGGCGAAATTGGGTGCCCGCTGGATCGCGTCGATGCCACCTTCCAGGTCAGAGGCATGAAGTATCTGGAGACGGAAGGTCTCGTCGGTGCTGATCGTGCTGGACATCAAGTAAGCCCTCCCTACGCCTGTATAATAAGTGCGGCAACCTGCGTGATGACACGGAGCCGCGATTGGCTGGGCGGACATTTTCAGAAAGCGATTTCAGTAATATTACAAGTCGATGATAATCGGCTTGGCTCGATTATTGGATTAATCCAAACGGCCTTAAAAATTTACATATAATAATATTAAAATAATAGGTTAATGTTCTTGTGTCGGCTCTCGGATCGTGGACTGGAGCACCATCGATTCCACTGTCCGCACCAGGCGTTGGCCAAGGTTCATGGGTCCGGATACCGCAGCCACCTCGTGGAAGGCGGCACCTTCGACGAGGTAGTGCGGGTCCGGTCGAATGTCGAACTGCCGAGCCGGCTCGTTATCCTCAGCCGGCCCTCTCCAGGCCGCACCAGCCCGCCATGAACAGGGCGAGGACCCGCGTCACGTCCCGCAGGCTGTCGAGCGACACGGACTCATCGATGCCGTGGATGCCGGCGGCCTCGGGGCCGTAGCAGGTGGCCGGCGTGTTTCCGTAGAGATTGAAGAAGCGGGCATCGGTGGTGCAGGTCGCGGCCAGGTCGGCCGGTTCGCCGCCGAGCACCGTCCGGTGGCTGTCGGCCAGCATGCGCATCATCGGGTGCTGTCGGTCGATCACGCAGCCCTCGGCCTGGAAGCCCCGCCACTCCACCTCGACCCGCAGCCCGCCCAGCTCCCTTTCCGCCTCGCGCACGGTTCCCAGGACGGCGTCGCGCACCTCGGCCGTGGTCATGCCGGGATAGAAGCCGATCCGGACGTCGATCGTGCAGCGCGACGGAACCGAGGACGTCCATTCGCCGCCCTCGATCCTGCCCAGGTTGAAGTTCACGGGATGGCGGTGGTCGGCGTATGCGGGATGGCGATGTCCCGGCTCGTTCCAGCGCTCCTCCAGCCGGCGCAGACGGTCCATCAGGGCGAAGGCGCTCTCGATGGCGTTGCTCCCGGCCGAGGTGTCCAGCACATGCGCCGGCTTGCCGGTGACGGTCAGGCGCACCCACATCACGCCCAGCTGCGCCGTCATGAGGGTGTGGTCGAAGGGCTCGGGGATGACCGCGGCGTCGGCGCGGTAGCCGCGGTGGAGGCAGGCCAGCGCGCCGTTGCCGGTGCATTCCTCCTCCACCACGGACTGGAGATAGACCGGCGCCGCCGGGGCGAACCCCAGCTCGCGGAGCGCCCGGAAGGCGGTGGTGTAGGCGGCGATCCCGGCCTTCATGTCGCCGGAGCCACGGCCGAACAGCCGCCCGTCGCGCACCACGGGCTCATAGGGCGGGTTGCTCCAGAGCTCTCCCGGTCCTTCGGGAACCACGTCGATATGGCCGTTCAGGATGAGCGAGCGCCCCGTCGCCCCGCGCGGCCGGTGGATGCCCACCACATTCTCCCGCCCGTCATAGGACATGACCGAGGGGGAGTAGCCGGGCAGGGCGCGGATCGCGTCCTCGTCGATGGCGAAGCGGTCCACCTCCAGTCCCAGATCGGCGAACGCCGATTCCATCACGGCCTGGGCGCCCTGTTCGTTGCCGAGCGTGGAGGGTTCCCCCACCAGGGCGGACAGCAGCGCCACGTTGGCGTCCTGGAGCGCGTCAACCGCGTCGATGACGGCCTGCCGCAATCCCCCGTCCGGAAGCCCGCCGTCGGAAGCAATACCCTTGTCCATTGTTTTTCTCCTTTTTCATCCGTTCCGGCGCCGCCGCACCATGACGCAGGCGACGGCGGAAACCACCAGGGCGAGCGAGACCAGCACGCGCGCCGTCAGCGGGTCGCCGAGGACCAGGACGGAGCCGGCGACGCCCACCACCGGTATCACCAGGGTGGCGATGGTCGATTGCGCGACGGTGAGCCGCTTGACGATGACGAACCACAGGATCTGCGCGACGCAGATGGAGAAGACGAGGTGATAGCCCAGGGCCAGCCAGGTCGACAGGTGCCAGGAGGCCGGCCCCGGCGCGGACTCCAGCACGGCCGCCAGGACGATCACCGGCAGGGCCGACAGGGCGTATTGCCAGCCGGTCACCACGACGGCGTGGCTCTCCCAAATGCCGCGCCGTTTCATCAGCACGGTCCCCAGGGCCCAGGACACGGCCGCAGTGATGACCAGGAGCGGTCCCGCAAGGTTCCCGGCTCCACCCCGCAGGGCTTCCGGACCGAGCAAGACCAGCAGCCCGCCCAGCCCGAGCGTCAGGCCGACGACCTGCCGCCCGCCCGGCCGCTCGCCCAGGAAGGGGATCGCCAGCAGGGCGGCCCAGACCGGCATGGTGAAGGCGATGATGGCGGCGCGCGAGGTCGGCATCATCAGCTGCGCGAAGGCCGTGCAGAGATTGAAGGCGAGGATGTTGAGCAGACCCGTCGCCGCCAGCCACGGCATTTCCGCAGCAGGCACCTTCAGCGGGAGTCCCCTGGCCCGTGCCCAGGCCAGCAGCGCCAGCGCTCCCGTGGAGAAGCCGATGGCGCGGAGCGTGATGGGCGGCAACTCGAACAGCACCGTTTTCACCGCCGGCCAGTTGCCGCCCCAGAACAGCCCGATCGCCAGGATCAGCACGACCTTCGCGACGGTCTGCCGGGCATCGGGAATGGTGCCGGCGGACGGTGCTTCGGCGTGCGAGCCCATCGCGGCTATGACCGGGCCGAAGCGGGCTCCAGGAACTCGACCTCCACGAAGACGAGATCGCCGTCGCCGTCGTTGATCACGTTGTGCGACACGCCGGCGGAGCGGAAATAGCTCCGGCCGGGCTCCAACTCGGCATGGTTCACCGTGCCGTCCGGCATTTCCAGCCGCATGCGGCTGCGGGTGACCGGGACGATCACGTAGTCGTACTCGTGGGTATGGGCGCCCGTCTCGGCACCCGGCGCGAAGCGCCACTCGGTGACGCGGGTGCGGCCGTTCTCGAGGTGCTGGTGCGGCGTCGCCTTGGGGCGGGAGGCAGTGTCGGTCATGGCTTGGGTTTCCGGGGTCAGGAGGCGGAAGGGAGGCGGTGGGCGGCTTCGAACCCGTCCAGGAAGCTCGCGAGGTTCGCGGCGAGGTGGTCGACCGCGTAGCCGCCTTCCTGGATCAGCACCGTCGGCAGGGCCGCCTCGGCGATGATGCGGCCCAGCCGGCCGAAGCCGGGCGTGGTGACGCCGAAGGCCGCCAGGGGATCGTTCTTGAAGGTGTCGAAGCCCAAGGACAGGACGAGCAGCGACGGGGCGAACCGCCCGATGGCGGCAAGGCCGTCCCCGACCGAGGCCAGGAAGGCTTCCTCGGAGGTGCCGAGCGGCAGGGGCAGGTTGAGGGTGTAACCTTCCCCGCGGCCAGTGCCGCGCTCGTGCGCATGGCCGGCCATGAAGGGATAGAACTCCATCGGGTCGGCGTGGACCGACACGAAGAACACGTCGTCGCGCTCCCGGAAGATCGCCTGGGTGCCGTTGCCGTGGTGGACGTCCACGTCGAACACCGCCACGCGCGGCGGCAGGCCGCGCGCCGCCAGCAGGCGAAGCGCCTCCTGCGCCGCGATCGCGGCATGGTTCAGGTAGCAGAAGCCACCCGCCATGTCCCGGCCGGCATGGTGCCCCGGCGGCCGGCAGAGCGCGTAGGCCGCCGCCTCTCCGCCCGTGGCGACGGCCCGCGCCGCGGCCACGGCGCAGTCGGAGGCCGCCTTGGTGGCCGCCCAGGTTCCCTCGGCGATCGGGCAGGCCGTGTCGCTCATGTGGAAGCCCGCCTGGCCGACCACGCCGGAGGGGTACGAGAGCATGTCCGGCCCGCGATGGACGTTGGGGATCACCGCCGGCGAGGCGTCGGGCAGGGCCGTCCAGCGGGCGTGGGCGGTTTCCAGGAAGGCCAGGTATTCCGGCGAATGCACGGCGGCCCGGGGTGCCGCCCCCGCGTCCGGGGCCTGTTCCAGGCGGTCGCCGCGCCGGACGAGGGCGTCGAGCACGGCCTGCACGCGCTCGGGCTTCTCTGGCACCGGCTTGGGCTGGCCGCGCACCAGGAACTGCGGCGGCCGGTGCAGCACGGTATCGGGATGGTGGAAGCAGCGCATCGGGGTCTCCGTCAGTTTGGTGGCGCTGTCGCGCGGGTGGGGAAGGTTTCCGTCATGCCCGTTCAGGCCGCCATGCCGGCCGGGCCGCTGCCGCGCTGGCGGGCCCTCATCTCCACCAGGGCGGCGACCGTCTCCACGGTCGGCGTCGGCACCCCGGCCAGCGCTCCCAGCTCGGCTACGGCGCGGACGATCGCCTCGATCTCCAGCCGCCGGCCGGCTTCCATGTCCTGAAGCATGCTGGTCCTGAAGTCGCCGACCGCGGCGGCCGCCGCGATGCGCGCATCGATGTCGGCGGCGGACCGGACGCCCAGGCGCTCGGCCACGGCGCGGGCCTCCTGCATCAGCGTCCTGGCCACCGTGCGGGTCCCGGGATCGACGCACAGCGCCCCCATGGTGGCTCCGGTCAGGGCGCTCAGCGGGTTGAAGGCGAGGTTGCCCCACAGCTTGGTCCAGATGTCGGAGCGGATGTCGAGGCTGCCGCGCGCCTGGAACCCGGCGAGGCTGAACAGCTCGACGATGCCTTCCACCGCCTGCGTCCTGCGGCCGAGCGGGTCGCCGAAGACGAAGCGCTGGTCGTCCACATGGCGGATGCGGCCCGGCGCCTCCCCCTCGACCGACACCCAGGCGACGGCCCCGACCAGCCGGTCCGCCGGGATCGACCGCCACAGCGTGCCGTCCGGGTCCACGGACTTCAGCCGGTACGACCCCAGCGGCTCCGGCTGGCCCAGCGGGTACCACCAGGGGATGCCGTTGACCATGGGCACCACGGCGGTCTCCGGCCCGGCGAGGCTGGCCAGCGTGTCGAGCGCGCCGCCCAGCGCGTGCGCCTTCACGCACAGGAAGACCGCGTCCTGCGTCCCGGCCGACAGGGCATCGTCGGTCACCCGGACCGGCACGCGGGAGACGCGCCCCAGCGGCGTCGCCAGGGTGATCCCGTCCCGGCCGATCGCCTCGGCGGCCCGGGGGCGGGCGACCAGCGTCACCTCGGCCGGCGTCGTGGTCAGGCGGGCGGCCAGCAGGCAGCCGATGGATCCCGCCCCCACGACGGCGATCTTCCTCATGCCACCGCTCCCCGGCCGGCGGTGCCGGAAGCGCCGTGCCGGTGCCGGAGGTTTTCCGGGATCTCCCACTCCTTGCCCGGGATCGCGTCGAGCAGGGTCCGGGTATAGGCGTGCCGCGGGTTCTGGAAGACCTCGCGCGCGGTGTTCAGCTCGACCACGCGGCCCCGCTGCATGACCGCGATGGTGTCGCAGACCTGGGCCGCGATCCGCAGGTCGTGGGTGATGAACAGCATGGCGAGCCCCAGCCGGTGGCGGATCTCGTCGAGCAGGTCGAGCACCTGCCGCTGCACCGACACGTCCAGGGCCGACACCGGCTCGTCCGCGATGATCAGCTTCGGCTCCAGCGCCAGCGCGCGGGCGATGGAGATGCGCTGGCGCTGCCCGCCGGAGAACTCGTGCGGATAGCGGTCCGCGGCGCTCTCCGGCAGTCCCACCAGCCGAAGCAGTTCGCGCGCCCGAGCCGCCGCCTTTTCCTTCGGCTCCCCGAACGCCACCGGCCCCTGGGCGATGATATCAGCCACCCGGTGCCGCGGGTTGAGCGAGGCATAGGGGTCCTGGAAGATCATCTGGATGTCCTTGCGGACCGGCCGGAACTGCTTCCGGCTCAGCCCCGCCAGGTCCTGGCCCTGGAACAGGATGCGCCCGCCGTCGGCCTTGTTCAGGCCGACGATGCAGCGGCCGAGCGTCGATTTGCCGGACCCGCTCTCTCCCACCACGCCCAGCGTCTCGCCGGGATGGATGGTGAGGCTGATGTCGTCGCCGGCCACCAGTTCCCGGCCCTTGCGGAACAGGCCGCCGCCGATATGGAAGACCTTCCGCACCTTGTCCGCCGTCAGCAGGGCGTCGCCCCGCTTGGTGAAGTCGGCGCGGTGCTCGATATAGTGCGGCACGGCGGCGATCAGCTCGCAGGTATAGGGATGCCGGGGGCGGTTCAGCACCTGCTCGGCCGGCCCGACCTCGACGCACTTGCCATGCTGCATGACCGCGACCGTGGTCGCGATCTCGGCCACGACGCCGAAATCGTGGGTGATGAACATGACGCCCATCCGGCGCTCGGTCTGGATCTTGCGGATCAGGTCGAGGATCTGCCGCTGCGTCGTCACGTCCAGTGCCGTTGTGGGCTCGTCCGCGATCAGCAAGTCGGGTTCCAGCGCCAGGGCCATGGCGATCATGACCCGCTGCCGCTGGCCGCCGGACAGGCGGAACGGGTAGCTGCGCCGCAGCCGTTCCGGGTCGGGCAGGCCGACATCCTCCAGCAGTTCCAGGACGCGGGCGCGCCGGGCCGCCCTGTCCATGGCGGAGTGGGCCTTCAGGCTCTCCTCGATCTGGTCGCCGACCTTCATCAGCGGATTGAGCGCCGTCATCGGCTCCTGGAAGATCATCGCGATGCGGCCGCCGCGCAGGGACCGCTGCTCGGCGTCGCTCATGGCCAGGATGTCGCGGCCGAGATAGTCGGCCTGGCCACCCGCCACCCTGACATGCGGCTTCGGGAGCAGGCCCATGATGGCGTGGGCGGTCATCGACTTGCCGGAGCCGGACTCGCCGACCACGCACAGGATCTCGTTCCTGTGGATCCGGAGGCTGACGGCCTCGACCGCGTGGGGCCGCTCCGCCCCGTGGGGCAGGGCGACGGTCAGGTCGCGGACGTCGAGCAGAATGTCGTCGGCGGTTTCACCGGGCGCCATGGTCATGCCCTTCCCTTGCGAGCCAGTTTCGGATTGAGGGCGTCGTTCAGCCCCTCGCCGACGAGGTTCAGCGCCAGCACGGTCAGCAGGATCGCGATGCCGGGGAAGAAGCTCATCCACCACGCCTGCCGGATGACGGTGCGGGCGGCGCCGATCATGTATCCCCAGCTCATCACGTTGGGGTCGCCCAGGCCCAGGAAGCTCAGCGAGCTTTCCAGCAGGATCGCCGTCGCCACGGTCAGGGAGGCCGCGACGATGATCGGCGACAGGCTGTTGGGCAGGATCTGGCGCAGGATGATGGTGCCGGTGCCCTGGCCGGTCGTGACGGCCGCCTGCACGAACTCCCGCGAACGCAGCGCCATGAACTCGCCCCGCGCCAGCCGGGCCAGCGGCGGCCAGCTCACGATGGCGATCGCGATGGTGATGTTGGTGATGTTGGGCGTGAAGATCGCGACCAGGACCACCGCCAGCACGAAGTTGGGGATGGTCTGGAACAGCTCCGTGAAGCGCATGATCGCGTCGTCGATGGCACCGCCGTGGTACCCGGCGGTGGCGCCCAGGGTGACGCCGATCAGCAGCGCCACCGCGGTGGAGGCGATGCCGATCAGCAGCGACACCCGCGCGCCGTGGACGATGCCGGACGCGATGTCGCGCCCCAGCGTGTCGGAGCCGAGCAGCGCGTCCTCCGACAGGGGCGGCTGGAACGGGATCGCGACCATGTCCCAGGGGCTGTCCGGATAGAGCAGGTTGGCGAAGATGGCGCACAGCACGACCAGCGCCAGGATCGCCAGGCCGACGACGGCGCCCCGGTTCCGCGCGAAGGCCTTCCAGAAGTCACGGCTCATGTCAGGCCACCTCGATGCGGGGATCGACGAGGGAATAGACCAGGTCGGTGATGATGTTGAAGACGATCACCATCACCGAGGTCACGAAGAAGATGCCGAGCAGGACCTGATAGTCCCGCTGCAGGACGGCGTCGAAGGCCAGCCGGCCGATGCCGGGCCAGGCGAACACCGTCTCGACCAGGATCGAGCCGCCGACCAGCTGGCCGGCCTGGATCCCGGCGAAGGTGATGACCGGCAGGATGGCGTTCCGCAGCACGTGCCTGAAGACGATGCGGGTCTCGGTCAGCCCCTTGGCGCGGGCGGTCTTGACGAAATCCATGTCGCGCACCTCCAGGATCGAGGCGCGGGTCAGCCGGGCATAGACCGCCATGTAGAACAGCCCCAGCGTGACGACCGGCAGGATCAGGTGCGTCGCGATGTCGGCGGCGCGGTCCAGTCCCTCGTATCCGCCGCCGACGGTCTCGTAGCCGAAGGCCGGCAGCCAGCCGAGCTGGACCGAGAACAGCAGGATCAGCATCAGGCCGACCCAGAAGATCGGCGTGGCGTAGCTGAGCAGCGCCAGCACGGTTATGGCGGTGTCCGACCATCGGCCGACATTCATCGCCGCCAGGGTGCCGAGCAGGATGCCGGCGGTCAGCGCCAGGATGAAGGCGCAGCCGGTCAGGATCAGCGTCGGCGGCAGGCGGTCGGCGATCAGGTCCCATACCGGCCGCTGCTGCCGGTAGGAGTAGCCGAGATCGCCGGTCGCCACGTCGGCCAGGTAGATTCCGAGCTGTTCGTACAGCGGCCGGTCCAGGCCGAACTGTTCGCGAAGCTGCTCGACATATTGCTGGTCGGCGGCCCCGGCCTCGCCGGCCATGACCATGGCCGGGTCGCCCGGGGCGGCGCGCACCAGCAGGAAATTGATCACCACGATGGCGAACAGGATGAAGACGGACTTTATCAGCCGCCTTCCCAGGAACGATGCGATGGCGGCCATTGCCGTTCAGCCCTTTCGCTGGGAGCCTCGGTGGTTCGGCACAGTGGTTTCGATAAGCCGCGGCTGCGCGGATTGCCGTAGGTCGGCCTTCGCCCGCAGGGCGAACGCCGACACCCCGCATCGACGCCCCGGCCGAAGTGTCGGCGTCGGCCTTCGGCCGAGGCCGACCTACGCGAACCGACCAAGATCACTGGTTTCGAAGGAGTCGGTGTTGCCCGTCACTTCTTCTTCTCGACCCAGGTGTCGGCGAAGTTTTCGGACGTGCCGATTGCGGTGGTCACCGCGTTGTGGACTCGCTTGTTGACGAAGGTCGGGAACTCCATCTCCAGCAACCAGATCACCGGCATGTCGCCGACCAGGATCTTCTGGGCCTCGCTCAACTGCGCGCCGCGCTGCTTGGGGTCGTTCTCCACCGCGGCCTTGGCGAACAGCTCGTCGACCTTGGGGTTGGAATAGCCCATGGTGTTGGAGAACATCACGCCCTTGCGGATATTGTCGGAGATGTAGGTCCGCGCCACGCCCAGCGACGGGTCGCCGTACTGGTAGACGAAGTTGTTGGTCGCCCGGTAATCCCAATTGGACACCTTCTGGACCCAGCCGGCGACGTCGGTGCTCTCCAGGTTCACCTTGACGCCGATCTTGCCCCAGGATTGCTTGATGTACTCGCCCAGGCGCGCCCAGGTCTCGCCATAGGGCATGGGGGTCAGGGTGATCTCGGCCCGCACGCCGCTACCGTCGGCCTCCAGGCCCATCTCGTCCAGCAGTTCCTCGGCCTTGTCGGTGTCGTACTCGTACTGGGGGACGTCCGGCTCGTAGAACGGGGTGACCGAATTGACCGGACCGGTCGCGACGCGGCCCAGCCCGAACCAGATCCGGTCGCGGATGAACTCGCGGTTCAGACCGTGGGCCAGGGCCTGCCGGAAGCGTTTGTCGTCCAGCGGGGCCGTGCGGGTGTTGATCTCGATCCAGGACAGCGGGGCGACGAATTCGTAGCCCTTGGTGGTCATGGTGAGGTGCGGCAGCTCCTTCAGGCGCGGCACGTCGAACGGCTCGACGTCGTTGAACTGGCTGATGTCGACCTGTCCGCTCTCCAGGGCCAGCGCGCGGCTGGCGGCGTCGGGGATCACCCTGAAATAGATTCCGTCCAGGTAAGGCTTGCCGTCGAGGTAATAGTCCGCGTTCCTGACCAGGTGGATGTGGCTGCCCTTGACCCACTGCTCGAACTTGAACGGCCCGGTGCCGATCGGGGTCGAATTCTTGGGGTTCTGCTTGTAGTCGGTGCCTTCGTAGATGTGCGCCGGCATCATCGGTGCCGAGGAAACCTCGAAAGCCTTCATGAAGGCCGGGAACGGCTGCTTCAGCTTGAAGGTGACGGTGTAGTCGTCGGGCGCCTCGATGCTCTCGACATGGCTGAAGTTGGCGCGGGCGCGGGGATGGACCTCGGGCAGGAACTTGGAAGTGGTGAAAACCACGTCCTTGGCCGTGAACGGCGTTCCGTCGTGCCACTTCGCGTTCCGGCGCAGCTTGAAAGTGTAGGTCAGGCCATCGGGCGAAACTTCCCAGCTTTCCGCCAGTCCCGGCATGGGGTTCAGGTCGTGGTCGTAGCGCAGCAACCCTTCATAGATCTTGCCGGCGACCGTCTGGGTCGGGCCCTGCTGGTTGAGGCCGAGGACCAGGATCGGGGGTTCGGGCTGGACGATGACGTTGAGCGTCCCGCCCTTCTGCACCTGCTCCTGGGCCAGGGCCGGCCCCGCGGCGGTCGCGACGAGTGCCGCGGGAGCGAGAAGGGCCGCCGCGACCGCTCCCGAGGCGGTGAGGCGGCGCAAGTACGCCAGTCGGTTGCTCATGTTCTTCTCCACTTCCCTGTTCATGTTTTTCCGCCGGAGGTTTCACGCACCGGTCTTTCTATTCGTTTTCCGGGCCATTCGTTTCCCGGCGCGTCAGGCCCGGTAGCCGTCGCCGCTCTGGCCATCGACCCAGCGCAGCAGGGGACCCCATTCGAGGACGCCGGCGCGGGGATAGGCTTTCTCGTACTGAAGCGCGGTATGCTCGCAGACTTCCGGCGAGGGCGTCACCAGGGGCCGGCCGCCGGACAGCGCCGCGATCTGGGTGCGGCAGCTCTGCTCCAGGTAATACATCAACACCGCCGCCTCCGGCACGTCACGGCCGACTGTCAACAGGCCGTGGTTGCGCAGGATCATGGAATGGTGGTTCCCAAGGTCGCGGGCCAGCCGCTCGCGCTCGGCATGATCCAGCGCGATGCCCTCGTAGTCGTGATAGGCGATGCGGCCGTACCAGCGGAGCGAATGCTGGGTGATCGGCAGCAGCCCGTCCGCCTGCGCGCTGACCGCCATGCCGGCGTGGGTGTGCAGGTGGATCGCGCACCCGATGTCCGGCCTCGCCATGTGCAGCGCCGAGTGGATGGTGAAACCGGCCGGATTGGCTTCACCCTCGCTGTCCTCGGCCAGGTTGCCTTCGCCGTCCACCTTGATCAGGTTGGACGCGGTGACCTCGTGGAACATCAGGCCGTAGGGATTGATCAGGAAACGGCCTTCCTGGTCGGGCACGCGCGCCGACATGTGGGTGTAGATCAGGTCGGTCATGCCGAGCAGGTGAAACAGTCGATAGGCCGCCGCCAGATCGACGCGGGTCTTCCACTCCGCGGGCGACACCTTGTCCTGTTTCGAGGCCATGGAGAACTCCTGTTCGATTGTCGGAAGGGCGGGCGCCGGCTTCGGCGACCCGTTCATTACGATGAGGAAAAATGGCGTCCGGCAAATTGGCAATTCTCATCGCCCCCATAAACCAGGATTATGGACCGGGGCCTTGCAGGTGCCGCCGAACGGCGGGCAGCGGGCGGATCGGCCGCGATTCCGCCGCCCTGGCCCTACGGCTCCCTTAGCCGGACTTATGGCACGCATACAGGACCGCAACGCATGGCGCAGCAGCGTGAACTGGACAAGCTCGGCAACCAGCTCGACTGGAACCTCCTGCGCACCTTCATGGTGATCGTGCAGGAGGGCAGCATCACGGCGGCCGCCAACCGGCTGTTCCTGACCCAGCCGGCGGTGAGCTTGGCGCTGAAACGGCTGGAGGCGCGCCTGGGCCGGGAGATGATCGAGCGCGGGCAGGGCCGTTTCCGCGTCACGGAGGCCGGAGAAACGATCTACCGGGAGGTCGTGGACATCTACGGTACGATCAGCCGTTTCGGCATCCTGGTGCGGGAAATCCACGAGGAGATTTCCGGCCATGTCAGGATCTTCCTGACCAGCCGGATCCAGACGGTGCTGTTCGACCGCGTCCTGAAGGAGTTTCACGCCCGCTACCCGAAGGTGACGTTCCGCATCGACGTCATCCCTTCGACCGACATCCACGTCGCCCTGCAGCAGAAGATCGGCACGTTGGGCATCTGCCTGATGCGCGAACCGATCCCGGGACTGCGCAGCGAGGTGCTGATCCACCAGACCTACCGCCTCTATTGCGGGCGCGGTCACAGGTTCTACGGCCGCGAGGGCCTCGACGTCGCCGACCTGCGGAAGGAGGATTTCGTGTCCTTCACCACCGACCAGATCGACGGCACCCTGTCGCCGCTGGCGGTGTTCCGCGCGCGGGAAGGGTTCGGCGGCCGGATCGTCGGCGCCTCCGCCAACCTGGAGGAGGTGCGGCGCATGATCGTCTGCGGTCTCGGCCTCGGCCCGCTTCCGGATCACACCGCCGCCCGCGACGTGGCCGACGGGGAGTTGTGGGAATTGCCCCCCTATGAAGGGGTGGCCCCGGTGGACGTGCATCTGATCTGGAACCCGCAGTCCAGGTTCAACCGGGCCGAGATCGCGTTCCGGGAGATGCTGCTCGCCCAGATCCGCGATCTGCCCATCGACCGGCGACTGCCGACCTGAAACGGTCGAAAAAGCCCTGCCGGACCTCAGGATGCCAGTGCCTGCTCGGCGAAGGCGGCGACAGCCAGAAGACGGGCATCCCGCCGCCAGGGCGCCACCAGCTGGATGCCGAGCGGCATGCCGTTCGGTCCTTTTCCGCACGGCAGGGTGATCGCCGGGGCGCCGATGAAGGTCCAGGGCGCGCAGAGCGCCGGGTCGCCGGTGTCGTCCAATCCCTTCGGGGCTTCTCCCGTGGCGGGAACGGTCAGGACGGCGTCGAACCCGTCGAAGTGGGAAGCCATGCCGTGCCGCAGGCTCTTCTGCCGCCCCAGCGCCCCGACATAGGTCTCCGCGTCGATGCCCCGCCCGTCGGTGACCAGGGCCTGGAGATGACGGCTGGTCCGGTTGGGAAACCGCTCGACGCGGTCCCGGAAGATGTGCCGGGCCTCCACCCTCAGCACCGTCATGATGTCCTCCAGGGTCCTGCCGTACGCACCGTCCAGCTTGACCGTCTCGACGACGGCGCCGGCCGCCGCCAGGGCTTCGGCCGCCCGGTCGCGGGCGGCCCGCTGGTCGGGACCGACACGATCCCATGCCGGCGGATCGATCACCGCGATGCGCGGCGTCGGCAGGGCGGAAGCGTCGCCGTCCAGGCCGTCCGGGACCATGCCGTGGGGGTCGGACGGGTCCGCCGCCGCGAAATGCCCGAGGGCGTAGGCCGCGTCCGCCACCGACGGGGTGAACAGCCCGACATGGTCGAGCGACCAGGCCAGCGGATGGACGCCGGTCCGCGGGATCGCGCCGAAGCTCGGCTTGAACCCCACCACGCCGCAGAAGGCGGCCGGCCGGATCACCGAGCCGATGGTCTGGGTGCCGATCGCCAGCGGGACTATGCCCGCCCCGACCGCCGCCGCCGACCCGCTGGACGAGCCGCCGGGCGTGCGGGACTCGTCGTGCGGATTGACCGTCGGGCCGGGGTTGCGCCAGGCGAACTCCGTCGTGACCGTCTTCCCGATCACGGTGCCACCGAGACGCCGGATCCGCTCAACGATCCAGGCGTCCGCCGCCGGCCGGAAACCGGGATCGATCCGCGAGCCGTAGCCGGTCGGCATGTCCGCGGTATCGATGATGTCCTTGACCGCGACCGGCACCCCGGCGAGCGGGCCGCCGTCGGCCTGCGCCGCAGCCTCACCTGGCAGGTGGGCGAAGGCGTGGAGCCGGCCGTCGAGGCGGGCCGCTTCCGCCAGCGCCGCGGGCACCGCGTCGCCGGCACCGCCGCCCGCGATCCGCCGAAGGGTGGATGGGAATGCCGTCACTGTGCTGCTCCCAGGCGAATAGCTTCATGAAGGCTCATCGGGAAAGCGCCTTGGTGATGAACTGCTTGTCCACGAACTGCTCGAACTCCGGCTGCGATCCCAGGTTCCCCAGCGCGATCTGCACGCCGAGGCTGGTGCTCATCCCGTCCTCGGTGATGTCCACGCTGGGGGCGTAGACGCCTTCCTTGACCATCCGCTCGACCGCCGCGGCGACGACCTTCTGATCGAGGTTGGGGAACTGGCCCTGGGCGATCCGTGCTGCCTCCTGCGGGTCCTGCTGGATCATGGCCAGCGCCTTCTGGAGGCCGTTGACGAAGGCCTGGGCCTTGCCGGCATCGACGTTGCTGCGCGCCATGATGGTGGAGAAGGCATAGGCGCCGTATTCCTTCGGGAAGGAATAGACCACCTTCTTGCCCTGGGCCACCGCTTGGTCGACGCCCGGCTCGTACATCACGGCCAGCGGCGCCTGGCCGCCGATGAAGGGTGCCGGCTCGGCGCCGATCTGGACCTGGGTCATGCGGACGGAATCCTGGGAAACGCCGCTTTCCTTCAGGAGCTTGAGGAACAGGGAGGTGCTGGTGGTCGGCATCATCCCGGCGACCACGGTCTGGTCGGCGAAGCTCTCGGGACCCTTGTAGTCGAAATCCGCGTCGGCCAAGATCCAGACGGCGGCGCCATTGACGACGTTGGCGATGGTCTTGACCGGGGCGCCCTTCTCGAAGGCGATGGCGGTCCATTCCGGCCCGTGCAGCGAGAAATCAGCGCTGCCGGCGATCACCGAATTGAGCGCGGTCGGCCCCGAGCCTGCCGTCTCCTTGGTAACGTTCAAGCCTTCCTCGGCGAAGAAGCCCTTCTCCATGCCGACATAGAGGGGAAGGTAGAGGAGCGACTGGAACGCCTGCGAGATGGTGACGTCCGTCTTCGCCCCGCCCTGCGCCAGCGCCGGCGCGGTCAGGGAGAGCAGGGCGGCGGATGCCAGGGCTGCGACGAGTTTCTTCATGTCCAACTCCGGATGCGTGAAAGGTCGGATAGGGGACGGGGGCCGGAGGTCAGGCCGCGACCTGCCGGGAGCTCTGCTCCTGCTTCCAGGGCAGGACGCGCCGTTCGACGAAGTTGACGAGGTGGTAGAGGGCGAAGCCCAGGATCATCAGCGAGAAGAGCCCGACCCAGACCGTGTTTAGGTCGTAGAGGTTGGACGCGGTGAAGACGAGGTGCCCCAGCCCGTGCTGGGAGGAGATGAACTCGCCCACCACCGCGCCGACCAGCGCGAAGCCGATATTGATCCGGAAGGTGGCGATGACGGCCGGAAGCGACGACGGGATCACCGCCTTGTAGAAGATCCGGTGCTTGTCGGCGCCCATGGAGGCCAGCAGCCGCTGGAGGTCCTTGTCGGAATCCCGGGCCGCCTGATAGGCGGTGATCAGCGCGACGATCGCGGTCATCGCGATGACCAGGGCGATCTTCGCGGAGTAGCCGGTGCCGAACCACAGGATGATCAGAGGTGCCAGCGCGATCTTCGGCACGCTGTTGAGCGCGATCACGAAGGGCTCGACGATGCGCGCGACATTCTCCGAGTACCACAGGGACAGGCCGAGCGTGGTTCCCAGGAGCGTCCCGATGGCGAAGCCGACGATGGCCTCCAGCGCCGTGTAGCCGGCATCGACGAACAGCGACCCGTCGGCGATGAAGCGGCCGAAATTGGCGAAGATCCCGGACGGCTGCCCGACCAGGAAGCCGGAGATCGCGCCGGTCCTGACGCCGATCTCCCAGGCGGCGAAGAAGGCCGCCACCGCCAGCACCTGGATGCCCGCCCGGGCGAACCCGCCGCCGGCCTCTCCCAGGGAAAAGCGCGACCAGGCCCGGCCCGGCAGGGCTTTGGCGGAAGCCTGGATGCGTGATGCGGTCATTGTCATGATGCGATCCTTGCGTGTCTGGCCTCAGCGTGTCTGGATTTCGAGTTCGCTGCACAGCAGGTTGAAATACTGGGAGAAGTGCGGGTCGCTCCGCGATTCCACGGGGGAGTGGCAGGATATCTCGATGTCGTGGACCGCCTTCACCCGCGACGGCCGACCGCTCAGCACGACGACGCGCTTCGACAGCGCCACGGCCTCGTCCACGTCGTGGGTGATCAGGATGACCGTCTTGCCGGACTTCTCCACGGCATCGACCAGCACCCCCTCCAGGTGCAGGCGGGTCTGGTAGTCGAGCGCCGAGAAGGGCTCGTCCAGCAGCAGGATGTCGGGGTCCATGACCAGCGTCCGGATCAGCGCCACGCGCTGCCGCTGCCCGCCGGACAGGGTGCTCGGATAGGCGTTCTCGAACCCGGCGAGGCCGAAGGCCGCCAGATACTCGCGCGCCCGCTCCTTCGCGACGCGCGGATCGACGTCGCGCATCTCCAGACCCAGCAAGGCGTTCTGGAGCACGGTGCGCCAGGGGAACAGGAGGTCCTTCTGCATCATGTAGCCGATGTGGCCGCGCAGGCCGGTGACCACCTCGCCCCTGAAGCGCATGGTGCCGGCATCCGGCTCCAGCAGGCCGGCGATCATGTTGAAGATCGTCGTCTTGCCGCAGCCCGACGGCCCGATGATGCTGACGAAGTCCCGCTCGTGGATCTTGAACGTCAGGTCGTTGACGACCGGTACCGTGCCCGTCCGGGTCCGGAAGGACTTCGCGATGCCGGTCAGTTCCAGTTGCGTTTCTCTGTCCTGCATGATCGTCCCTCACGATGAGTCATAGACGATCAGCAGCAAAACGCATGCCAGAGTATGTTGATTATAGATGTGATCGAGGCGGAAATCAGCTCCGGTTCCGGGCCGGCACGAAATTATCAATTGCCATAAGGCAAATTAACGAATTTATCTTGCAAGGCATTCGCCGCATCTCGCGGATTGCGTTCGAGGATTGGGACGGGGGCCGGCCATTGCGGCGGCTTCTGTCCAACATCGCGGCATATGGTGCGGAAACTGGGCGCTTGATGTGCAGCGGCCGCCAGCCCGACCCCGCGGCCTTTCCGCCGCGGAGCCGGGCGTCCCGTCACGCCGCCTCGAACCGGATCTTCCGGGCGCCCTGCCACAGGGCGCGGCGGCCGACCTCGGGCAGGTTCTCCAGTCCCGAGGTCAGGGTGATGAAGTGGTTGCCGGCCAGCTGGCCCATCTTGCTGGCGAACTGCACGCCGCCATAGGCCAGCAGGATCTCGGTCTCGCTGATCCCGCCGGGATACAGGATGATCTGCCCCGGCGCCGGATAGCTGGTATGGTTCTCGTATCCCACGCCGAAATCATAGTCGCCGAGCGGGATCCAGACGCCTTCGCCGCTCCAGCGGACATGGACGACCTGCGAGTCGAACGGCAGGCGCTCGATGAAGGCGGCACAAGTCTTCGGTGCCGCCTGGAACTCCAGCCGCGCGTCGAAGACCATCTCGTCGATGGTGACTTTAAGCTTTTCCATGATCTCTCTTCCTCCCCGTCAGGGGGTTGGTTTCGTCCCGAGCGCCCAGCGCCCCAGCATGGCATGGATGCCCTTGCGCCGGTTCACCAATTGCGTGACGCGCAGGTCGGCGGCAAGGCTGCACAGCCGATAGGCTTCCTCCTCGGACAGGGACGTGCGTTCGGTGATCAGCGCCATCATGTCGATCAGGGCCATGCGCGCGGCCTCGTCCAGGTCCTCGTCGAAGCCCATGGTGATCAGGTGGCCCGGCGTTTCCGCCCGGGGAAACGCCAGCCCCGCCCGCTTGACCAGGTCGATGCGGAACGTTCCGGTCAGGCCGGTCTCCACCGCGGTCAGGCAGACCTCGCCGTCGCCCTGGGCGGCGTGGCCGTCCCCGGCGGAGAACAGCGCGCCTTCCGTCCAGACCGGCAGGTACAGGACCGATCCGGCCGTCAGCTCCTTGTTGTCGATGTTGCCGCCGAAGGCGCCGGGAACGATCGAGGTGAGCCGCCCCAGCTCCGGTGCCGGCGCGGTGCCCATCACCCCGAAGAAGGGCCGGGCGGGGATCTCCAGCCCCCAGGGCGTCAGCACCGTTCCCGCCGCCCTGTCGATCGGCAGGTGGATCCGCCGGTGGTCGGGGAACCGGTCGGGCAGGGCTCCGGCGCCCGGCCGGATCAGGTTGAAGCCCCAATCCTCGCGCAGCGCCACGTCCAGGATCTCGACCCGGAGCGCGTCGCCCGGCTCGGCCCCCCGGACGGCGACCGGGCCGGTCATGATGTGCGGCCCCATGTCCGGCTCGACGGCATCAAGGATGCGCCGGTGCTCGGGCCGGACCGTCATGGCGGAACCGGCCGGCGGCAGGTCGTCCCGGCCGCCGCTCACGGTATGGATGACGACGGTGTCGCCGCCGGCGATCTCGGCGACCGGGGCCAGCGCCGCGTCGAAATGGCCCCAATGCACCGTTCCGGGTTCGGGGAGGAGTTCGATCCGGTCCGCCATGGGCTCAGGCCCGTTCCGCGATGATCGCGACCGGCCCGCCGCCGTCCGGTCCCTGGTGCTCGGCCCCGCCGGAGACGAACAGGTCGGTCATGCCCATCGTTCCGGCCAGCACGCCGGCGACGAAGGCGCGGGCATGCCGGGTCGCGGAGATGTCGCTGTCGTCCAGCATCGTGTGCCGCTGGCCCCGCACGGTGCCGGTGCGCGACGCCTCCGCCTTGGCCAGCACGGCCCTGACCCGTGTCCTTGCGGGGGCGTCGAGCTGCCCCTCGGCGTCGAGACCCAGACGCGCCAGCGCCGCGCGCACCGGCCCGATGTCGGCGGCATCGCGCATGACCGCATGATCGATGGCGAGCGGACCGGTCCAGTCCGGGCTCATGCCGAGCACCAGGATCTCGTGGCCCATCAGCTCGATCCCCGAGGAGGTGCTGGCCCGGCCGGACCACAACCGCATGTCGGTGCCGATGGCGTCGTCGGGGATCTCCCCGATCGCCAGTTCGCCCAGCGCCACGGCGACGCCCAGCGCGCTGGCGCCGCGCGACAGCCCCATGGATTTGAGGGTGTCGCGGGTGGCGGTCGCCTGGCCCCGTGCCTCGGCCTCGGCGGCGCGGGCCGCCGTTAGCAGCGGGCACTTGATCTGCACGAAATGCACGGCGGCCGGATCGGCGATGCCCGCGCGCTCCATGGCGTCGGCAACTCCCCGCGCCACCATCTCCACCTGGGCGCGGCGGCCCAGATGCTCGGGCGGCAGGTCGGGGGTGATGGCGCTTCCCATGGCGAGCGCCGGGCCGCGCGCCGGATCATCCGACTCCCGGCGCTCGAACACGATCCAGTGGGGGGAGAGGGCGCCCTCGGTCCCGCCGGACATCACCAGGCAGACGCGACCGGCCGCTTCCCGTCCCACATGCCCCTGGAGGAACAGCTTGAGGCTTTGGGTGGCGAAGCCCCGGCTGAAATCGTTGACGCAGCCGTTGCCTTCCGTCTTGCCGAGGATCGCGACGATCCCGGCGGGGTCCAGGTCGCCCGCCCGGACCAGCCGTTCGAGCCCGGCCACGTCGTCGGGGCCGGTGGTCGCGATGCGGTGGACCGCGACGCCGGGGCGAATGCGTGATGTCATGCTGTGTCCTGGTCTTCCGTTCGATAGGCTGCCTCAGCAGCAGGGTGCCGCCGCGAAATGCCGGTGCAGCGCGCGGCCCAGTTCCGGCAGCACGGTCCGCAGGGCGTCGTTCCCCTTGATCCCGTGGCGCAGCCGGTCCAGCAGCTCCGCCTGGACGGCGTCGTAGTCGATGCCGGTCAGCTTGCCCCGCCGCGCGACCGTCCGCCCCGCCACGATCACTTCGGCGATGTGGCCGGCGCCGGCGCGGGCGAACAGCAGGTCGCGCGGCGACAGGTCCGGCACCAGCCGGTCGGAATCCAGCTTGCCCGTGTCGAGCAGCAACAGGTCCGCGGGCGCTCCGGGCTCGATGGCGCCGCCCTCGTCCCGCCCGGTCACGGCGGCGCGGCCGTTGGCCAGGGCGATCCGCAGCATCTCCGTCTCGTCGATCGCGGTGTCGAAACCCCAGCCGCGGTGCAGCGCGTTGGCGAGGCGCATCTCGCCCAGCACGTCGTCGTCCTCGTCCAGCGTCAGCCCGTCCAGGCCCAAGGCTACCTTGCAGCCGCGCGCGACCATTTCCGCCACCGGCGCGATGCCGGACCGGATGCCCAGGTTGGAGCCCGTGTTGACCGCGATCGTGGCGCCTGATTCGGCGATCAGGTCAAGCTCCTCCGGCCGCGCCCAGGTGCAGTGGGCCAGGGTCAGGCGCGGCGACAGCAACCCGATCCCCTTCAGGAAGGCGATCATTCCTTCCGGGAAGTTCCGGTCCGCCCAGTCCCGCTGGTAGCGCGTCTCCAGGCAGTGCATGTGGACCCGCCGGCCGGTCCGGGCGGAGGCGTCGGCGACGGCGCGCAGCAGCCCGGGCGAGCACCACTGCACGCCGGTCGGCCCGTACTGCACGTCCACCAGGTCCCCGGCCGCGGCGCCGGCCACCTCCTCGACCAGCCGGATCTGGTCCTCCACGGGCATCGGGGCATTGCCGGTCCGCCGGGCGATCTCGCGCTGGGCGTCCTCCGGCATCAGGGCCAGCACCTCCTCCGACGGGCCGTAGACCAGCGGGTTGCGGTCCTTCAGCGCGACCGCGAAGCCGATCCGCACCCCGATGTCGGCGGCGGCGCGGGCGACCTCGGCGGCTTCCAGGGGCAGCGGGGTCAATCCCTGCACCCGCGTATGGTGGACCATGACGGCGCCGGCCCCGCCCAGGGCGCTGCGGCCCAGCGAGGCCGCGGCGGCGAGGTAAGGGTCCACCGCCGGCAGCAGCGCCAGATACTGGAGCCAGAGCTCCAGCGGCTTGCCCGCCGCCCCGAAGGAACTGGACCGCACCGGCCGGGCGTGGTCGTGGGCGTTGACCGGCACCGGCAGGGCGAACAGCGGGTCGGCCTCCCCGTCGATCCCCGCCACGCCGGCGATCCGGCCGCCGTCGAGCGAGAGCCGGCATGGCCCCCGCAGGTCGTAGCCCCTGCCGTGCAGCAGGCCGGCGCAGGCGATGGATCTTTCCGTCATGTCGGGCCTCAATTCCCCGCGCCGGCGACGAGGCGCCGGTCCTGCGGCGGCAGGAACGACCGGTCGAATACTTGCGACGGCTCGGGCCTGCGCGGCAGGTCGTAGGCTTCGGCCATCACCGCGATGGACCGCTCCAGCCGGGCGTCGTCCACGTCGCCCAGCCCGATCTTCCGCGTTTCCGGCGTGATCATCAACCGGTCGAAGGCGAACCGCACCCGGCGCCCCTCGCTGCCGGCATCGACCAGCGGCTCGACCGCGGTCAGCGCCTTCACGCCCATGTCAGGATCGGCCATCACGTCTTGCACCGCCCGGTTGATCGCCCGGACGAGCCCCCGGACCGCCTCCGGCTTGTCGCGGGCAAGATCCCGGGACACCATCACGCCGTTGGAATAGAGGTCCAGCCCATGGTCGGCATAGTCCAGCCACCGGAAATCCCCGTCCGGGTCCTGGCCCTGCTGGATCAGGTTGACGTAGCTGGTCACGTTGAAGACCAGGGAGGCCGCGACCTCGCCGCGGATCAGCATCTGCTCCTGCAGGTTCGGCTGCATGTTCAGCACCTCGACCGACGGCACGGCGACGCCGTTCCGCGCCAGCAGCGCCGGAAGCAGCCGGGTCGCGGCACTGCCGGCCGGGCCGCCGACCTTGCGGCCGGCCAGGTCCTTCATGTCCTCGATGCCGCTGTCCGTCCTGGTCAGCACCGCGAAGGGCGGACGGTTGTAGAGCTGGTAGACCATCACCGGCGCCTCGCCGGGCTTCTGCGCCGCCTGCTGGATCACGGCGTTGATGTCGCCGAACCCGGCGTCGTAGGCGCCCGACATGATGCGGGTGACGGTGGCGGCGGAGCCCTCGCCCTGGTCGATGGTGACCTCCAGCCCCTCGTCCCGGAAATAGCCCTTGTCCCGGGCGACGAAGTACCAGGCGTGGATGCCCTGGTACTTCCAGTCCAGCGTGAAGCGGATCGGCGTCGGCTCCTGGGCCTGTGCGGGGGTGGCTGCGAACGGCTGCGCGGCGGCGAGGGCGAGGCCGAGCCCGGCCGCCAGGGCGGCCCGGCGGGAAATGTCGATCATGGTGTTCTCCGATGCTGTGCGCGGGCCTCAGCCCATCGCGAATTCGGTCTTGCGGTTGGCCCAGCCGGTGACGCGGCGCTCGATCAGCGAGAAGACGACGTAGAGCGCGATGCCCAGCCCGGCCAGGATGAAGAGCCCGGCGAAGACCAGCGGGACGTTGAAGTTGGAGGAGGCGATCAGCATCATGTTGCCGATCCCCCGGTTGGACGCGACCGTCTCCGCGATGACCGTGCCGACGAAGGACAGCGTGACCGCGACCTTGAGGGAGGCGAACAGGTAGGGCATGGCGCGCGGCAGCCCGACGTTCAGCAGGATGTCGCGCTTGGTCGCCTTCATGGTGCGCAGCACGTCCTCCAGCTCCGGCTCGGTGGTCGCCAGCCCGGTCGCCATGTTCACCACCACCGGGAAGACCGAGATGATCATCGAGGTGAGCACCGCCGGCACCGTCCCGGCGCCGAACCACAGCACGAAGATCGGCACCACCGCGACCTTGGGAATGGACGAGAAGCCCACCAGCAGGGGGAACGCCACGTTGTAGGCCAGCCTGGACGAGCCGATCAGCATCCCGATCAGCACCCCGGCGGAGACGCCGAGCGCGAACCCGACCAGCGTGGTGTAGAGCGTCTGCGCCGCGTGCGGCATCAGGGCGGGCCAGCGCTCCACCAGCACCATGACGATCTGGGACGGGCGCGGCAGCACGTATTCGCTGATGCCGAACAGCAGGCAGGCGACCTCCCACACCACGAAGACCCCGGCGATCAGGCAGGCGGACGCGATCTTCTCCTGTTTCAGGCTGGTCATGGGTTACCTCCCGCGGCGCTCCGGGCCTCGACGATCAGGGTGCGCAGCTTGTGGGTCAGGTTGGTGAATCCCGGCTGGTAGGTCGTGTCCAGCGTGCGGGGGCGGGCGAAGCCGACCGGCTCGTCCACCAGGATCCGCCCGGGGCGGGCGCTCATCACGACGATCCGGTTGGCCAGGAAGGCGCTCTCGCGCAGGTCGTGGGTGACCAGCAGGACGGTCGGCTTGCCGTCGATCCACAGCGTCTGGAGGATGTCCCAGAGCTCCTCCCGGGTGAACTGGTCCAGCGCGCCGAACGGCTCGTCCAGCAGCAGCAGGTTGGGCTCGTGGATCAGCGCCCGGCACAGCGAGGCGCGCTGCTGCATGCCGCCGGAAAGCTGCCAGGGATACTTGCCGCCGAAGCCGCCCAGGCCGACCTTGGCCAGCAGGGCCTCGGCCCGGTCGCGGTACTCGCCGTGCCGCTTGCGCTTCCAGTCGGCCCGGAAAGGCTGCACGATCTTGAGCGGCAGCATGACGTTGTCGCGGATGCTCAGCCAGGGCAGCAGGGTCGGGTTCTGGAAGGCCATGCCGATCCGCACGTCCTGGGCCCCGACCTCCCGCCCGGCCACGAAGACGTGGCCGCTCGACGCCTTCAGCAGGTCGCCGACCAGCTTCAGGATCGTGCTCTTGCCGCAGCCCGACGGCCCGACCAGCGCGATGAAGTCGCCCTCATCGACCTGGAGCGAGATCTCGGCCAGCGCCTGCGTGGCGCCCGGACCCTTCCCGTAGGAGACGGTGACCCGTTCCAGCTCGATGAACAGCCTGCGCGGGGGCTGGGGGTCCGGTTCCGGCACCGTGGGCACGGGGACCAGCGCGGGTGATTTCGCCGTTTTCATGGGTGTCCTCGGGTCGGGCTTCACTCGGCCGCCCGGACCTGCCGGACGGACCCGCCGTCCTGCCGGTTGCCGGTGATAGCCGCTGTGGTTTCCTCGACGTGGCAGGGCCGGGGCTCGGGCATGGACTGGATGCGGCCGACCGACTGCCCCCAGCCGGAGGAATCCTCGACCAGCCGGCGGTCGCGCATCACGAAGCGCCCGCGCACCAGGGTGTGCATCGGCGCCCCCACGGTCTCGAATCCCTCGAACGGCGTGATCCTGCCGCGGGAATGCAGCGCCTCGGCCCGGATCGTCTCGCGCCGGGCCATGTCCACCAGCGCCAGGTCGGCGTCGGCGCCGGGGACGATCGCCCCCTTGCGGGGATGCAGGCCGAACGCCTTCGCCGGCGCCGTCGAGGACAGCCGGACATAGTCGCTCAGCGACAGCCGGCCGGCATTCACCTGGGTCAGCATCAGCGCCATCTGGGTCTCGACCCCGGGGAAGCCGCAATCGGCCGTCCAGATGTCGTCGCGCACCTTCTCCGCGGGGTCGTGCGGCGCGTGGTCGGTCGCGATCATGTCGATCGTGCCGTCGCGCACCCCTTCCCACAGCGCCTGCTGGTGGTGCTGTTCGCGGACCGGCGGGTTTACCCGGATGATCGAGCCCAGGTCGGCATAGGCCCGCTCGTCGAACAGCAGGTAGTGCGGGCAGGTCTCGCCGGTGACGTCGACGCCGCGCGCCTTCGCCTCCCGCAGCGGCCGCAGCTCGTCGCCGGAGGAGATGTGCAGCACGTGGATGCGGGCGCCGGTCCATTCCGCCAGGATCGCGGCGCGCGAAACCGCCTCGGTCGCGACCACGGCGGGGCGCGACGCCAGGTGGGCCAGCGGGTCGCGCCGGCCGGCGGCCATCAGCTTCCGCTGGCGCCACGCCATGATGGAGGCGGTCTCGGCATGGAGCGAGATGCGCAGCCCGTGGCGGGCGATGATCTCGAACCCTTCCAGCATGGCGCCGGTGGAGGGCGAGGGCAGGTTGCCGAAGGTGTTGCCCATGAAGCATTTGAACGCGGCCACGCCGCCCGCGACCAGGCCGTCCAGCTGGTCCAGGTTGTCCTCGGCGAGCAGCCCGTACAGGCCGTAGTCCACATGAGCCTTCGCCGCCGCCCGCTGCTTGATCCTCAGCGCCTCGACGGTGCCGGTCGGCGGGTCGGTGTTGGGCATCTCGAACACGGTGGTGACCCCGCCCATGGCCGCCGCCGCCGTTCCGGTCCGCCAATCCTCCTTGTGGGTATAGCCCGGTTCGCGGAAATGGACATGGGCGTCGATCGCGCCGGGCAGCAGGTGCAGGCCGGTCGCGTCGAAGGTCTCCCGCGCGGCCGGCATGGATTCGTCCGCGCCCACCGCCAGGATGCGGCCGTCCTCGACGGCGACGGCGCCCCTGAAGCTGGCTTGGTCGGTAACGATGGTGCCGCCGGTGATGACGAGGTCGGCGAGGGTCTTTCCGGTTTCCATGTTCCTGTCGTCCTGTGTCAGAGGGAGGCCCAGCCGCCGTCTACCGGCAGGTCGACGCCGGTGATCTGGCGGGCCGCGTCGCTGGCGAGGAAGAGGCAAGCCTTGGCCACATCCTCGCCGGTGGAGACGCGGCGCAGCGCGTAGTCGGCGGCGTGCCGCTCGGCCGCCTCCTCCTCGGTGATGCCCAGCCGCCGGGCCATTTCCGGCACGACCTTGCCGCGGAAGCGCGGCCCCTCGACCATGCCCGGCGCCACGCAGTTGACGTTGACGTTGTAGGGGCCGGCCTCAAGGGCGAAGGATTTGGTGATGCCGCGCAGGCCCCACTTGGACGCCGAATAGGCCATCCGGCCGGCCCGGCCGCGCATCCCGAAGGTGCCGCCGACATTTACGATTTTGCCGTAGCGCTGGTCGATGAAGGTCGGCATGACGGCGCTCATGGTGTTGAAGCAGCCCGCCATGTTCAGCTCCACGATCTCGTCGAATTCCTCGCGGGTGGTCTCCCAGCCGGTCTTGCCGACCGGGCCGGAGCCGCCCGCCACGTTGACCAGCACGTCGATCCGACCGAAGGCCGCGAGCGTCCGCTCGGCCGCCCCGGCGCAGTGCGCCCCGTCGGTGATGTCGCAGGGGATCACGATCGCCTCCGCGCCCAGCGCCCGGACCTTGGCGGCGACCGGCTCGATCGCGTCGAGGTCGCGCCCGACCAGGGCCAGCCGGCAGCCCTCTGCGGCGAAGGCCAGGGTGACGGCCTCTCCCATTCCCTTCGCGGGGCCGGTGATCATCACGACCCGCGATTTCAAACCCAGTTCCATGGTTCTTCTTCTGGTTATTGCTTGATGACGGCGGTCGGCCGTTCGGACAGCGGCGGCAGATAGGCGTCGGTGAAGACCGCGGACGGTTCCGGGGCGTTCTCCAGGCCGTTTGCCTCGACCACCATGTCGATGGCGCGCTTCAGGCGCTCGTCGTCCACGTCCCCCAGGCCGATCGTGGCGATCTCGGGATGGTTCATCTCCATCCGCAGGGTGGCGACGGTGCGCTCGATCTCGACCTTCTCGTTCAGCAGAGGCTCGCGCTTCATCACGGCCGCGACCGAGCCGGCGGGGTCGGCGATCATGTCCTTGGCCGCGCGGTTGATCGCCCGGACCAGGCCCTTCACCGCGTCCCCGTTCCGGTTCAGGAACGGCTTGGACACGACGATCGCGTTGGAATACAGGTCCATCCCGTAGTCGCCGTAATTGATGAAGCGGAAATCCTTGTCCGGGTCCATGCCGGCGCTCTTCGCGCTGAAGGCGATGGTGTTGACGTAGCCGAAGATCCCGTCCACCTGCCCGCGCTGGAGCATCTGCTCGCGCAGGTTCGCCTGCATGTTGGTGACGGAGACCTTGCCGGCGTCGATGCCCGCGACCTGGGCGAACGCCGGGAACAGCTTGAGCGCGCCGTCGTTGGCGGGGCCGCCGATGGTCTTGCCTTCCAGGTCCCTGGGCGTCCGGATCGGGCCGTCCGCCTTCACCGCGATCGTGAAGGGCGGCGTGTTGTACATCATGAAGACGGCGACCGGCGCCTCGTCGGGCGACTTGGCGGCCAGGGTGATCAGCGCGTTCACGTCGCCGAACCCGGCGTCGTAGGCTCCCGTCGCCACCTTGGTGATGGAGGCGGCCGAACCCTCGCCCTGGTCGATGGTGACGTCCAGCCCCTCCGCCTTGAAGTATCCCTTGTCCTCGGCGATGAAGAACAGCGCCTGCGGTCCCTGGTATTTCCAGTTGAGGACCATCTTGACCGGTGTCTGGGCGGATGCCGCGCCGGCCAGGCCGATAGCCCCGACCAGGGCGCCCGCGAGAACCGCGGGCCATTGGCTGATGACGCTGCGCATGTGGCCTGTTCCTCCTATGGGGTGGGGAAGGGGAGAATGCCCGTCGTCCGGACGAAGACGACGCTATGCGCGATCCGATGGCGCCTCAAACGCCGTTTTCCTGTTAGGGTGTAGACGAAAAGTCTACACAGCGGGGTATGCCGGTATGAGGCACATGCGGATCTGGCGCTATGTCGACGAGGCGGCGAAGTACGGCTCGCTGCGCAAGGCGGCCGAACAGCTCAACGTCACGCCGTCGGCGCTCCAGCGCCGGATCCAGGACGTGGAGGAGGATCTGGGTGCCGCGATCTTCGAGCGTTCCGCCCATGGGATCCGGCTGACCGCGGCGGGGGAGAGCTTCATCCGCTGGGTGCGTACCCAGTCGGCCGACCTGGAGCGGGTACGCTCGCACATCGAGGACCTGTCCGGCATGAGGCGCGGCCATGTCCGGATCGCGTGCAGCCAGGCGCTGGTAAACTACTTCCTGCCCCGTCAGATATCGGAGTTCCGGGAGTCTTTCCCGCTGGTCAGCTTCCAGGTCTCGGTGGTGGACCAGGGCTCGGCGATCCGGATGCTGCGCGAGTACGAGACGGACCTCGCGATCATCTTCAGCCCGCGCCGGACGCCCGAGTTCCAGCCGCTGATGACGCTGGGCCAGCGGGTCGTCGCCATCGTCGCCGCCGACCATCCCCTGGCCGGGCACAAGGTCGTGCGCCTGCGCGATTGCGCGCAATATCCGATCGCCCTGCCGGACGGCAGCTTCGGGACCCGCGCCATCCTGGAGGATCTGCTGTCCGTCAGCTCGGCCAAGCTGTCGGTGGAGCTGGAATCCAACTCCTTCGAGATGCTGCGCAACCTGGCGCGGTCGGGCGGCGTGGTGACTTTCCAGATCGAGATCGGCGCGCCGGTCCCGGAAACCGACCCCGGCCTCGTGGCGCTTCCCCTGAGCGACCTGGACATGGCGCATGGCCCGCTGGTGCTGGGCCAGCAGCGCGGCCGCACCCTGCCAGTCGCGACCGCCAAGTTCGCCGAACAGCTCGCGCGCCGGCTGGACGACGCCCGGATGAAGCCGCAGCCCATATAGTCCGACACCGCGCTCCTGCCGGATACCTTCGACCCGATCGCGACCGCTTCGGGAGGTCCTTCGCGAACCGGAAGTCCGGCGGACGCTGATCCGCCTGCCCGGGGAGGCGGATTAATCCGGCGGTGAGAGCGCCGCATGGGTGTCCTTGGCCAACGGGGCGAACGCCGACGTTATCGGAGGATGCCCCATCGACATCCTGTCCCATCGATGTCCTGCAGGGTGGCTCGGTGAAAGACATGGGACGCCCCCGGGTGCCCATCCCTCGCGAGGCGCCTGTCTGTGGTTTTCGAGGGGACGTTCGTCACGCGAGAGGTGGTGCTGGGCAGCATGATTGCCTTCTGCCTGGCAGTCGCCGCCTGGGCTTGAGCCTGCGACAGGATAAACTGAGGGCAGTCAGACATGTTTCCGAAGCGGGCCGTTTTCGTCGGCATCAAGGACGGTCGAGCCCGACACTCGCCGCAACGTCCCGGATCGGAGTATGCGGACATGAAAAAGCCGGTCGAACCTGGGTCCGACCGGCTTTTTTACTGGTAGCGGAGGAGGGATTTGAACCCCCGACACAAGGATTATGATGTCTCCACCTAATGACTGCGATACGCCCGAACCTCTTGATCTTGCTGATCTTTTCGGTAGCGAAGACCGATCTGATAGGGGTTCTCTGCATTGACAGTCGGATGTGAGTCGGCACACTGCCACCTCCTCATCCCGATATCGTTGGCCTCGCCCATGCGGGTCATCGCGGTGCGGCGGAGATCCTGGAGCCGCAAGCCCGTCAGGCCCGCCTCCACCATGGTGGCCGTCCACCGCTCCTCGAACCGTCGCTGCTTGAAAGGCTCTCCACGGTGGTTCAGGAGGACGTATTCACCCACGCGGGGATGGGCATCCAAGGCATCCTGAGCGGGTTCATGACCAGGATGCTGACCGCCTGAGCGGTCTTGCCTTGGGTCAAGCTGATGCGACGACCGTCGTACTGTGAGCATTGGAGTCGGAGCAGATCCCCATGCCGGTGGGCCGTATAGAGACCCAGCAAGAGGTCCATTTGCATCGTTTGGTCAGCGACAGCCAGCAAGCTCCGTTGGTCATCGTATGACCACACCGGCCGGCGGGGCTGGACCGAAAGATGCTCGACAACGAGTACCGGGTTGAGCAGCATCCGTCGCCGCCGGATGTCGAAGCTGCACACGAGGCTCAAGACCGCGAGGGTTATGGTTGCAGTGCCGTGGATGCTGCCGGAAGGCTTCCTGGAGGGTGTAGACGTACTCGACGCCGCCCTCTCCGCCCAACCGTGCCAATGGTATGTCACCGATAAGCTTGATTAGCTCGCTCATCAAAAGTGGTGGCCGAAGACAGAACTAGGTTGAAAAGCTTGCATCTATATGAAAGATCTATAGGAATGATGACTATCGGATTGAACTGGCTGCAACGTGGATCATAACATATCAAAGGGTAAGTTGCAGGAAAGCCTGGGAGTCTGGCTCAGCAGACCAATTCCTGCACTCGCCCAAATCGACATAGCATCGGGCTACGCATCTTTGGGGACATCAACGGGTTTGGTGCGGACCGAGAATCAAGACAAGGTTCTAGCGGCCCGTATCCGCTCATCCTACAATCATGGGAAATCCACATACATTTTCGCGGTATGCGACGGCATGGGAGGGATGCAAGAGGGTGAACTTGCAGCCCGCATTGCAATGTCAACATTCGTTTCCGCTATGGTGGCAACTGACGACCGTCCACTTCAGGACCGAGTATGCGAGGCGGCTCATTATGCTAATGTAAGCGTCAACCGTAGACTTCAGGAACGCGGGGGAACAACATTAACTGCAGTAGCAATCGAATCGGAGACGGATGCACAAATATTTGCGGTACACGTAGGCGACAGTCGCCTCTACCGGTACGCGAAAAGTGCTGGTTTGCACCAGATTACGACGGATGACACATTAGCAGGACTTGTTAAAAATCGGAACGCCGCAGGCAATGAAGAAGTTCCCGGTCGCAAGGGGCTTCTACAATATGTTGGGATGGGCGAAGGTCTCGACCCGCACGTCATGAATTTGAAGTTCGGTCCAGAAGATGATCTCCTACTGCTAGTAACAGATGGCGTTTATGCAATTGGAGACGAGCTTTCGTCATCAATTTTGTATAATGCTGAGAGGCCATCGCTCGGCGTTCAGAGGTTGTTGAGAGTTGCGAACTGGACCGGCGGGCGTGACAATGCCTCTGCTGTTATATGTGATTTGAAGGCACTATTCCCTATCCGTCATGGACGCGACAACAGGCTATCTGGTGTAGAGGCTTACGATGCTTACGGCCAGTTTGACTTCTGGTGGCCTCCCGAAAGCGTTCATGAACATCCTGAGCGAGTGGGCCGTGAGCAAGCGGTAATAACTCCGAGGCAAAACCAGAAAAGGATTCCTAAGAGACGGCACAGCAAAAAGGTGCCTAGAATACAACCGATGCAAGAACCTGTTCATCAGTCAGAGCGGGTATTTGATGAGCGATCTACATCGGAAAAACCCAAGCCACAGATAAGGATTGACTTCACAGATGAGTAATCCACCACTGGTCCTTCCAGATCGCTATGAAATAAAAGGCGATCCTATGTCTGGCGGTATGGGCAGCGTCATTGTATGTCGCGACAACTTCCTTGAACGTCAGGTCGCAATTAAGGTGTTGCAAGAAGTGACAGAGTATCGCCGCCTCTCTGATGAATTGACTGCTCTGCAAAGTATACGGTCAAAGCACGTAGTGGAGATCTTCGATGTGATCACCGATACTTCAGGGAGAGCAGTTGGCATTGTTCAGGATTACATACCTGGCTTGGATTTATTCGCTGTTGCCAAAACGGGTCTGTCCAGCAACGCGTATTTGAAAACTATCTTCCAGATAGCATCTGGCATCTCTGATATCCACTCGCACGGCTTGATACATCGAGACATCAAGCCGAGCAATATGAAACTCGATGGAGAGGGTATAGTAAAGTTGTATGACTTCGGGCTGTCCCGATTCTCTGGAGTGGATTCCGCAACCAAAGGATTTGTGGGAACGGTCGGCTTCGCTGCTCCCGAATTGTATCAAACTGGTACAGCGGAGTTTTCAGAAGCGGTTGATACCTATGCCTTTGGAGCAACGGCATGGTACCTCGCGGAACGCACATTACCAGCCGCATTGATGGCAGTGCCGCCGGAGCCTTTTTCAACAGCCAGCAGCTTTTCTCAGTTGACTATAGGTATACCAACGACATTAACTGATATCCTTGACAGTACTTTGTCGGAGAGTCCTGAAGATCGACCGACAATGCAGGAAGTTACCGACGCTATTGGACGTCACCTTCTATATGGAAGGCATAGAGCTATACTTATTAATGGTCCGGCTGTGTATGAATTCACCAAAATAGGACAGGTGGTGACCATAGGCAATACCAAGGTTGGCTCACTTAAAATCCGGTACAATGGCTTTGGATACGTTGCCGAAAGTGTTCTCGATGAAGTATATGTTAATGCTTCACTTATATATGATGGATTTTTGTTTCCAGGATCTTGCGTAATTTCTATCGGGGCACCATATAGGGGCTTTGATAGAGCGTTTGTTACATTAGACATCTCTCAGCCGGAGGTTGTTCTGTGAGCATAGCAATTCACAAAACTGGTGATATTGTTGCTGATCGTTATGAAGTAATCTCATATGTTGGTGAAGGAGGCATGCAGCAGGTATTTAGAGCTAAAGACTTATCCCTGAAACGTATTGTTGCGGTAAAGACGCCAAAAAACAATACTGCTCAAAAGAGGTTCAAAAGAAGTGCCATTGTTAGTGCAAGGATCAACCACCCAAATGTGGCGAAAACGCTCGATTACCTTAGTTTCCAGGATCGAGACTATTTGGTTGAGGAATTTATTGATGGAAGAGATCTCAAGATTGTCCTCACCAATGAAATTCCCTTGCTTGACCCATATCTCTCAGCCAGAGTTCTACACTATCTCTCTAAAGGCCTGGCTGCGTCACATCATGTAGATGTAGTTCATCGTGACCTCAAGCCCAGCAACATTATGGTGGTTGGGGGACATGGTTTGTCACAAGTCAAGATAACAGACTTTGGAATCGCGAAGTTAGCCGAAGATGAACTTGCAGAAGCGAAGGAAGGAGGCGACGCATCTATCACTGGATCACAGACCATGGTAGGTGCCCTGCCTTACATGTCTCCTGAAATGATTGAGAGCCCCAGAGACGCTGGCAAACCGGCAGATGTTTGGGCTCTTGGAGCCATGATGTACGAGTTAATGAGCGGCAAGAAACCTTTCGGATCAAGTTTGAAGGCTATTCATGCAATAATTGAAGCAAAACCTCCTGCCATTCCTCCTGAGATATCGGCCAACTCGCAGATGTCTCTTCTTGGCAAGGAACTTTTCAGTATCGTTTCGTCTTGCCTTCAGAAGGATGAAGCCAGTCGGCCGACGGCTGATAGTTTAGTCAGCCAATGTGAACAATTATGCTACTCGATGGAGAGTCGTGAGATTGGCGTCCTCAGAGTTATGCAACGACCGACCTATGGGTTTATTCAAGATGCGTCAGGTCATGATGTTTTCTTCCATGTTGCAAGTGTCTACGGCCGCCAACCAGCAGTCGGAGAGAAGGTCAGTTTTGCAAGATTTCCTGGGGGCGAAGCGGATCGGGCTCATCCAGTGATTGCCTTGAGGTTACATTCTTAAAGCTTTCGTGCTGTTGTTAGAGCGGCATCTGATAAGGCTTCATATGCGGGTTAGCAGCCCAGTGACTTGAGCGATAATGCCGCCACACACACCCGAGTGAGCCTGATCAGGAATGGCTCAAGTTGCGGGATGAGGAGGTGGCAGTGTGCCGACTCACATCCGACTGTCAATGCAGAGAACCCCTATCAGATCGGTCTTCGCTACCGAAAAGATCAGCAAGATCAAGAGGTTCGGGCGTATCGCAGTCATTAGGTGGAGACATCATAATCCTTGTGTCGGGGGTTCAAATCCCTCCTCCGCTACCAGTTAAAACCCCTGCCAAGTCAAGCACTTGGCAGGGGTTTTTCGTTTGGCGGGCCAGTCGTCCGGCGATCAATCCGCGTTCCCTGTGCCGACCTTTGTACCGGGGCGGATCACCGCATGCAGGTCGTCGACTCTGAGGAAGACGTAGGCCCTTTCGGTCATGGCAACCGACTTGTGCCCCAACCACTTGCTGACCCGGTATAGGTCCATACCGTAGTCCTGTAGGAGGCGGCAGCCACAGGTTCGGCGGGATTGCGTCCGTCAAGCTGGTGTAAATTGGGAGGAGGCCATCAGCACCGTAGGTCAGGTCTTGGTCAGCGCGGCGAGGGCTGCTTCATCACTGGCGACCATGCCGGTCATGGTCTCAAGCGTCAGGTAACGATGTTGTAGTTGCCACTCGTCGTTTTGCTCGAGAAGTACAGCACCAACAAGCCTGCGAACACTGGCCTCGTTCGGGAAGATCCCGACGACATTGGTCCGGCGCTTTACTTCCTTGTTCAGGCGTTCGATCGGATTGGTCGAGTGCAATTTGCTACGATGGGGTTCAGGATAGTCCATGTAGGCGAGCACGTCGTGTTCGGCATCGTCAAGCAGGGCGGCGACCTTGGGAAAGCGTGGGCGGAGCTGATCGGCGACGTGGCGCCAGGCTTGTCCGGCAGTCTCGCGATCGGGCTGGACGAAGACCTGCCGGACAGCGGCCGAGACGACCGACTGCTGGCTTTTCGGCACATGGGCCAAGAGCGATCTCATGAAATGAACCCGGCACCTCTGCCAAGTGGCGCTCAGGACCTGGGTGATAGCCGCCTTGAGACCTTCGTGGGCGTCGGAGATCACCAGCTTCACGCCCTTCAGACCGCGACGGACCAGCCCCCGCAGAAACTCGATCCAGAAGGTGGCGGCTTCCGACTGGCCCAGGCCGAGCCCGAGGATCTCGCGGCGGCCGTCCTGGTTGACACCGGTGGCGATTATCGCCGCGATCGACACGATGCGGCCATTCTGGCGGACCTTGATGTAGGTCGCATCGAGCCAGAGGTAGGGCCACTCGCCGTCCAGCGGCCGCTCGAGGAAGGACAGCACGCGGGTGTCGATGTCCTGGCACAGGGCCGAGACCTGCGACTTGGAGATGCCGGTCATGCCCAGCGCCTGGACCAGGTCATCGACCTTGCGGGTGGACACGCCCTGGATCCACGCTTCCTGGATCACGGCCGTCAGCGCCTTCTCGGCGGTCTTGCGAGGCTCCAGGAAGGCCGGAAAGTAGGTGCCCTGGCGCAGCTTCGGGATCTTCAGGTCGAGCGTGCCGAGCCGGGTTTCCAGCTGACGATCCCGATGTCCGTTGCGGTATGTGGTGCGCTCGTCGGACCGCTCATGGCGCCCGGCGCCGATCAGGCCGTCGACCTCGAACTCCATCAGTCGCTGGAGCGTGTGAGCGGCGATGGCGCGCAGGAAGTCGCCATCGGTACTGGCCTGGATCTGGTCGAGCAGAAGTGTCATCGTATCCTTGGTCATCATGCCTCTCTCGGGGTCTGGTCTCGTGTCGCAACTCGACCTTACCTGAAGAGCGTGATGACCACCTCCACGTCGTTGCGGCCCCAGCGGCGGAGGGTTGAGGCGGCCCGGGCTCCGCTCTGCGAGCTCCACCCGGGCCGCCTCAACCCTTCAAGGGCCAATTTCCACCACTCCGTTGGACGTTACCTTCGGCGGAGATCATGCCATCGAAGATCGCTTATCCCAGCCCGCGATGCGGCCCCATCCAGCCCACGAGTTAGCCTGAGGTACCGTGATCCATCTGGTTTGCAGAACACGTAGGGCGAGGTCAGATGTCGTGGCTGCTGTGCCAGGATCTGTGCGGCCTGATCGGTGAGGGGGACCACCCTTGGATTGCTGGTCTTGGTTTTGGTGAGAGTGAGTTCGTGACGCCGCTGGTTGACCTGTGACCACTCCAGAGACAGTTGCTCCTCCAGGCGAAGACCGGTTTCGATAGCGAACCCGACCATCGGCTTGAGATAAGACCCCGCCGCAACGAGAAGCCGTTCCTGCTCCTCATGGCTCAGGTAGCGTCTTCGAGGGTCTCCTTCCTTCAAGAGTCGCCGGTCCAGGGTCCGGATCGGATTTGCATCAACCCACTCCCATGAGATAGCGAGTTGCAGCATCGATGAGAGGCAAGCCAGGTCGCGTCTGATTGTTGATGGCGATATGCCCTGTTTTCTCCGGAAGCTGACATAGGCTAGGATCTTCGTCTTCGTGACCTCATCCAGATAGGCCCCGACGAAGTGCGGGTTCAACATCTTTAGGCTGAAGAGGTATCGGCGGGCAGCTAGAGGTTTGAGCGATGGAAGGTGCTCGCCGATAAATCGCTCGACAGCCTCATCAAAGGTGTGACGGGGACGGCCGCCTCGGTCCAGCCGTCGGCGTTCCTCAACCAGTTGAGCAAGATACTGCTGAGCCACAACTTTCGACGAGGTTCGGGCTGACCTTCGGACCTCCTGTCCGTGCCATGTAAACCGGACCCACCATGTCCGCCCCCGCTTGTAAACCGCTGCCACGTAGATCCTCCTGCACCGGCAAATCCAGTTGTCCATGCAGGACGGTCCCATAGACCGAGCCGCTGTCAATCTGACCACTGGTTCCGCTTTGGATCGGCCCTAGAACATACCAGTCGGAGTCCGGTTTGGTGGAGCCGAGGAGGGGCATGTGAGGGCCTTGGCTGCTGAGGACAGTGCTATTGTCTGCCGCCTACTATACTGAGCCAAGCTTTGTGTCGCGGCAGATTTGGATTGCCGAAATGGCTGGGCCAACTCGCCATTCTATCAGACCATGTTCCTTGGCTCATTATTCCCGTTTTTGATTTTTCCGGGGGTGTTCCTGCAATTTGGACCCGCGGGGTGAGGATTGTTCATGGTGACCCTCGTCGCGGCAATCGAGCCCCGACTGAATGAGGGTTATGGAATGAGCCTTGTCACCAAGTTCGCTGGACAGCCGGATGTTGTCGGTATCCTCGAGGAGATTCGCCTGGGTACAACGGCCCTGGACCGTGCAGCCCCTGCCAACTTCGCCGACACCGTACTGGCCCGGCTCCCGGTCGAGAACCTGAGCCCCGACGATGTTGATGTCGTCGCGGAGTTCTTGAAGGGTGAGGTCGGCCTGAACGTCAACCTGACCAAGCGAAAGATCGCCAGGGCCAAGGTCGCCGAGGTTCTGGGATTTTTCCCGACGAGCCTTGCTGAATTCATTCGGGCCTACACCGATCAGTTTGGCTTGGAGCCGACGCTCAAGGACAGGGTCCGGGTTACCAAGCGGGTGTTGATCCGGGCGGACGGTAGCGAAGTCCGCCTCCAGGAGACCGACGACGAGTACCTCGACCGCTTCAACGAAATCTGGAGTCCGCGGGAGATCGACGTGAGGCGGGTCGTCGATCAGATGAAGATCTTCAACGAGGATCACAAGCTCGGCTTCACCGAGGCCGGCATTGAGCGGGCTTGGAACGAATGGGTGGTGCAGAAGCGGGCGGAGATCCTGTTCTGGCTCGCTGACAAAGTGGGCGGCGGCATTCAGGAAGATGAGCACGCCGAGACAGACCAGCAGTGGGACCTGTTCCTCCAGGCTGTGCTGGCCGACTACGACCAGGATCATCACCTGGTCAAGGCTGTCCTCCAGCACTTCATCTGGCAGGTCGGCCGGAAGATCCGGGGTATGACGGTCGGCAATCACATGATGCCGGTGATCATCGGCCAGCAGGGTGGCGGCAAGACCGAGATGGTCAAGCGGTTCCTGTCGCCGCTCGGCGACGCCTGGGTGGACAGCGACTGGGACTGTCGGGAATTCCGTGCTTGGCGGGGCGGGTTCAGTATCAGGCGGTCATCGCCTTTGCGAACCGGTCGCCGAAGATGACAGCCATCTGGGCTTTGGCGGCCGTCCATTCCCGGGGCGGCATCTTCCAGTCTTTCTCCGCGCGGTTCAAGACGAGAAACAGGGTAATTGCTCACGGGGTTGGCGGATCGCGAGCCGTCAGGTGACGGCGAAGGTTCCACCGACGAGGTGGCGTACGGCGGTCCAGGCGGATTGACCTTGCCGACGCGCCGTTCCTGTCACGGATCGATACCCGGCGTGGATGCCGGGTCCCCAGTCGGATCGGAAGCCGTTGGTGACCTTGCGGAAGACCACGGACGGGCGAATTTCCTGCTCGCTGGCGTTGTTGGTCGGCGGCACGCGGCGGTCGGCGAGGAAGACGAAGAACTTGCCGCGCCATGCCTTGACCAGCCGCTGCAACTCGCGTCCGGCCGGATGGGCGGCGGGGGTACCGACCAGGGCATCGAGGCCGCGCTCGGCCTTTGCGGCGTAGGCGGCAAGCGTGCTGTCCTTCAGGCCCGGTCTTCGTTTGCCGACGCGGATGGCCCAGAGCAGGTGATCGCGGATCCTGGGTGCGACCATGGTGTCGCCGCAGTCGATGGCGTACTGCACGTCCCTGAGAACGTGGGCCAGGCAGACCTGGTGGACCCGTCCCAGTTCCTGCTGCCCGGCGTAGCGGTCGGAGATCCAGACCTCGGGCCGATGCCCGCCCAGGATCCCGGCGGCCACCGCCCGGGCGCGGCTGGGGGCGATGGTGTGCAGCACGGCTTGCCCGGAATGGAACACCCATTGCCAGTGGATCACGCCGTTGACCCGCGTCGTGGTCTCGTCCGAGGCGATGACGGAAGCCCCCAGGAGTTTGGCCTTGATCGCCGCGCAGGCCGTGTCGAACGCCGTGCCCATGCGGCGCAACGCATTGGCGATGGCGCCCTCTGAGATCGTCAGTCCGAACAACTCCTCCAGCATCCGCGACAGCCGCTCGAAGCCGACATGATGGCTGTGGTGCAGATAGGCCAGCAGTGCCCGGATGCCCGGTCCGAACGGGGTGCCCGGCGGCATGGCGGCGGGCGGGGCGGCCCGGTAGCGCCGCCCGCAATCGCCGCACCGGCCGCCGAACAGCTCGACCCGCGTCACCACCGGGCGGATCACCGGAAGGTCGATGTGGTCGTAGCGGTGCCGGCACCGCTGGGCGCTCTCGGGCACCGCCGTCCCGCAATGCGGGCAGCCCTCGACCAGGCGGCGCTCGGTCCGGTCCGGATCGTCGGCCAGCGGGCGCGATACTCCGGGGCGCGACGGCCGCGGCTTGCGCCGGCGCTTGGCGTCCGCCGTACGCGACGCACCGCCGGGGCCGTCCTGCGACGGCGGAATGTGCGAATTGGCCGACGTCTTCCGCGGCTTCCCGATCAGCGCTTCCAGTTCGGCAACCCGCGCCGCCAGACGCTCGATCAGCGCCGCCTGCTCGACCAGCAGGGCGTCCTTCTCAGCCTCACTCAGACGGTAACGCGGCGGTTTCTCCATCCCATCCTTGACTCATATTCCAAGCCGCAGCGCAACCCTTTTCGCCAACCCCGTGAGCAATCACGAAACAGGAGCTTCAGCGCGGCCTCGTCATTGGGGAAATGCCCCCTGGCCCGGACCGCCCGGCGCAGCTTTGAGTTCAACGCTTCAATGGCATTGGTCGTGTAAAGGATGCGCCGGACCTCGCGCGGGAAGGCAAAGAAGGGGATGACCTCCGGCCACGCCCGCCGCCAAGCCTTGCCGATGGCCGCGTATTTTTCGCCCCAAGGCCCGGTCTCAAAGGCGCTCAGAGCCATCTCGGCGGCCTTGTCGTCGACAGCGTCGTAGACCGTCTTCAGGGCGGCGGCGATGGCCTTGCGGTCCTTCCAGGACGCGAACTCCATGCTGTGGCGCAGCAGATGAACGACGCAAGTCTGAACAATCGTCTCCGGATAGGCAGCCGCGATCGCCTCGGGAAAGCCTTTCAGCCCATCGACGACGGCCAGCAGGATGTCCTCCACACCCCGGTTCTTCAACTCGTTCAGGACGCGCAGCCAGAACTTGGCGCCCTCGTTCTGTTCGATCCACAGGCCCAGCACCTCCTTGGCGCCGTCGGCCCGCACGCCGATGGCGACATGGATGGCCTTGTTGCGGACCAGACCTTCGTCGCGGATCTTGACCCGGATGGCATCCAGGAACACCAGGGGGTAGATCGCCTCCAGCGGCCGGTTCTGCCAGGCCGTCACCTCCTCGATCACGGCGTCCGTCACCGTGGAGATCAGGTCGGCCGACACCTCGATGCCATAGAGCTCCCGCAGGTGTCCCGTGATCTCCCGGGTTGACATGCCGCGTGCGTACATTGAGATGATCTTCTCGTCGAAGCCGGGGAAGCGCCGCTGGTATTTGCCGATCAGCGCCGGATCGAACGTCCCCGACCGATCGCGGGGAATGGACAGACCCATCGAGCCGCCATCGGTCAGCACCGTCTTGTGGCCGTAACCGTTGCGACGGTTGCCGCTCTCATCTCCAGCCAGATGATGATCCAGCTCCGCCTTCAGCGCCCGCTCCGTCAGCGCCTTCTTCAGCTGGTCGAGCAGGCCGTTCTGGTCGAATGCCGTCTTCGCATCGGCTCCAGCCAGCAGCTGGTCAAGGATCGCGTCAGGGATAACAGGATCTTTGCGTCGGGCCATTCAGGGTCTCCTTCTGTTTCAGGATAACCCCGCCAAGCACGAAATTCCCGATAGTCCCCAGCGACTTCGCCAAGCTGGCCGACGACCGACACAGTGAGGTCCTGGGCAGCCTTCCCGTGCACTTCCTCGATGAGATGTCGTATGCGAGCCGAGCGGACATTGAGGTGACCAAGCGGAAGATCACCACGGATCAGATCACCTACCGCCCGCTCCATGGCAATGCCACCAAGACTCTCCGGAACATCGCAACCTTTATCGGGTGCTCGAACCAGCCGCTGGGCCACTCGATCCAGGACCCGACCGGAACGCGGCGGTTCTACGCCATCGCGGCCCGTGACCGTCTCGATTGGAAGGTCATCAACGATATTCGTTGGGATCTCCTCTGGAGGTCGGTGGCCTGCATTGACGCGAGCCCGCTTGATGCGGTCCGCGACGCCGTCGCGGCCGAGCAGGAGGCTCATCGCGTACTGGGGCCGGTCGAGGAGTGGTTGACTGCGTTCGACCGGCAGGACCACCTCTATGTGCAGGTCGGCAAATGGGAACCGGCCGAGGAGGTGTTCTACGCCTTCACGGCGTTTGACCAGAGGATCAATCCGGGCCGGCCGACCAACTTCCGCAGCTTCGGCATCGAGATGACCCGGCTTGCCGCCCTGGCGGATACGCGGGTCGAGAGGAAACGGGACAGCGGAGGCGTCAAGTACCGGGTTCTGCCTCGCCCGCAGGGGTGACCGGCGACGCGGGTGTAGGAATGTAGGAAGTGCAGGAGCCGGGCCGAAGTTCGGCCCGGCTGCCGCCTGGGCGAGTCTGAGTCTCAGACTTCTGCTTCCTTCCTACACTTCCTACACTAAAGAGAAAAAGTATAGATAGAACAAGGGTTTAGTGTAGTGCAGGTGCGATATAGCTGTGTAGGAACCTGGCTCAGGTCTGGCCCTGCCGCTCTCTAGTGCAGCCACGCCGCCCCGGAACGGCGATAGGCGTCACCGCCACTGAGCGACCAAGCACTCACTCGACCTTCACCGCCACCTCCCGAGTGAATGCCCCTCTGACGTCAATCACGTCAAAGTCATTTACCCACCACATTAGCGAAATCGCAGAAAAGTACTCATCTGACCAAACAGTAATTTTGCTTCTCCCTGATCAGATGCTTCAAATTACCCTTACCGCAGCGGATGGCTACGGTTCGAAACACATAGAAAGGTTGTTTACCATGGACGTTAAGCTTCTCAGACATCTGCTCACTATGCACAAGCACAAGGCTGTCGTGGACGCAGAGAACACGGCATTGCGGACGGAGGTCGAAAGCCGATCCCATATCACCAGAATCGATGTCCGGACCTGCTGGATCGACAAGCTCTCGTCGTCGGCCGGACGCGTTCCTGGTCAATACAGCATTGCTCCGGGTCGGGTATGGTGGTCGGGAGGAAACTGCTATCGCACCTTCATCGTAGGGTGTGACGACCTGGCGGTGCTTACCCTTGCCAGACTTCGCTGGCACTGCGTGCCCGGTGGGAAGATCGGCTTCGAGTTCCCGCAGGACTGAGGTCATGCTCCAGCCGGCGCCTGCGGCGCCGGCTGGAGCAACCAACAGGCATGCTCAGGACAAAACCGATCCCAGCGTCAGTTCCAGGCATCCTGCAGCCGGTCGCAGATCTCAACCGACTGGCAGCCGCACTGGACAGCAATCCGATCTGCATCCGGCTTGGCGTCAAGGATAACGACATCATCACGATCCTGGGCGAAGGCTCGGAACCGGTTCCAGTCAGTCGGATCAAGGTAGAGGACTGCGACGTGCTCATGACGATGGCTGCGTCGTTTGCTAATGAACTCGTGGGCTCGCATGCTGAACTCCGTGACGGGCGACGCCGAGGTGCGTCCCGGTATTTACCCGCCGAGAGCCAGTCCGGCACAGTCTTGGGCTCAGACTGTGCCGGACTGGCTCTCGGCGACCATGGACTGCCTGACCCGCGAGACCGCTGTCGGACTGACGCCGGTCAACCGGGCCACCTGCCGCACGCCGGCACCGCCGGCCAGGGCCTGCCGGACGCTCTCAAGCTTGCCCGCCGGCATCGGCGGTCGACCGATGCGGCGACCCTGACTACGAGCCCGGTCGAGCCCGGCCATGACCCGCTCCCGGATCATCGATCGTTCGAACTCGGCGAACACCCCCAGCAGTTGGAACATCATTCGGCCCGACGGTGTCGAGGTGTCGAGGCCCTGCCGGTGCAGGTAGAGATCAATCCCGCGGGCTTGGATGTCGGCCAGAAAACCCACGAGATCCTGGAGCGACTGGCCGAGTCGGTCCACGCTCCACGCCGCGATCAGGTCGAACTCCCGGCGTGCCACCCCCTTCAGCAGGGCGTCAAACCCTGGTCTCTGCTCCCGACCCTTCGCACCGCTGATCCCCTCATCGACATGGACGGCCACGACGACCCAACCCAACCGCTCGCCCATCGCCTGGAGAGCGACGAGTTGGTTCTCGACTGTCTGGTGCCGATCCGTCGACACCCTGGCGTATATGGCGACCTTCTTCATGCCGATCACCGTCGCACAGGCCCAGCCGCTGTCAACTAACCGGGTGGTTGTGGGACACCGCAGAAGAGGCTCCGGAAGCCAGGAAATATGCGACGCTGGGGACCCGGTTGGCGGAGGGGGTTTTGGGACATCCGCCACAGGAGGAGTGTCAAGGGAGCAAGCAGGGGAAGTGGCTCTCGCCACCTCCCCACCAGTGCCGAAAACTGTTTCCAGAAACAGTTCGGAGCTAGGTTAAGAGCCGCTGACTGGCTGGAGCCCGAGGTCTTCCACGATCACTACGTCGCCCAAAATTGGGGTATCAAACTGCTGCTGATAGGTCGCGAGTATCTGATCCCGAAGGGGATGCTGATCGATGCGAAGATTGGACATCTCCATGTGGAGCCGGGCTTGCCAGTAGGCAGTGGCCCGAGGATTCGACGGCAAGTTTAAGACCCGCCCCTCTTCGTGTACGATCATATAGGTGATCTTGCCCTTGAAAGGAATCATGACTTTTCCATAATGGCCACCTACCCAGCTTTGTATTTCTTTGAAGTCAATGTTGGAAAATTTTTTCTGTGGCATTTTTCTAACGGTGATTTCCAAATCTGGATTGGCAGGCACAAAATGCAGGCATACCAATTTCTCTTTTGATTTGTTTCTCTTCATGTTCTTCTGTCCTTCTTGTTTGCAAAAATAGTATAATGGCAGACTCAACAATAGAGAAGTACTTTATGAACGGATTATTACATTACATGAATATTCTAAGGCATTGTAGTTGTGTGGTGAGATGCGGCACTTCACGGGCATTATCCCATGCCGTAACGAGGCCATTGTGCCTATATTGGGCTGATCCAAGCGAAACCTTTAGTGTGGTGACACAGATACCGGTTCTCATGCATTCTCCGTTGGCTGATCCCCTCATACGCGAAAGGCCCTACGGCGGTCATCATGAGAAGCTCCATGGTTATTGTCGGAGGCGTTCAGGGAGAGGCGGGGGCACGTTACCAAACTGACCTCAGTCCGACACCGCACCCTCCTGGGGATTTGCCGTAAGCTGATGGCTCCGGGCCTGTATCGAAACCAGGAACTGGAGGGTCGCCAGCTTCTCCAGCGGTTGCTCGGACGGGTAGAATGGCCGTCTGCCCTGGAGGTCATCATTGGCGTACTGCTCGCGGCTCGTATGTGCGACCAGGATATCGACCCCAGAGTCAGGGCCATCATCGCTGTCGTGGACATCGGCACCAACCCGGAGGACTACTTGGTCGAGGTCCTTGAGGAACCGTTCAACCATGACCTACAGGATGCCGACGGGATTGCAGCGTTCATGGTGAGTCTCGTTCAGGCACCGGCTGCAGAAATACTCTCGACCGTCAGCAATACGAATGCCTGATCGACAGACGTGGTGTTCGCCTGCAACTGCCTCTCGGCAAAGCCCGGGTGGTGAAGTTGACAGCAGTCCCAACTGTGCGACGCTCGAGGTATGCGTCGCCTCATCCTCACCCCTGTACGTCTTATCGAGCTTCCTGACGGGCAGAGCCACGCGGAGTTCGTTCGACAGGGCGGACCTGATGGACTCCGACTCCGCGACTACGGCGACGTCGTCCAGGTCCACTTAGAGGCGTTGCTGGACCATGACGCCGGGGAAGTCGAGGCGGTGGTTCGGGTCGCCCTGGCAAGGCCGGTTGATGTCGGGTGGTACTCGTAGAGGACAGGCATGAACGACCTCATCTGGGCCTACATGAATCCTTACAATACGGGGTTGCCGATGGCGATTTGGATCGGCCAGCACGGCTGCCGACGGCCGCCACGTGGCTTACGCCAGCCTATCCGGGCAAACCAGCAACACGGCAGTATTCCGAAGTACATTGACATCGAGGAGGCCGAGACAGCCGAGATCGAGGTCGAGAGCGGTGAAGTTACACAGGGCAGCCTCACGGGCGATGACTTCAACCTCGTCCGGCAGTGGCTCACATCAAACCGCGAGGTTCTCGCCAAGGAATGGCTGGGGAAGATCTTTACACACCTGCTGCCATATCATCTCATAAAGCTTCACGACAGCGGCTATCCGCCGCTTGATTTCCGGCCGAGGACCTCCATCGAGGCGTTCGTCGCCCACCTGGGCTGGCCCATGACCGATTACGTCCGGGAGGTCTGCGACCACCTACGGTCCTACAACCACTTCATCGCGTGCGATAACGATCGGTACTGGCGGCTCCAGGATGGCATCGAGAGCTTCTGCTACAAGGTCGGCCGACTGGATGTTGATTGGTCGATGGGTCACCTCATCGTTGGTGATGACGAGTTCACCCGCGTGTACTGTGTCTTCGCCTTCAGGAGCCGCGACGCCCGAGACGCGGTGATGGTCCGCTTTCGCCGAGCCGCCCACATCCTGGTTCCGGGGCCGGGCTGAGCCATGGCGACCTCCTACTCCCGCCATCTTCCGGGTCGGCGTCGTGAAGGCTTTGGGCCACCGTTCCACTGCCGATCGTGGATCTACACCGTCCAGCGTGTCCTGCCCCACTGGGATCGCGATGGGTGGGCCGCCCAAACCATCGGCCGACCGATCTTGATTATGGGTTATCCCGGCAGCAACCAATACCGCAAGCCGGTCCGGCAGCAGCTTTTCGATCGCCGGCACGAGACCCTATGGCCCCGCATCCCGGCTTGTAGGGACGACACGATCTTCGCCATCAGCCGCTTCCATCACCGAGTTCTGAAGATCGGGCCTTGGAACCCGCACCCATGCCAAACCTGGGCCAAGCTCGACCGTGACGCCACCGGGGTTGAGGGTATAATTCGCATCTGGTCCGTCCACCCACAAGTCAGCCCGCCATACGCCGAGTACTTCGAGGGGTTCGCGACGGATCGCCGCGACCCGGACTTCAGGGTCTTCCTGTTCGACGACCCGTTGCCAGCGGACGTCCGGTCGCCGGCAGCGGCCAAGCGGCAAGCCGCGGCGGTCGTTTGATGGGTCGGCCTGAACCGTGAGAGGCTGCTGACCCTCGCGAAGAAGGCGGTCTGGTGGAACTTTGACTATGAGAAACAATTTTTTCGAGGGTTCCGACCGCTCACAGTTGAGGATTGAGATGCCTAATCCCCTTAAGTGCTATTCGCGGCGGGCCTACCTTGCTTAGGGAGGTAGCAATAGGCCTTGTTAAAAAAGAAGGCCAACGAGTCCTAGTTATTTTTCTCGTCAAATGCTATCGAGAACAACCAAGATGAAGCAAAATGATGACTAGAGATTACAGATCCCTCATGGTGTTATTCATCGCCTTGCCGGCCGATGAACAGCGACCTGTCGTTGATGAGATCCTGCATCAGGCAGACAGCCTCTTGATCGATGGCAAACCAGCGGTGGACTACCGAGTTCGCCCTAGCCCGACAGGATATTCAATCGAATTGAGCACATCAGAGCCTTTCGTGGATGATGACGAATGACTGCCATCATGCATTCCGGCCCGTCGCCGCTTACGGCATCGATGTCAAGGAGAAGGCGATGATCGATGTCGCAGCGATATTCCTGGCGTGGCTCGACCGCACCCCGCTGCCGGTGAGGATCATGGTCGCGGATATCAGTCTCAGCCGCGTGAAATTCAGCATTGATGGCTGGGCCTGCCTCCAGGGTTCCCTCAACCATTGCGGGATCAACATCTATGCCATGCGTGGCGGGGAATGCTGGGACATCATTTGGGACAGCGACATTTCACCGAAGGAGTTCGATAGCGGCTGGGGCTGCGGCCTGTGCATCGATGCTTGGCAACAGGGATCGTACCCGAAACCACCGTCCTATGCGTCGCCCGAGGCTCTGTGGGTCGAGCACACGCTGGAACCCTTTCGCGACTGGCTGGAGAAGCTTGTGGCGTCGGCCGGCGTTGCTTTCGTCGACTATGACGGAGCAACTGCTGCTTGGCTGTTGCTGGAGGGCAAGCCGATTCCGGAACGGGCGGTAGAGGTCGTCGGAAGGTACTTGCCGTTAGAGGAGTTAGACGCATGACTCTGGCTGAACCCATTCCCGAACTGTCGGTCGTCAGGGTTTCCGGTCAGCAGGGCACGATAGTCCATGTGCATCGCAACGGCGAAGCCTACGAGGTCGAGTTCAGCAATCCCTCGCGGGTCGATACCGTTCTGGCCCGTGAAATCCAGGCTGTGGTCTGGGTTCCTCCTGATAACTGATCAGTTCCCGGTCTGATCGGACTACTGGCCGAGCGGCACGACACCATCGTGTCGATCACGCTGGACTGGCGGATCGCCTAGGGGATCCGTGCCGATTTCCGCTTGCTGATGGGCACCGATACCATCACGCAGCACCGGATTCATCTGCTCCGCTACGATGTCGCGACCGACCGCGTCGTCGCCTATATGTCCCGCTGCTGGCCGATTTCGCCCTAGAGACGTTCGATCCCGCAGCGGTCACCTGGAAGATCATCGACCGGCACGGCGACCGTCTGCCGATCCAGGTCCGCCTCGACGCTGCCCGGCGGGAGTAGGAGATGATCGTCGACATGGCGAGCCTCGCTCCAGAGGTCCTGGCGTTCGAAACCGACCTGTAGGGTTAAGGCTTCTTGAAGAGCAAGGACTTCTATTTTTCCACTGGGATATCCAGACCGGCAGATTTCAGGCCGGCTGTAGCTCTCGACGCCTATCGGAGCCAGGGCAACGGCCGGCTGGCGGGTAGCGATGAGGATATGGAACCAGCACGCCATTGCGGTGCGGCATTTTCTCCGGGGACGCTCCACCCAACGACCAATTTCACCGCGACAGTGCCGACCATGCTGTGATAGCTCGGATCGACACGCTCCCATGGACAATGTCATGATCACGATCAGCCGAAACTTCGCCAGGATTCTGACCGATTATGTCGGCAGGCTCCAGAACCATGAATTCTTCGAAGCCGCCATGGCAATGGCGGCAGCGATCATCTGGGCCGATGGCCATCTGCATGCGACCGAGCAGGACAAGCTGGAGAGGTTCATCGGGACCTCACCGCTGCTCCAGCCCTTCACGCCCGACCGGCTGCTCAACACCTTCCATCACTACAGCGAGATGCACCGCCTGCACGGCCACAAGGGCACAGAGGGGGTCCGGCAGGCCGTGCTGCGGGTCCACGACGAGGACCAGCAGGTGCTGCTGCTGAAATTCGCCCTCGTGCTTGCCAAGGCTGACGACCCGGTCTTGCACGACGACGAGGAGCGGGTGATCCGTGAGTTCTGCCACCTGCTGAACATCCACGAGGACGAGATTTTCGGCGAGATCGAGGACGCCGCCTAGTGAGGGACAGGGGGGCCTCGGGCTAATCGGGCAGGCGTCCGCAAATGCCCCGACCTCGAACAGACCACACCAGTATCGCACAGGTATGCCGGATCGCCGGTATAGAGTAGTAGCTTAGGAGGGCACATCACCCAGAGCCTCGGCTTGGTTGGCAAAGCCAAAAAGGAACCAGATGAATAAGGTTGATGTGGTCGCCCTGGTCCGTAATGCTCGTAGAGCATGTGTTCGACACGTAGGTGGGCCGTCATGAAGATTGGTCTCTACGCGGGTTCCTTTGACCCCTTTCAACTTGGCCACCTGGACGTTGCAATCCGGGCCGCCAGACTGCTCGATTCCCTCTACATAGGAGTCGGCGTGAACCCGGAGAAGCACGGCGGGCTCTTCGCTCCCATGGATCGGGTAGAAATGGTCCGGCAAACGCTGAACTGGCATCTACAGAGTACACCAAACGATGCCCCGGCCATCGACCGCGTTCAGGTTGTCCAGTACAACACTTTGGTGAACGAAGCCGCCGACCAGTTCGGTGCCCACTATCTGGTGCGAGGCATGCGAGCAAGCGACGACTTCAGCGAGGAGTGGGATCTCGCTGGTGTTCTATACAAGACGGCTCCGCACCTGGAGTTTGTCCACCTCATGGCCCGACCCGCCCACATCTTCGAGAGGAGCAAATACGTCCGCCAACTCGCGATGTTCGGCTCCCCTGACCTGGAGAAGTTTGTCGCTCCACCGGTTGCCCACGCTCTCCAGACCAAGTTCAGCAAGTCGCCCTGATCATTCTCGGCTCCCCGAAAAACCCGGCTCAAGACAGTGACAGGTAACGCATTACACTGATGGTTGTCACAGCTTTGCCGAAATTTCTCGTCAATACGAGACGGCAACCCAAACCGCCACCGGCTGTTATTCTCTCACCGGACCACAGGAGAATGGTGCAAGGAGCAATGCCATGCGGATACCTGCTGCGATATGCCTGGGTTTGGCCCTGCTGTTGGGCGGCTGCGGTGACAGCGACGATGACGATGATGACCGGCAGGGCGGGATTTCCCAGCAGCAGAATGATGACGACGATGATGATTAGCTCTGGTACTAGAGGACCATAAAGACAGGTCATCGGTCACTCCCGGGGATCGTCGTTGCATTTGAGATCGGATTCCAGGGGGGCGAGCGGCCTAGTCCTACTGGCCGGCTATTACCAGCAGACCATCCGCTACGACGCCGGGCTCGTCCCCCCTCCCAGCGATTCCCGTGGTGGGCGACCTGTTCCGCTACACCGTGGCCCCACTTGTCGGTGCCGCCTTGATGCCGGCGAACCTCAAGGCGATGTTCTCACCCCTGCCGGTTCCGCATCGGTTCAGCGAGGCATTCCCCCATGCCTTCCCGGTTCGACCGGGCCAGATCCGGGCCCAGTCACGGGACGCCGTGACGATGATGCCGGGGGTGCACGACTTGGAGGAGCAGGTTCGCGGCCTCGACATCCCGGTGTTCATTATGGCCGACGATCATGATCGCATTGTAAACCACGAGGATCACGCGATCTGGCTACATGAATGGACTCCACAGAGCACCCTTGAGATCGTTCAGAATGCCGGGCACATGATGCACTACGCGGCCCCGCTTCAGGTCACCGCGGCCATCGATACAGTGTCGCAGAAGGCCACACGAATGCTGGGAGAGCCGGTGGCCTAAGGCTGGATCGCGAGGAGGTTCATGCCCCTCCGACTTGATCATGGGTCTTTCCTGGCCGCCTGGGCATTGGCGTAGATGGCGTCCTGCCGATCCGACGTGAACTTGGAGGCGTTTTATGAGACTGGTCAGCACCTGTTGAAGGCTGCGACGATCCCCGAGCACAGTTGCCGGAGACTAGGCATGTCGATCCAACCTGTGCCGGGCATCGCCCACCGAGAAATCAGTCCATCCAATCGCCTCATTGAGGATCTCTCGAAGGCGGACTGGTTCCTCGTGATGCTTCAGATGCCCTACCTTGATCTTCGCCATGCGAAGCAAGTCGTTGATCGGATCTAGCAGGTTCTTGCCGTTGTAGTGAAGATCTTCAACCTACTCTTGGTAACGATCAGCCAGCGGGCCGAAAAACTCCTCCATCATAACCTCGCTGAACCCGATAATCGCATTCGAGGGACCGAGACCTACACTCGGCAGGAATCCGGGTCCGGCTCAGTTTATTGGACGCTTGAGGCAATTCCATGGTTAATCAAATGTTAACGGCATTTTAACAAGTCGCCTATATGTGTAATAGAGCGTCCTCACACATACAGACTTCAAGGCAATGCTGGACTACGTTCTTAGCTCCGCGTCATTCCTGCCGCACGGCTTCTGCCTACTCTGGCGGCCGGACCTCGTGGCCTTGCATGTTGCGTCCGACATCACGACCGGCTTGGCCTACTTCTCGATCCCGTTTGTGATCCTCAGGTTTCTGAAGCGTCGGCCGGATTTCGAGTATCGCTGGGTAGCCTACCTGTTCGCCGCCTTCATCGTCCTGTGCGGCACCACGCATTTCGCATCCGTCGCCATGCTCTGGAAGCCCTATTACGGCCTCGACGGTTTGCTGAAGCTGATGGCCGCCATCGTGTCGGTTACCACTGCGGCCCTCCTCTGGCCCTTACTGCCCAAGATCCTTGCCATCCCGAGTCCCCGACTGCTCGCCGAAGCCAACAGCCGGCTCGAAGCGGAGATCCTGGAGCGGCGTGCGGCCGAGGCGGAACTCCAGCAAGCTCGCGATGACCTGGAGCGTCTGGTCGCCGAACGGACCGTTGAACTCGCCCGCAGCGAGGAGCGGGCTCGCCTCGCCGCCGAGGCGGGTAACATCGGGACTTGGGACTGGGATTTGACCACCGGCATGGTGACGCGGTCACCAGAGTGTCTGGCGTTGTTCGGCCACGCTTTGGATGGCTCTCCGGCGGTCGATGCCTTTTTCCGCTGCCTGCACCCCGACGACCGGGTGCGGGTGCGGCGGGAGACCAAGGAGGCCCTTGTCAGTGGAAAATGGCGATCCGAGTTCCGGGTCATCCTGCCGGATGGGAACACCCGTTGGTTCGACTGTCGCGGCAGTGTGCTGTACGAAAAGATCTTGGGCGAGCTTGAACCGGTCCGCTTCGTCGGTACCATCTCGAACATCACCGAAAAGATCGGGGCTGCCGAGGCCATGCACGCGTCGCTGGTCGAGAAGGAGACGCTCCTTCGGGAGATTCACCACCGGGTGAAGAACAATCTCCAGACCCTGCTGGCTCTGCTCCAGATGGAAAAGCGACAGGTCAGCGATCCGGCTCTAGCCTCTCGGTTCGACGCCATGCGATCCCGCATTCAGGTCATGGCCAGCATCCACGAGAACCTCTACTCCTCGGATGGCCTCTCGGCGGTCAACATGGGCAAGCAGATGACCAGCCTCTGTGAGGGCCTGCGGCAACTCGGATCGGGCCTGAACCGGATCGAGATCGTCACCGACGTCGAGGACCTTTTCTGTTCCATCGACCTGGCGGTTCCGCTGGGCGTCCTGGCGAACGAGATCGTTACCAACGCGGTGAAGCACGCATTCCCGGACAGCCGGACAGGGCGAATAGAGGTCTCGCTGCGGCATCGCGGGCAGGACGTGCTGCTCAGGGTTCGGGATAACGGGATTGGCGATGCCTGCAAGGCAAAAGGCGGCATCGGCAAGCAGTTAATCACCGCCTTGGCCGGACAATTGAGAGCCGACATCAGCGTTGATGTCCAGGCAGGCACCCTGGTCCAGGTCAGGCTCCCAGCGGAAGACTTCAAGCGACACTCCACAAAGCCAGCCTTGTTACCTGCCGTACCTTTAGACCAGTATTGTTACAGCGTGTGATATCCGCGACAGCATTAGGTTGCACAGCTACCAGCAGGGGACACCAGCGTCAGGAAGTTGTTAGCTCCTCGTCATGTCGGCCGCAGCCAATCCGGACAGGGCCGATGCACCCTCCAGGGAGTGCTGATGAAGATCCTGATTGCCGAAGACAACGCCCTGGTTGCCCTCGACCTGGAGCAGCAGGTGACGGATGCTGGACATACTGTCGTCGGTATTGCGGGCACAGCAGCCGAAGTGCTTGGCTTGGCTACGGATTATGGTGCCGATCTGGCCCTGATGGACGTTTCCTTGGCGGACGGGTCGAGCGGCATCGACGCGGCCGTGGTTCTGAAGGACCGTTTCGGCGTCCCCAGCATCTTCGTAACCGCGGCACTGCCTGATCGACCGGAAGTGCGTCGGGTCGCCATCGGGCACCTGAACAAGCCTTATACCGAGGAGGAGGTCGTCGCGGCGATACAGGCCGTCGAGGCGACGCTGCGAGGTGAGCCTCCACGCTCCCTGCCGCCGAGGATGCGTTTGTTCGCGTGATACGCTTCTGTCAGGCCAGTCCTTGGCTTACACGGTGCGGTAAGCATCCAGAGCATCCCTCAACGTCGATGAACTCACCGGCTTATGAAGCAGGCGATAGCCGCTCGCCTCGGCCTCCTGCAATCGCTCCGGGGCGGTGTCGCCGGTGATCAGGAGACTTGGGATCGGCCGGTTGCCGTAACGGGCACGGATGTGCCGGATCGCCTCAATGCCGGTGCGTCCGGCCCGCAGCCGGTAATCGGAAATGATGATATCGGGGGCACGATCCAGTTCCGACAGCAGGTCCATTGCCTCGGCCTCGCTGGCCGCGATCACGACCTCATAGCCCCAGCCTTCGACCACGACCTGGAGCCCACGGAGGATGATGGCCTCGTCATCGATGATGACGACCAGACCCTTGTGCCCCTCATCCTGTGTGCTCCTACCCGCACCGACGAAGCCTATGTTGTGGTGCGTGTTGTAGCCAACCAGCGGCACGTCCACCCGGAAAACCGAGCCGCGGCCGGGTACCGAGTGGACCTTGACTGGATGGCTGAGCAGGGATGAGAGCCGCTGGACGATGGCAAGGCCGAGGCCGAGACCCTGGCTGCGGTCCCGCTCGACGTTGCCGACCTGATAGAACTCCTGGAAGATGTCGTCCAGTCGGTCGGGCGGGATCCCTATGCCAGTATCCCAGACCTCGATCCGTAGGGTCTGGCCGCGAGCCCGGCAGCCAACGAGGATCTTCCCGTGATCGGTATAGCGGATGGCGTTGGACACCAGATTCTGAACGATCCGCTCCAGCAGCGTCGGATCGGAACGGATGATCGCGGTCGTCGGTCTGACCCGGAGCGTGAGCCTCCTGTCGCCGGCCAGCGGTCCGTATTCGGCCCGAACGCGGTCGAACAGTGTCGCGAGCGAGAAATTCGTCAGCCGGGGTTGCACGATGCCGGCGTCGAGCCGTGATATATCGAGCAGACTGTCGAGCAGGATGTTGACGCCGTCCAGTGATGCCCGAAGATCGTGGAGCAGCGGCTGGACCGCGGTGTTCTGGATCTGCGACGTCAGGGCCGAGGTGAAGAACACCATCGCCTGGACCGGCTGCCGGAGATCGTGGCTGGCGGCGGCCAGGAACTTCGACTTGGCGATGTTCGCCCGCTCAGCCTCCTCCTTTGCCCGTTTGAGTTCCTCCTCACCCCGCTTGCGGTCCGTGATGTCCTGGGCGACGCGGACATAGCCCCGCATCCGGCCCTTGTCGTCCCATAATGGCGTGATAATCACGTGAGCCCAGAACCGGCTGCCATCCTTTCGGACCCGCCACCCTTCGCCATCGAAGCGACCGTGCTCTCGCACCAGAGACAAGACGTGATCCGCCTCACCCGCCGCTTCGGGCGGGTAAAAGACCTGCGTGGGCTGACCGACCGCTTCAGCCGCGGACCAGCCATAAAGCCGTTCAGCCCCGGCGTTCCAGGTCGCGATCCGCCCTTCGGTGTCGAGCCAGTTGATGGCATAATCCCGCACGTTATCGACCAGCAAGCGAAAGCTTTTCTCGCTGTGGCGAAGCTGTTCCTCGATCTTCTTCTTTTCGGTGATGTCGCGAACGATACCGGCGAACAGCCGTCTGCCGCCCAACCGGCTCTCACCGACGGACAGATCCATCGGGAAGGTCGAGCCATCCTGGCGTTGCCCTTCGACCTCGCGACCGATGCCGATAATCCTGGGCTGCCGGGTCGCCGCGTAGTTCGCGAGGTAGCCGTCGTGCTCGCTGTGATAGGGCTCGGGCATCAGAATATGGACATTCCGGCCGATCACCGCCTCGCTGGCATAACCGAAGATCCTCTCGGCGGCTCGGTTGAAGCTCTGGATGCAGCCGTGTTCGTCGATGGTGATGATACCGTCCACAGCAGCCTCAAGGATCGCTGCCGATCTGGCTTCCACCTCACTGAGGGCTGACTGCCGCTCCGCCACTGCGGCTTGGGTATCCTGGAGAGTGGCCTGAAGGGATCGCACCGTCCTGGCCAGCCGCCAAGCGACCGCGATGGTGATCAGGGTACTCACGGCCCCTGCCAGTGCGACGCCAGTCATCCAATACATCGGACCCCCTGACAGGTTCACTCGACGAACGGAGATGCATGCCTGCTGACATCCCAGATGCTCTGCTGGCACCGTGGTGCTGCAATCTGACCCCCAGTTCCGAATGCCTTCAGCGTGGTTAAGAATTGCTTAACGGCTTCTGAATCCCGTCCGGAGAGCGGGGGCGTAGGAAAGGTGCTGCTAACCTGAAACGCCATACTGACCGGCGGCAGGTCAGGTTGTAGGGCTGTTTCAGCCCTCCGGCTCTCTCCTCGAGACAAGAAAACAACCCTATGGAACGAGGCAGGTCAGGCACGGGAGAAAGCGGCCACCACCCTGCGGACCAGGACGGCAACTGCCAACCCGACCAACGCCCCGAGCGAGTTGACCGCGAAGTCAGCCAAGTCGGCCTGTCGTCCAGGTGAGACGTGCTGAAGCAGTTCGAGAAGCCCACCGAACCCGATGGCGGCACCGACGATCATGCCGGGAGCAATCCGCCCTGACCAGCCCAGCGAAACCAGCAGGCTCAGGGCCGAATAGGCGGCCAGGTGATCGAGTTTGTCACCAAGGCCAGTTCCGATGGTGGGCGACCGAGATGACAGCGATGCGGCGGTGATGATGATGGCTGCACCGGCGGCTGCCACTCGGATCGGGTAGGTCTTTGGGACGCGGAGGAAAGAGCGGTCGGCTGGGGGCATTCCCCATTCATGCCCGATAACAACAAAGGAATGGTCAAGGCAGGAGGCCACCATACCGCAAGCCGCATTCGCCGTCACTCAGGCTTGTTCGGTCGAGTCACTGTCCGGCGATCTAGCATCATGGCATCATGGCGGAAAACAGGAGGAGAACCGCGATGAAGTTCAGCGTGAGCCACGCCGATGAGAGCGATTTCGCCCATGACGGCTTGAGGTCATTTTTCGAATACCGCGATCTGGCGATTAAGGAGGCGACGGCCGGGCGGTTCAATGCCCACGTCATCCGGGCTCGGCCGGGGGAGAGATCGCCTGGGGAGTGGCACCGGCACGACCTCGACTTCCAGATGGTCTATGTCCTGCGGGGCTGGGTGCGGTTCGAGTACGAGGGCGTTGGCGAGGTGCTGCTCCGGCGGGGATCGTGTGTCCATCAGCCAGCAGGCATCCGGCACCGCGAGGTCGAGCATTCCGATGACCTGGAGATGCTGGAGATCACGTCTCCCGCTGAGTTCGGGACTGAGGTTGTAGAGGCCCTAACCTCGTGAGTGTCTTGGCTGGGTCGTTGCCCACCGCAGGCTGATCCCGATGGGGGCAGCAAACACAGCAAAGCAACGCCCAGGACCGTGCTCTGGACAAGAACGACGTCATAGGACGGCCATTCTGGTGATTGCCGGCCGACATCGTCCATCATACCCAAGCGACAGGTTCGCTGCAGCGGCTCCAGCACGAGAGCGTGTTATGGTTGAACAATCTCCAATGTAATATTGGCAGTGAAGGAAACGCATGCTGACACCGCACCGATGCCCTGCTGAATTATCATTCTCGCATTCGGCAGTTGTGCTTCGATCTAATCTGAATAGTACTTCAGTATTCACGCTATCAGCGGTTTCTGTATCTGGCCCCTTTGGGCTCTCCACCAAGAAATACGGCATATCTCTTCAAGATGATTGCAATCTGGGATGATAATGATAATCATTGCAACTTATCCATTGAGGGGCGGTGACAAGATGCGGATCTTGATCGTTGAGGATGACCCTCTGGTCGCCCTGGCCCTGAGGCTGTACCTGACAGAGCTTGGCCACACCGTGGTCAGCACTGCCGCCGATACCACCAGGGTTCTGCAACTCGCGGACGATGGTATCGAGGCCGATCTGGCCCTCGTTGACCTTCATCTCGCACGGGGGGCGTGTGGTATCGAGGCCGCTGTGCAGCTACGTTATCTGTCCGGCATTGCCTCGGTATTCCTGACGAGCGATGCTGAAGGAGCCCATGCTGCCCGGCACGCGGCCATAGGATGCTTGATCAAGCCGATCTGTCCTTCACGGCTTGCTGCCGCTCTGATGGCCCTTGATGCCTTTGTACAGGGGCAAATCCCAGACCATGTCCCCGATGGGCTTGAAGTATTCCCGGCGGCTATGTCGGCCGCCTGTTCGACGCCTCTATATCGGGATGGCCAGCCGAACTGATCGGCCCTCCGCTATCAGACTGCCCGGAATACTCCCGGTGGTCAGGTCGCAGTGCGTGAGCTTTCCCTGCTGCGATGTTACGGTCCCGATCTGGCCGGCCGTCTTGCCGAAGCAACCCTGAGCCGAAACACCGACCCTTTACCCGGAGCGGATGAGACCTCCATCTGATGCCCGAGCAGACCAGTCAGGCGGTTGACGACGGCCAAGCCGATCCCGAAGCCCTCGCTGGCGTTGCGGGTTCTGTCACCGCATCGGTGGAACTCGCGGAAGATGTCGCCGCACTGATCCGGCGGTATGCCGATGCCAGTATCCCACACCTCGATGCTGACCGTCGCTCCGCATCGTCGGCATCCAATCAGCACGCGGCCCTGCTCAGTGTACCGGACTGCATTGGAGATCAGGTTCCGCAGGACTCGCTCCAGGAGCAGCGGATCGCTCAGTACTTCCAGGCCCGTGTTCACGACGATCAAGTCCAGGCCTTTCTCGGCTGCTTGGGCAGTGAACTCTCCAGCCAGCCTGCCGAGCAGATCGCCCAGCATCACCGGCCCGATATTCGGCTCGACCGCCCCGGCTTCCAGCTTCGACATATGTATGATCGCATCCAGCAGGTCCGACAGCGACCTGACCGATTGCTGGATCAACCCGACTAGGTTCAATGCGGAGGGTTCGGTCACCCGGCGGTCCAGCAGCTTGGCGAACAGGGCGATGGCCTGGATGGGCTGACGGAGGTCATGGCTGGCGGCAGCCAGGAAACTCGTCTTAGCACGGCTCGCCTGCTCGGCGGTCCGCTTGTCCGTGAGCAGTTTGTCCTCAGCCCGCCTCTGGGCGGTGATGTCGCGGGCGACACAGAGGATACCGATGATTTCACCGCTTTCCGACCGCAGGGGCATCTTGAGCTTTTCGATGATCTTGCCACCTGTCGCAAGCTTGAGCGACTGATCAACGGTCACGAGACTTTCACCAGCCTGCATGACCTGCACATCCTCGCGTCGGACAGCCTCGGCGTCCGATGGGTCCATGATGTCATGGTCGGTGATACCGGGAACGGCACGCGATGAGGCAAGCCCGACGACCTCGGCGAATATCCGGTTCCCGCCGAGGTACCGGGACTGCCGATCCTTCCAGTAGACAGCGTGAGGGATCTGATCGAGGACCAGCCAGAGCGGATCGCTTCCCCCTGCAACTCCACCCGCCTCCGGAGGCCGCGTGATTCTCTCGTTGGCGTGGATCACGGCTCCGGATACCGCTCCCGTCTCCGTGAGCAACGGCATGACCACGACGTTGAACCAGCGGCCCCGGCTCTGGAGTTCGGTCCTGAGTGATTGCCCGCTGGAGACAACTTGCACTACGGTATCATGCAGCAGAGCACCGTTCGATCCGGCGACCTCGCTGATGCACCTGCTCCGGATCGCTACGGGCGAGACAGTGACAATCTCGGCGGCCACCTGGCTGGCCGCTTCAATCCTGCCCTCACGGTCAACCAGGATCAGGGGGTACTGGACCGTGCTCAGAATGGCAGATAGAAGGTCCTGCTCTTTCTGTAGTGCCATCAACCGCCTTCTTTGTACAAAATCCAACTGTAATATCAGTTTGTTTCCCGGACTAGTAATGCTGCATCTAAGAGTTCTCCAGCCGGCAACTTTTTAGCCTCACTATGGCGGATGATATTTGCCCAGGATCAGAAGTTCAATTATCAATAATATGATGCATTCTGGATGACAGAGCATCATGGGCATGAGCATGGCCGAGCCACCGGCCAGTCACGTTACCGGCATCCAGTCCGGCCGTTCGATCCGACGCCAGGGTTTGATGCCATGTTGGTTGTCTGAGGAAAGCTGACGGTGACCCCTGGAGCGGAGCAGACAGTCAGGCGGCTTTGCGGCAGGTTGGCTGCAACCGCTTCTTCATCTCGTTGAGGAATAGGCGAACCTCCTCAACCTTCAAACCATCGCGGGCCAGCACGGCGTGCAGGATCGGGTCGTCGAGTAGGTCATCAAGCGAGGGTTCAGGTCTTCTCTTGTCCATTGGTAAACCTCCAAGAATGAGTTGCTGATCTCCGGAACCGTGTTCCTTATCAGTGGATCATGACCAACACGTGAAACCTGGGGCGGCCGCTCCGGCATAGCCCAGATGGACGCGTGTGGTTTGCGAAATATTACTGGAAACGATACTGGCTGCTCAGGCCACTCAGGCTTATCACCACCAGCCCGGCGGTCGGACGACCATGAGGTCGATCAGCCCGTTGCTCCGGTCATCGTACCGTTGGATGCGGGTGGCTGCCCGAGCTATCCACGAGCGTTCGGCGGCCTCGGCCGCAGCCAGCCAGTCGGAAGCAAGAGGGCGAACACCGTGCAGCCATGTCCACTCGTCCGGTCGGATCGCAACGACAGTCCCATCGCCTCGCTCGGATTGCAGACGGCCGTAGGCCAAAGCCGCATCCCAAGTAGCGGAGCAGGCGGTGCCGTAGCTGTGGATCCTGATCAGATCGCCCGTGGTGGAGAACACGACTTCCAGAATGTCCGGGACTGGTCGCTCGCGGCGGCCCGATGTCAGACAAGGCGGCACGGCGGTCGGTAGAGTGACCCGGCGTGGCAGCAGCATCGTTTCCCCCTCAGGACACTTGGCGATTTTTCATTGAAACTTCTTGAAGCCCAGGCCGTTGTAGACCTCTGACCTTCCGCGTTCCAGCCATAAACCTGCCTACGCCGGGAATCTTTCGGCAGGGGGAGTAGGACGTTGCGGAAGTCTCCATGCAGACGGCCTGTACTGTTGAAATACGGCGGTCGAGATTGCTGTAATCCAGCCCTAATCTTGTGCTACGGGTAAACTCTCGAGCATTGTTTCAACCTCCGGAGAGGCCCACCGGACAGCCGAAAGCGGCGTTCCGGCAATCCGTGCCGCGGGTATGCAGGGTCGTGCCTGTGAGGAGTTGGTACCCACCAGACCACAACCGCCAAGCCGTGTCGGGGGATCCATACCTAACTCCATGCAGACAGGTGCCACTGAAAGCAGCAGAGATATGGGAGATCAACAGTCTGAATTCCTGGGCAGTCTGCCAGAGGGCTTCGCCAGACCTCCGGTGCCGCTCGATGAACCGCAGCGGCTCATCGCGTTGCACCGGTATGACCTGCTCGACACGCCACCGGAGCGAGCCTTCGACCATATCACGCGACTGGCCGCGAGCGTGCTCGGCACGCCGATTTCGCTGATCACGCTGATCGATGAAACCCGGCAGTGGTTCAAGTCCCGACATGGTCTCGACGCCCCCTGGACCCGGCGAGAAGTGGCTTTCTGTTCCTACACGATCCTCGACACCGAACCCCTGGTTGTTCCGGACGCCACGGCGGATGACCGCTTCGCCGCCAATCCGTTGGTGACCGGAGATCCGAACATCCGGTTCTACGCCGGGGCACCGCTGGTCACGCCGGAGGGGCATGTGCTGGGCACCCTGTGCGTGATCGACCGCTCGCCCCGCCCGGAGTTCAGCGACGAACAGCGGCGGCTCCTGCGAGACTTCGCCGACCTTGTGATGACGGAGATCGAGGCCCGCTCAGCCAACCGGGCCTTGCGTCACATGATTCGCGAGCACCAGGACACCGAACGGCAGCTACAGCGATTCCTGGCGGAGAAGGAAACCTTGTTGCGGGAGGTCTACCACCGGGTCAAAAACAATCTCCAAGTCGTCGATACGCTCCTTGCCCTTCAGATCCGTCACACTCCGTTAGATGCCGGGAACCTGCGGGATCTGCGATATCGGGTGTACTGCCTCGGCCTGGTCCACCAGAAGCTGATGCAATCAAAGGATCTGGAGACGATCAACCTGAGGGAGTTTCTCCGTGACCTGGCTCAGGCTCTCGTCACCTATCACGCAACGTCAAAGAGTGACCTGCCGCTGGATGTCACGGTCGAGCCCGTGGACGCCACTATCAAGATTGACGTCGCAATCCCTTTGGGATTGCTGGTCACCGAACTGGCTTCCAATGCGTACAGGCATGCCTCCCCGCCCGATCAGCACGGTATTATTGATGTCTCGCTGACGATCACGGGCGGAGGAAGGGCTTACTTGATCGTCGCCGATAATGGTGCCGCCGTGCTGAACACACCCTCACCCTCTGCAATAGGACAGCAGATCATCGCCGCACTGGTGGATCAGTTAGACGGTGATATGACCATGGACGAGAGCCATAGCAGGCAGGTCGTCGTGACATTCCCTTGTCCCGGAGAACTGCCATGTTGACCGATGATGCTCCCATTTTGATTGTCGATGATGACAACCTCGTGCGGCTCGGGATCCGGATGACCTTGGAGGACGCCGACTTCCGAAACCTCCAAGTTGCCAAGTCGGGATCGGCAGCCGTCAGGATGGCATTGCGGCACCACCCGGCGGTCGTCCTGATGGACGTCCGGCTTGGAGATGGCATAGATGGTGTCGAGGCGGCCCAGCGGATTTGCCGGGAGCATTCCTGCAAGGTGATCTTCCTGACCGGCTCCAACGAAACCGCAACCCAGCTTCGGATCAGTGCCACAGACGCCGCCGGCGTGCTGGTCAAGCCGATCCTGCCCCAGTACCTGCTTGAAGCACTCGAAGCTCTGCCGGGGTAGAGCCGCTCCTGAAGCAGATCAGGGCACGAGGAACGCCGCGGCTCCACGAGGCAGGCTCCCGGTGGTCTCGGCTATCGTGTTGAATATGCTCTCGTGAGCGACCCCAGTATCGGCCGGTAAGCAACTCCTTCTTGTCAGCCAACGCTGGAACCGTCCCAATGACATATGATGGATTGTCCGTTTGTGCATTGCCGAAAAAGATCCGAAAATATGGGAACCGGTGCGAGCCTGCCCTGTTCTGACGGTCGTTGCTTCATCCCATGAAACCTGCATCGGCGAGCCGGATTGGTCCCCCATGTCATGCGTATTCTTATAGTCGAAGATGAGCCTATCATTGCCCTGAGTACCCAGGCCGATCTCGAGACGTCAGGACACACTGTGGTGGGTCTCGCAATGACATCCGCGGAGGCGGTCGCTTTGGCTGATCGCTGCCGCCCCGATCTGGTGCTGATGGACATCCGTCTGGCCGAGGGCAACGGAATGGAGGCGGCCGAAGCAATCCATACCCGCTGGGCCATTCCCTCATTGTTCGCGACGAGCTATGCAGAGCATTCGGCAGGTGCATGCCCTGCTGCTCTCGGCTGCCTGAGAAAGCCATACGACTGCCGGAGCCTTGTACGCAGCACCCAGATCGTCGAGCAGGTGATGAACGGGCTCAAGCCGACCATGCCGCTGCCACGGAACCTTGAGCTTTATCGACGTGAATTTACTCCCCTGCAACCAGTATCTTGACAGAGTCTTTCAGGAGATCTGATCAGCCTTTCTTTCTATGGTGCTTGCCAAGCCGTCAACGCCAAAGCTGGTTGCGGGTGCAATTGCTCAGTTGTTCAGCCTGACGGGTTCCCACGCTGCTTGTACATCGGCAACGGCACGCCCCATGGGGTTGTCTGGCCTGATTGATGATCGTCGGTGATGAAGTCAGGCCGCTCAGGACTACCACCTGGAGACCAGGAACCGCAGAATATGTCGCGTTCCGGGCCGGTGCTCTGTGTCGAACTCCAGAACGCCTTCAAGCTGGCGAGCCATGGCCGGTAACAAGCGGGATGCCACTCCCGGCCTTCAGCACCGGCCTAACCTCATCCTGATGGATCACCGGATCCTGTGAGGCAGTCAGGAATACCCAGGGTCAAAGTTCCCGCAGTGCCCGTGTCCCGCTCCTCCCTCCGGAATTCCCCACCGGCCATCTTGGTCAGCAGGGGGATCAACTCCAGCCCGGTCCCATGCCCCCGAAACTGCTCAGCCGGCATGCCAATGCCGTCGTCTGCCACGATGAGGCAGGCCTTGCCCGGCTCGGTTCTCTCCAGCGACACTGTGACTGCTCCGCGTCGGAGCGGAAAAGCGTACTTGAGGCTGTTCGTCACCAGTTCATTGACAATGAGACCCACCGCGACCGCTCGGTCATGACTGACCTCCACGGAGACCAGACGGAGATGCAATCTGATGGAGCTATCGTCATCGGGCTCGTGGCCGTGCATGAGGAACCGCTGCTTGACGAGTTCAGCGAGGTAGCCGGCGAGGTCCACCGCGTGTGTGGCCCCGCTCTGGTAAAGGCGGCCATAGATAAGGGCGAGGGACTCCACGCGTTGTCCGACGCTTTCCAGCCGCTGTCTCGTCTCGCTGCGTTCCGCCCTGCGAGCTTCCATCCTCAGGAAGGACGTCACGACGGCCATGTCGTTCTGAGCCCGGTGCTGTAGTTCACGCAGAAGAACGGCCCGCTCCGTCGCCGCCGCGGCAAGCTGGTGGTGAGCCCTGTGCCGGTCGATGGCCGCACCCAGCAGGTTGGCGTAGGTCTGGAGAAAGCTGATACCGGCTGTGGTAAACTCCCGCTCGTCCTGGCAGTCCACCTCCAAGGTTCCATACGCCCGGTCTTTGCAGAGGATCAGGACGTTCAGTGAGACGACCACGCTCATTTGCCGCACCACCTCAGACGGCTCGAACCGCGTCTCTGTCGGGACGTGTGAGATCACGGGCTCGTCAGCCAGCATAGTATAACCGGCAGCGGAGCCGTGACCTCCAGGGACGATGGTCTTGCCTGTGGTCGCAACCTCGGACGGCACGCCGACGGCGGCTCGCAGCAGCAACTCGTCCTTTCCCGGTAGAGCCTCGAGCACCTTGGCGATGGGAGCCCTGAAGCCGCGTGCAACCAGTTCGCAGGCCCGCTGAAGGATGGCGTCCAGATCCTCGCTCTGGAGAGCGACCAATCCAAACTCGGCGAGTGCGGCCTGCTGCTCCGACCATGCACGCAGGCGGTCTTCCAAAGGATCCGGTGAGCGAAACATCTGGCAAACCTTTCGTTTAGGACGCGGGCCTCGAAGTCGTCACCACAGTTGCCTCCACTGAGACCGCAGCCGCCCCGTGCATCTGCTGAATACGCGGACGCACAGACAGTCGATTACAGTCGAAGTTGCTGGGCTGGCCGGAACACCTGCGGATCACCTGATCCTACCCCGCGAGGGCGACCACCTCCGGATTGAACGCCCCTGGCGGAAGCAGAATCCTGGCGGGGATCCTCACGGCCCTTCGGCGGTCGGTTCGGCGTAACGGGCAGTAGGTTCTTACCACTTTAACACTCATCATGTTGTCCAGAACTGCACCAGACAACGGGCACGCCAAACCGGTGTACTTGGTGTCTATAAGGTCAATGTGGATATACTCTCCTGACAGAGGCACAAACCCAAGCATAAACGTTGCACACACCCTCCGTTGGTGCGATGATCCCTCCACCGCCAGTTGCCGAACCACTCTATCGTTTCACCTGAGACGAATGGAAGCAGACGCGTGCTGGTGACGTGACGGGAACGCTGCACAAGGAGGCAGCAAGATGATCCCGAGTGAGGTTCTGGCAGCGTGGATCGTGGCCGTAATGACCGGGGCTACGGCATTGGGCGGGCTCTCACTGCTTGGCAGCCCTCCTTCGGCCGGCGGCATGGAAGCTGAAGCTCTGCCGTTCCGTTACGCCGATGTAAGCACTGCTCGACGGCTCCTTCCTCTAAACCCGGTGGAGATCCCGCCTGGAGGCTACCGGCAGCCTACCGGCTCGCCCGGTAGCGACCCCAGTAGAGTGGGCCGACGATGACGATCAGGGGCATGAGATCGATCAGCACGACAAGAGAGATGAACCACCTGAGGGACCGCTTGCGGCAGAGTACAATGCCGCCGTGTTCCTAAGCCCATAGGCTCGAAGCGGTGCCACGTCGTCTGGAAGACGCCGGTCACCTCGACCGTTGATGACACGCTGTATGCTTCGGCGGAGAATGTCGCCTGGCCCTCACTGAACTTTTTGGCCCATTCGATCTCGATCTGAATCACTGGTTGATCATGAGGAAGAACAGTCCATCCAGAGCCGACCAACGACTCAGTGCTCAGCGGCAGCCTACCAAAATTCTCCTTGATCATACGACGACATAGCTAAGTTTGGTGTATGCCACGGAAATCACAATGATGCATCGATCCTTACCCGCTGCAGGCTCTCTACTGAGCGAGGGGGCCTCAAGTATCTACCCCTCTGGCCTGGAGATTATCTACTTCGTGGGAGAATGTCCGATCCGGCTTCGCAGTCGCGACATCACGCCGCCGCGGAGCCATGCCAGAGCCGTCCTGGTGGTTCTAGCTGTGGGCGAGGTGGCCTGGGCGAGCCGGATCGCCGACGTGATTGATGCCTGGGAAACCGCCTATCAAAGCCGTGATCCATTCTGGATCAGGGCCGTTGCCGAGCGGATCAAACGGCTTGCCCTGATCAGCAACGGGTTGATGATCTTCACGCCCCCGGCGGCGTGACAGCCGGCATCTCGGTCATGACGGGTGTGATACGGGGCAACCAGGAGGCTGCCATGCGGAGAACGGTGTTCGTTGTCGCCACAGCCCTGACCCTCTCCAGCGGTACGGTCTCGGGTCAGGAGAAGGCGACGCCGCAGCAGGTGGTGCAGAAGGTCCGGCAAGCCGTCGGTTACCTGAGCCAGAAGGGAGAGGCCGGCCTCGCAACCTTCAAGGAACGGCGATCCGATTACGTATGGGCCGACACCTATGTCTTCGTGATCGACTGCGAACGCAAGAAGGTGGCGGCAAACCCGCTGTTCGGCTTCGTCGGCATGCCACTGTCCGACCTGAAGGATCCCACCGGCAAGGTGATCGGCCCGATGTTCTGCCCGAGCGGCACAACCGAGGGCTACTGGGTCGAGTACCACTGGCCCAGGGCAGGCCAGAAGCAGCCGGCCCGCAAGCTGACCTACATCAAGCCCGTTCCGAATACGCCATTCACGGTGGGAGCGGGTATCTACGATAACAAGTTCACGACCACGGATCTTGAGACGGCAAGTGGCCAGTGACAGAAATCAGCCGGCCGGCCTATGCCCGACGAGGTCGGGGCATTGGCAACAAGTGATAGATCGGACTGTTTGGGCACGCAACTCGCGGTCAGGCCCACGCCTCGAAACCCTGATCCATCACGACAGACGTATCGATCACCTGCACAGTGTATGGGCCGTTCCTTTTCTCGCCTGGACAGCCGCGTGGATTGCTGATGAACCGCACGCCCTGATCGGTGAAATCCTGATGAAAGCTGGATCGGCCGAAGCACCAAGTGGTCAGCTTGCCACCATCCAGACAGTCCGACCAGATTGGCACCAGGGCAGCCGTGCAGGCCGCCTCTGCCTCCAGGTCGCAGATGTGGTCGCCTGTGAAAGTAATGGCGTCCACATGGGGAGCCGCGTAGGTGATAACCACGATCTCGTGTATGGACGGATCCGCCGCCGCACCCTTCACCTGCTGAGCCAAAAGCTCTACGTGATGTGCGAACAGGTCGTCAGGCAGAACGGCAATTCCGAGTTCCAGGTTGCCGACATCATGGTTGCCGCACGGCATGTCGAACCGTTCCTGATCGGAATCACCGCTCCCCGCTACTTCGGCATGGAAATGACTCCAGCCGGTCATGCCGCAAACCAGTGTGCTCTCGATTGTTAAGCCGGAACCAGTGCCAAGATAATAGATGCCGTCATGCTGCTCGGCGAACTGCCGGAGCCTCTCGGCCGCTGCGGGACTCCAGTAGCCGTTCGGGTGTTCGCATGACCCCTCAACAAAGATCACGCATCGAAACGCCTGCCGGGCCAGCAGGATCTCCTCCATGCTGATGCCTGCTGAGCCCGAAACGTTACCGGCGATTACCAGGATATCGGTCCCGGTCCATCGTCGCACGATATGCCAGTCGAACTGCTGATTGTCCGGGTAGTGATCGACATGGAGGTCGGAAACCAGAGCGAACTTCAATGCAGGTGTCCTAGCCTCTTGGGTTTCGCACAAGCCCGCCGAGGCGAAGGCCGCCGACGGCATGGAGCGGCATATCCGCGGCCCTTTCAAACTGAACTTATCAGTATGCTTTCGCGGGGACCAAAGCAATAAAGTTCCTTTTCGGAAAAGTTCCATATCAAAGAGCATTATGCTTTTCGGCGTGGGCTCATTGGACTTGCAACAAAAGTGTAACCCCGGTATAACCAATGCTGCACCGCACAACAACGCCGTGTCGGCTTTTTGGACTAGACCGTAGGTGCTGTCCTGACCTCCGCAGGACAGCATGAGCAACTGCATGGACCCTCTTGGTATGAATAGCACCACTTCGTCTGATCCAGGAGCGGCATCCTCAAACGGGCAGTTAGACTACCGGCTGCTGGTGGCGACGATCCGGGATCCCTTGCTGGTGATTTCTCCGGACGGAGTGATCCTGGCGGCCAATCACCCCGCGGCAAGCATGCTGGAAACCCCGCCGAGGGCGGGCGATCTCCTGTGGGGCCACGTGCCTATGGGCATGGTCTACGATTATGCCGGAGTTGTTGACACTGTCGTTCTCTCCTGTCGGTCCATCCGCTTCGAGCAGCAGGTCGGGGGCCGGTGGTTCGAAATCTCTGTCGAACCGATGCTCGGGAAAGCAGATCAGACAATGGCCGTTTTGGTCCATGGTAGGGACATAACGGCCAGGAAGCAGATCGAGGCTTGCCACCGGGCCAGCGAAGCCCTCCTGTCCGTGATCATCGATCATTTGCCCGAATTGATCTACTGGAAGGACCAGCAGGGACGGTTCCTTGGATGCAATCGGGCCTTCGCTGAGGCCAACGGCCTGACCTCCCCAGAGGAGGTCCGCGGTAAGACCGACTGGGACTTCCTGCCTCCGGGCCAAGCTGCGTCTCTCCACCAGCAGGACTCCGCCGTGATGACGGAGCATCGCTGCCATCGGGCGGAACAGACTCTCAATCTTCTGACCGGCGATCAAGCTGTGGAGAAAGCCAAGTTGCCGCTGTTCACCGAGAGCGGTGATGTGATGGGTGTTCTGTCTGTTGCACAGAAGGTGAACGAGGCGGAGGAGAAGTGAGCCAGAACCCCTAGACAAACATCATGACATAGCGTGAGCAGTCATTGCTCCGTGCATCTCTAAAGTCTCTGCTTTTGTCTTCAGTAGACAACGAACCCGCCTTACCGATTACGGCACTGCGGAAGATATGCCGAACAGAGGTGAAGGAAATTCATCAATGATCAAGCAGGCAGGTCAATGGAAGGTTACGTTCTGTCTGCCGGGCGGCGAACCCGTAGATCTCTTGTATACGACAGACAACTATGACGATGCCAGGAGCTTTGCGACGGAAGTCCAGTCAGCGGACCAAAAGCTGGTACCGAAGATCACTCGGACTGACGAGAACTCACCGCCCCCGAAAGGTAGGACGTGATTGCCTTTCGAGAGCATTATGAACGAGTCAGGGCGGCGTGGAAGCCCATCACGGCTCCCATCTGTATTGGAGCATTACCTAGGCAACGACGGCAAAGCTGTTGCTCTTGGTGATCACTTGCCTTCGATACTGACATCGAACTGGCGTAATTGGTCGGCCACCAGAGTCGCCCGAGCCCTCCGGAGCCGGGCGATGAGTTCGTCAATCTGCTCAGGCGTGTCCAGGGCAATGGCTTCGCTGGCTGCAACTGTGCTGGTCAGTCGAACGGAGGGCCGGCCATTGAGCGTCTCGCCCATGGTCAAGGCATAAGGGACCGGTCGCTGGTAGCTACCGCGGATCTGCCAGTCTTCAGCAGGATCGATAGCCCGCCTTTCGGCCGCCCGCACCGCATTGAAGATCATCGCGGCGGTTTGTTCACCGACATTTCGGGGCTGGCCGGTGGTTTCGTCCTTGCGGTAATCCAGGATGGAAACGCGTTGGATCGCATCCAGGATCTGGTCGGTCCAGTCGCTCATGTCGGCCTCCGGTGATGGCGTGCTTGGGATCCACAACACCTGTACCGGGATTGAATTCCGCCAGAAGCAGCATGATGCCGTCTATACGCGGATGTATGGCTCGCGACACCGGCAGCGGGATGATTGAGCCTCATTCAGGGGCCAGTCGTCCCCCATCTCAACAAATTCATCGCTCCTGCCCTGTCATTTCTGGAAGCTGGTGACCTGCTGTTTCGTCAGGGGCACAGTCATCTCATCGCATTGCATGGTGAACGGGGCCAGGAATTTCTCTTCCCCATTCTCACCGGATTTGCGTGAACGGAAGACCGATGTACATCCCTGCCGCCTCGACAGCTTCAAGGCTGCTCGTCAACGTGGATTGATTGTATCGCAGCAATCTGCCGCTTCACGTCCAAGATGGCAGCCTCCGCTGCCCTGGTAGCTCGCCCCTCGCCGGCCGCCTCACCGAGACCTACTACGGCTCTACCGCCATCCCGCATCACGCTGCTGACATCCACGAAGTCGAGGCATATCAGCCCTGGGACCATTAGCAGGTCCGTGATGGAGCGGATGGCAAGGCAGGTCCGCTGCTGGGCGTCACTGGGATCTTCGATGCCGGCCTTCCTGGTTTTCTGGCAGACATCGGTGCAGAGATGGCAGAACTTCATGGGTCACCTCATGGGGCGTCCACATCAGCCAGCCATGGATTGGCCGACTGGCAAGAGGAACCCTATGAAGCCCCAGCTACCATTTGCATCGGTTAACCGCAGGCCCTTGGAGGAGCCCCCAGGGGCGGCCTTGACGAACCCGCCGATCATGACCAGCAAGCGGAGCGGCAACAAGACAAATGATCAATGAGCCGCCCGCGACTTGCCGATCAGCGGACCGCCCCGTTACGATCGACCCTCGGCAAACATGGCAGGTCGCAGGCATGGCATTTCACGAAGATCCACTCCTGGTCCACTGGGCGATTGGGTACCTGCACGATACCGAGTTCGCTCGGCCGGACCCACGGAAGTTCGTCGAGGAGACATTCCTCAGCCCATCAGCGGTCCGACATTATTTCGACACCTGGGAGCCGCATGACCTCAACGTGCTGATCGGTCTTGTCCCCGACCCAGTCCTCGCCGAACACGCGGACCGGCTGGTGGAGATGTGGCCGACGCTGCCCTATCGGGCCGCCATTGACGCCGCTGCCTTCCTGGCCCGCCACGATAACGTCCGTGCTGCCAGCTTGTTCGAGGGCTACTTGTCCGCACCGGATACTGTCCGCCCCCGGCAGGTCGTTGGTATTCTCCAATCGCTGGATCACCTCGCCCCCGAGGCGACCCGCCGGATCATTGATCTCGCCCAGCCCGTGATCGAGACCCTCGCCGACACCGATGATGCCTATGCGGCAAACATCGCACGGATCACGGCGGCCCTGCGTTCCCGTCATCCGGCCCGCATCGACATGGTCCGACGGTTCCTGTCAGAGTGGGCCAACGAACGGGGAGAGAGGGCCTATGCCAACCATCTAGAAACAATTGCTGCCGTCCTGTTCGGCGATCGCTCCCAGTTTAGCATCGTCCGCGATTACGTACTCGGCTTCACCAAGCAGAGCGTCGGTCCGGTTGCGGCGTTCATTTACCAGTCCGGGCTCGACATCACCGCGGTCGATAATATCCTGCGACCCCTCCGCACCAATGACCGCAAAGCCGCCGAAAGGGCTGTTATGCTGCTCGAGGCGGTGTCGCGAGGCATGGTCGCCGCAACGGTCGGCGAGCCCGCCTGGGAGGATCTCATCGCCCTGGTCGAACAGGGCTTCTCACAACCATCGTCGCCGAAGGCGAAGCGGATCTGGCACGGCGTCATTGCCCTGGCTGGTGTGCTCAGCGTCCACCGGCGGGAACGGCTTGATCTAAGCGAGATCCATGATCGGGACGTCTGGCCGCTGATTGCAGCGGACATGCGGCTTCCGCCGGGCCTGGATGAAGTGGGCGGACACCTTCGCACGCTGCCGCTAGACGAGGTCACCGGTCACCTGACCCGGATTGCTCGCGAGCATGCCGATGACTATGGAGCCGTCCATGCCGCTGATCTGATGGCTCAACTCGGTGATCCGGCGTTCCTGCCCGTGCTGATCGACCTGATGGACGCTGAGTTCGAAGAGAGTCGCGATGCCGCCATCAGGGCGGTGGAGACGTTCGGCGACACTGCCATCGAGTACCTTAGTCAGCATTTCGACCGGCTCCCCGAGTTCGTCCGCATCCTTGCCCTGGGACTGGCCGTGAGGAATGGATCGCCAGGAGCGGTCGGCCTGATCGATCGGCACTGGGACGCGTTTCTCGACGAGAGCGATTATGAACTCGGCGAAGCCGTCCTGGCTCTGGATGAGCCGGAGTTGAACGAGCGGTTGAAGGGATTGGTCGGTCAGAACTTGCAAGGTATGGACCGGGCCTTTGTCATTCTCGGCTTGCTGTATGGCGGTTTGGCGGAGGAGCATCGGGAGATCGAGAGGCTGGTCCGATCGCAGTTCGACAAGGACAACCGCCGACAGCATGCCTTCCTGGTGGAAACCCTCAATGGCGACCTTGGCGTACCCAGACTCGACGTTCCGCTGACATGCATCAGATGCGGACACACCGCGACCTACGCGGTGCATGAAGTCTGGGTATTGCCGGACGCTCCCAACCCCCAACCCTTCCTGGCCGAGGACATCGCCTGCACGGCCTGCGGGGCGGTGTCGGAGTTCGAGTTCACCCCCGACGCCATCGAAGCCATCACGGCAAAACTTGCCGATTTACCGCAGGAGGACTGGCTGTTCTCGCGGGGCGACCGGTTCTCACCAGTCAAGCGGCGGTCGTTCACCGGGGCGTTCGGGGAGAAGCTGTCGGCCCAGCAGTTGCTTGCCCAACTCGGGGAGGAATCCGTGAAGGGCGAAGCGTACCGGCTCCTTCGACTCGGACATGCCTATCATGCCGCGAATCGGTTTGTCGAAGCGGAGCGTCTCTACCGGCAGGCCATTGACACGGATCCCGCCTGGGTCGAGGCGTACTACGGGCTCGCCGACACCCTCGAACGCCGCGAACAGATCCAGGAGGCGATTGCAATGCTTGAAGCCGGGGCGAGGCACGGCAAAACATTGCCCTGTCGGCGACCGCTCGGCTGGCCCACCCTGGGTGATTTCATCCATGAATACCTTGGACTTCACACCAAGCTGGCCGCTATGGCCGGACAGCATGGGAAACTCGCCGCGTCGATGTTCGCGACCAAGGTTCACCGCAACGATCCTTGTCCCGTCGGTACGGGCAAGAAGGTCAAGAAGTGCTGCGGCGGAGAGGGGTGAGCGGAAGGTGGTCGCGACGCCAGATGCTCCCGGTTCTGCCGGGTCCCCCGCTTCAACGCCCGAGACGTTTCGCAACCTGAGGCCAGTGTGCCGCCGGTCAGTTTCGTAGTCAATGACACTACGCTCGGAAGTACCACACGGTACCGCACCGCAGAGGGATCATCCTCATACGTTCCAATGGGTATCCATCAGATCACCTCGAGGCCATCGGCTTCCGTACCCTTTTGCCCAGCCTTTTCAGTGAAGCGGATACGCTGGTTTTCCCTTAGGGTACTCAATCCAGCCCGCTCGACCGCACTGATGTAGACGAAAACGTTATTGCCGCCTTGATCGGGGCGATGAACCCAAAGCCCGTGTCCGGGTTGAACCACTTCAAGGTACCTTCGACAGTTCCGCCACCGCTGGGCTTTAACCAATATCCATAGTCGTCGTAGTCGCTGACGTTCTGGCGGGGATACCGGGTTCCGGTTGCAGGGCGACTGCTACGCTGGCCTGAAGCAGAACCAGCCTCCACGCTGTGGATGGTCGAGACCTGAGGGCCTTTCTGCCCGTCGGCCAGATCACACACGAGGATCGCTCCTTCACCGGGGCTTTGAAGACCAGCCTGCTCCACAACCGAGACATGGAGGAACACATCAGCCGAACCATCATCCGGCGTGACGAAGCCGAAGCCTTTGGATGGATTGTACCATTTCACAGTGGCACGGACATGGGTGGCGAAGGGACGAGGAGTGCGGGGAGGACCGAAGGGCATGTGGTAGCTCAATCACGATGGTGTGGTAAGTTGCCGCACTGTACATGTTGGCTGTGAAAAGGCACATGCTCCCTGACGGCGGTGACCTAATGGAACTGCAAGCGAATTCCCTGTCACGGCAAGGCTTCTCGGTAAGCTGCCCAGCATGAACAATCCGGCTTCCATTCCGGACCGCGAACCCCTGGCCGGGCTGGTCGAACGGGTCACCTATCACAATCCCGACAATGGCTACTGCGTGCTCCGGGTAAAGGTTCGGGGGCACCGCGACCTCGTGACCGTGCTCGGCCATGCCGCCTCCATTTCGGCCGGTGAGTTCGTCCAAGCGTCAGGCAAGTGGGAAGTTCATCGCGAACACGGCCAGCAGTTCCGGGCGGCCTTCCTGAAGTCAGCACCTCCGTCATCGCTGGAGGGCATGGAGAAGTACCTGGGCTCGGGGCTGATCAAGGGCATCGGCCCGGTTTATGCGAAGAAACTGGTCAGGGCGTTCGGCGAGGCCGTGTTCGACATAATCGAGCAGCAGGGCGAGCGGCTGATCGAGGTCGCCGGCATCGGTCCCAAGCGGGCATCCAAGATTCGGCTGGCCTGGAGCGATCAGAAAGCCATCCGCGAGATCATGGTGTTCCTACAATCCCACGGCGTCGGCACCTCGCGGGCGGTCCGCATCTACAAGACCTACGGGGCCGACGCGATCCCGCTGGTAACCGAGAACCCGTACCGGCTGGCCCGTGATATCCGCGGCATCGGCTTCAAGACCGCCGACATGATCGCGGAGAAGCTCGGCATTCCCAAGACGGCGATGATCCGGGCCAGAGCCGGCATCTCCTATGCCCTGCTGAATGCGGTCGATGATGGTCACTGTGGACTGCCCCGTGACGAGTTGCTGAAGTTGGCCGAGGAGTTGTTGGAGATCCCGACCGAAATCCTGGAAGACGCGATCAATCTCGAACTCGGCGACGGCATGGTAGTCGCCGACACCATCGGGGAACGCCAGTGCGTCTTCATGAGAAAGCTGTGGGAAGCCGAACGGACCATCGCCGAGCGGCTCCGGGTACTGCGGGACGGCCAGCCGCCCTGGCCGACCATCGAGGCCGACAAGGCCATCGAGTGGGTGCAAATGAAGCTCTGCGTCACGCTGGCGGAAAGCCAGCAGGCGGCGGTCCGGATGGCCCTGGCGTCCAAGGTCGTGGTCATCACCGGCGGACCGGGGGTGGGTAAAACCACACTGGTCAATGCCATCCTGAAGATCCTGGCGGCCAAAAGGGTCGAGGTCATGCTGGCCGCCCCCACCGGCCGGGCGGCCAAGCGGATGACCGAGGCGACCGGGTTGGAAGCCAAGACCATCCACCGGCTACTGGAGTTCGATCCCGCCGGCGGTGGATTCAAGCGGACGGAGGAGAACCCACTGGACTGCAACCTGCTGGTCCTGGACGAGACCAGCATGGTCGATGTGCCGATTATGGCGTCGACCCTGAAGGCAGTCAGGAACGGCTCCGCCGTGATCATGGTCGGTGACGTGGACCAGCTTCCCTCGGTCGGTCCCGGACAGGTACTGGCCGACATCATCGGCTCCGGCATGGTACCTGTGGTGCGACTGACCGAGGTGTTCCGGCAGGCCGCCGAGAGCCAGATTATCACCAATGCCCACCGGATCAACGCCGGCCGCTTGCCCGATCTCAAGCCACCAGCGGACGGCCGGAACTCGGACTTCTACTTCATCGACGCTGCCGACTCCGAGGACGCAGCCCGCAAGGTCGTCGAGGTCGTGCAGAACCGGATTCCCAGGCGGTTCGGCTTCGACGCCATCAGGGACATCCAGGTGCTGGCCCCGATGAACCGGGGCGGATTGGGAGCCCGGACGCTGAACGTCGCCCTCCAGGCGGTTCTGAACCCCGCCACCGGCCAGCCCCAGGTGGAGCGGTTCGGTTGGACCTACCGCCCGGGCGACAAGGTGATGCAGACCACCAACGACTACGACAAGGAGGTCTTCAACGGCGATCTGGGGTTCGTCTCGACCATCGATGCTGATGCCCAGGAAGTGACGATCACCTTCGACGGCCGGGACGTGGTGTACCAGTTTGGTGAATTGGACGAGGTGTCTCTCGCCTTCGCGACGACTATCCACAAGAGCCAGGGTTCGGAGTACCCGGCCGTCGTGATCCCCGTGGGCATGACCCATTACATGATGCTGCGGCGGAACCTGATCTATACCGGCGTCACCCGTGGCAAGAAGCTGGTCGTGCTGGTCGGTCAGCGAAAAGCTGTCGGGATCGCTGTCCGGTCGGCCGAGGGTGGGCGGCGGTGGTCGAAGCTCCGGGAACTGCTGGAGAGTGCTGCGGTCAGAAATTGAACGGCACACATCACGTGATCCCTGTTGACCTTCATTCAATGGAGACGATCGCTCGTCCACCGTTCTGTCTAGTCCAGCACGCACATCGCGGGCGGGTCGGTCCCTCGTAGTCGATGCCTTCCTCGTGCGAACACGATGATCCGGTCAGCCATGGCGACAGTCTAGATTCTGGCTCCGTCGATGAAGGCCAGGATCGCGGTAGCAATTCCGGATTCGTCCGCACATCGCGGTTTTCGGACGACCATCGTCGCAGTTCAGCCGGTTCCTGTTCTGCGGCTAGAACTATGGTGACCACCACCTTGGACTTCAACCTGACCTCAGCTTTGATGTGGGAGACCGTCCCCAGTTGGGTCCGATCTGGAGGGGCGGGGATCATCCGGTACATCAAGCTCTCAAACTCGGGTCGGGTATCGGCACACCTATTCGAAAAAGTCCTCGTCCACTCGCTTGATATGCAAGGTCTCCTCGATCCTGCATCCGACCTCGTGACGGATCATCAGGTGAGCGAGCCTAATACCGTCGATCAGCACGATCCGCATACCAAGCCGCTCGGCGGTTTCCTTGGCCGAGGTGGTGAAAGTGGATGTGGTCACGAACAGCCCCTTGGTCGCCTTGAACAGGTTGAGACTGCCGAAGAAGTCACGGATGGCTCCGGCTCCAACGGCGTTTCCGTCTGCGTACCGCTTCGCCTGCACGTAAACTCGGTCCAGCCCGAGCGGGTCCTGGTCGATGACACCATCCACACCATCGTCGCCCGATTTCCCGACCAATGCCTTGTCGAGGTCCATGACCGAGCCGCCGTAGCCCATGGTGACGAGGAGGCGGACCACGGTCTTTTCGAAGAAGGCGGGCGTCCCGGTCCGCACTCGCTGGAGGATCTCGTCGGCCAGGGCCGCCTCAATGCGGCGATGGGCTTGCCGCATCACCTCGTCGGGGGTCAGGGGGCTTTCGATAACCGGCAACGCGGCCTCCACGGCTCCGCCCGTTTCGGTAACGCCGTCGCGGAAATCTTTGAAACCGGGAAACTGTTCTAGGAAACGGATGGTGATCCGCTCCGGCGGCGACTTCAGCACCTCACGTCCCGCCACGGTGATGCGGAAGTGAGCCCGCCTCGTCAACTCCACCAGCCCGGCCTTGGTGAGGTGGCTTTTGGCCCAATGGACCCGGTTGGCGAATGTCGTCTGCCGCCCCGAAGGCAGAAGTTGAGCACGCTCCTCGTCGGACAGGGCGAACGCGTCGGCAAGGCGGTCCACTACGTCACCGATGCGGACCTCGCCGCCGTCGGCGGTGGTCTTCAGGACGGGGAGCATCAGGGTCTGAAAATCGGGAACCGCCATCAGGTTGGCCCCAGGCGACGCAGGGTCAGGAAATGCTCGTTGTTGTCCAGCCACGCCTTCCTGACCTTCCAATCCGGCAGGATGGTGGCGACCAGTCCCCAGAAGGCCCCATCGTGGGTACGGTGCCTGAGGTGGCAGAGTTCATGGACAACCGCGTACTCCAGCACCGTCTTAGGGGCAAAAACCAAGTGCCAGTTGAGGTTCACGACGCTGTCTCGGCCGCAACTACCCCATAGGTACTTCTGGTCCTTGACCAGCATGCCCCTGGGCTCCAGGCCGTTCGGCTTGCCGTGACGCCGCACGAAAACTGCCGCGTCCTCGCGAAGCCGCTTGCGGAACCAAAGCCGCAACGCGTCCTCGATCAGGTCGTCGCGGACGGCCTCAGACAATGCTCTGGGGTACCCGACGACAAAGCCATTGCGGTAGGAAACCTCGATCAAGGTACCTTCAACCGGCTCTACCCGTAACCGCATGAGCCGACCCCGAAACGGGATCTTCGCCCCGCTGACGAAGCGGCTAACCGCGTTTGAGCTTGCTACCCGTTCGGACATATGTCGTGTCTGCTCGAACAGCCATCGCCGACGACGGTGGAGCACGGTCGCGACCTCCTCGTCGGTAGCAGCCGCCGGAACCACAACCTCTACCGCGTTCGGCGTGACTGTGATGCGTGCCTGCGTCACTGAGGCAGACCGACGCAGGACATAATCAATCCCGGTACTTCCAACGGTCAAAACGGGCATGATCAGCCCCTCGCAAAGTGCTTGAGAGCGAATTCCTCCACCTGCATGGGGACCTCCTTAAGGTTTCCAAGTCCGAAGTCGTGGGCGTAGCCCCGGACCTTCTGGCGAAGAGATCTCCTTAGTCCTTCCTTCTCATGCCAAAGCGGCGGTGCGGTACTTTCGTCCCGGTACAGGGCTTCGATCTTCATCGCCAAACCGTCCGCACCATCACCCGCATTGAAGGCTCGAAGAACCTGGAGAATGCCATAGGCCCCCTCGGAAAGCCCCGTGCCCTCATGTGCCTTTGCCTCCGCGTTGAGATCCTTGGCAAGTTCTTCTGCCATCCTCAGCTTATCGGCCCAAGACATCTGGGAACCGTCCAGCTTCTCCAGAAGCTCCCGTAGGCGTTCCGAGAACTTGGCGTACTGGTGATGGTTCTGGGACATCCGCTCGTAGACCACCTTGCGGAGTTCCGTGGTCTTGCGGATGGCGGCCGTCTTCAGGTCATCTTCGGTTTTCCCATCCACCTTGAAGTCGTCCCAGAACTCGGGATCGGTGATATGGCGGAGTTTGACCGTCACGCTCAGCCCCGTGGCATCAAGATGCTGGTCCAGCATGTCCCTGATCTTACGACTGTAGGACTGCTGATCGAAGGCTTCCCGCTTCTCAAAAACCTGGGTACCGTATTGGAGGAAGATCGCCACCCACTTCAGGTCGTCGGTGAATTCCAGCACAGCGGGGTCGGGACTGACGGCCTCGTACAGGCCGATGAACTCCCGGGCCTTGCTCTGGAATTCGAACCACTTGTCCTCGGTCTTGAGCAGAGCGACGAGCCGGTCGAACTCCGCCTTGAGGGTACCCTTGCCGATCTTACCCCCGACCTCTCGCTTCACGCCCTTCATCATTTGAGCGACGACGGCGTGTGCGGTTCTAAGCTGATTACGGAGATCATCGAGGTTCCGCATGGCGTTCTGCACATCATCAGCCCGATAGGACGCGAGGGCCTCCTCCAAGTTATCGGACACGCCGATATAATCGGCGATGAGGCCGCTCCTCTTCTTCGCATCCGCGACCCGGTTGGTACGGGCGATGGCCTGAAGCAGGCCATGCTCCTTCAGCGGTTTGTCCAGGTACATCACAGACTCGATGGGGGCGTCGAACCCGGTCAGCAGCTTATCGCAGACAATGAGGAACTCCGGCTGGCTTCCCTTCTTGCCGAAGGCTTGCTTGACAACGGTCTCGGCGTCTCGGTCGAGGTAGTGGACCTGAAGGCCCTCACGAATGTCCTGGATACGGCCATCTTCGCTGGGCTTCGCGTCCTCCTGTGAGGCGGAGTAGACGCATGCCGACATGGCGGCGGCTTGTGCCGTGGCCGCGTCGCTGTCCATCCCCTTGGCGATGAGATCTTCTGTGATGACCTTGTCCAAGGCCCGCTTGTAGAGGATTACCGCCTCGCGGTCGATGGCGACGATCTGGGCCTTGAAGCCGTCCGGACGGGCGTACTCCTTGAAGTGCGTCCAGATGTCGTAGGCAACCAGGGCGACCCGCTTGGGATGCTTCACCAAGTCGGTGATCTTGACACCACGCTTCTTAACCTGCTCCAGCTTGTCGTCGGGCAGGTCAGCGAACCACTGGTCGAACAGGATGTCGATCTTGGCCTCATCGATGTGCCAGTCGGTCTTACGGCCTGTATAGTAGATCGGAACCGTCGCCCCGTCCGCCACCGCGTCATCGATGCCGTACTTGTCGAGGTAGCCTTCGCCGACCACGCCGAAGTTGGCGTAGGTGTCCTTGTCGTTCTTCTTGATCGGGGTGCCGGTGAAACCGAAGAAGCGGGCGTCGGGCATGGTCTTTCGCAGGTAGGCACCAAGGTCCTTCTCCTGCGTTCGATGACATTCATCGACCATGACAATCCAGTTGGCGGAGTTTGGGATCTGCCTGTCGGACCCTTGGAACTTGAAGATGGTGGACAGTACCGTCAAGCCATCGGTTCCACTGGCAATAAGGGTCCGAAGGTCACGGATACTGTCCACCGCCACCGGGTTTGGCAGCCCGCAGGCGGTGAAGGTGCCGCTGATCTGACCGTGCAAGTCGATACGGTCGGTCAGCACCATGATGTTGGGGTTCGCCAGTTCGGGTGACGTGACGGTCAGGTGGGTCTTCAGCTTGAGAGCAGCGAATACCATGGTCAGCGACTTGCCCGACCCCTGGGTGTGCCAGATCAGCCCGCGACGGTGCTGGTTCGCCGTCACCCGCTCTACGATCTTGTTGACCGCCCGGAACTGCTGATAGCGGCACATCTTCTTGACGGTACCAGCGTCAGTCTTCTCGAAGACGATGAAGTGGGCGATCAGGTCGAGCAGGCGGGAGGGCTCCAGAAGGCTCCATAGCCCCTTGGTAAGCTCGTCGGCGAAGTCGGTCGCCTGCCGGGGCCAGGGATCACACCACGTCGCGAAAAACTTCGACAGGCTCCCCGTCGATCCGTACAGACAGTTGGTGCTGTCGGTGACGATGTTGAAGCAGTTGGACAGAAACAGGCGGGGGATGTCTCGCTCGTACTGTCGGATCTGCTCGAATGCCTCACCCGTCTTGTCCTTATGGTTGATCGGGCTCGGGACTGTCGGGAATTCCGTGCTTGGCGGGGCGGGTTCAGTATCAGGCGGTCATCGCCTTTGCGAACCGGTCGCCGAAGATGACAGCCATCTGGGCTTTGGCGGCCGTCCATTCCCGGGGCGGCATCTTCCAGTCTTTCTCCGCGCGGTTCAAGACGAGAAACAGGAGCTTCAGCGCGGCCTCGTCATTGGGGAAATGCCCCCTGGCCCGGACCGCCCGGCGCAGCTTTGAGTTCAACGCTTCAATGGCATTGGTCGTGTAAAGGATGCGCCGGACCTCGCGCGGGAAGGCAAAGAAGGGGATGACCTCCGGCCACGCCCGCCGCCAAGCCTTGCCGATGGCCGCGTATTTTTCGCCCCAAGGCCCGGTCTCAAAGGCGCTCAGAGCCATCTCGGCGGCCTTGTCGTCGACAGCGTCGTAGACCGTCTTCAGGGCGGCGGCGATGGCCTTGCGGTCCTTCCAGGACGCGAACTCCATGCTGTGGCGCAGCAGATGAACGACGCAAGTCTGAACAATCGTCTCCGGATAGGCAGCCGCGATCGCCTCGGGAAAGCCTTTCAGCCCATCGACGACGGCCAGCAGGATGTCCTCCACACCCCGGTTCTTCAACTCGTTCAGGACGCGCAGCCAGAACTTGGCGCCCTCGTTCTGTTCGATCCACAGGCCCAGCACCTCCTTGGCGCCGTCGGCCCGCACGCCGATGGCGACATGGATGGCCTTGTTGCGGACCAGACCTTCGTCGCGGATCTTGACCCGGATGGCATCCAGGAACACCAGGGGGTAGATCGCCTCCAGCGGCCGGTTCTGCCAGGCCGTCACCTCCTCGATCACGGCGTCCGTCACCGTGGAGATCAGGTCGGCCGACACCTCGATGCCATAGAGCTCCCGCAGGTGTCCCGTGATCTCCCGGGTTGACATGCCGCGTGCGTACATTGAGATGATCTTCTCGTCGAAGCCGGGGAAGCGCCGCTGGTATTTGCCGATCAGCGCCGGATCGAACGTCCCCGACCGATCGCGGGGAATGGACAGACCCATCGAGCCGCCATCGGTCAGCACCGTCTTGTGGCCGTAACCGTTGCGACGGTTGCCGCTCTCATCTCCAGCCAGATGATGATCCAGCTCCGCCTTCAGCGCCCGCTCCGTCAGCGCCTTCTTCAGCTGGTCGAGCAGGCCGTTCTGGTCGAATGCCGTCTTCGCATCGGCTCCAGCCAGCAGCTGGTCAAGGATCGCGTCAGGGATAACAGGATCTTTGCGTCGGGCCATTCAGGGTCTCCTTCTGTTTCAGGATAACCCCGCCAAGCACGAAATTCCCGATAGTCCCTCGGGCTCTTACACTCGATCACCACGACGGGGATGCCGTTGAGATGGATCACCACATCAGGGATGCGAGTCACCTCGGCCTTGACGCGGAACTGGTGAGTAACCGTCAGGACATTGTTGGTGAGAGTGCGGAAATCGATTACGCGAAGGGTTCGCCGTGTAGCCTCACCCTGAATGGGGCGACTGAAGTTGCCTCGCAGAATGGATAACCACGCCTCGTTGCTGGACACCGACACGAGGTCAGCGTAGGCCGCCTGGGCGTCGGCCTCAGACACACCATTGATCCGTTTGATGGCAGCCACGACATGGGGGCGGAACAGCACCTGATTATCGCCGTCGCGGAGGTCTGCATGGTCCTCCGGTGGCACGAAGCAGTAACCCATGGCCTCAAGGCAGACGATAGTCGGCTGTTCGACAAGATGCCATTCCATGCCCTGGGCCACAACTGTCTCTCCTCTTCTCGTGCCCTATTCAGCAGCGGCTAAGTTGTCGATGAAGACCCGCTTCTGGCCCGACAGGAGGTCGGATAGAAGGGCGGATTTGGTTTCCTTCAAAGAAGCCAACTCCTCCCTGGAAGCTTGCTCGGCTTCTGACAACGCATTAAGGCGATGAACAATCTTTTCCTGCTCGGGCTTCGGTGGCACGGCTATAAGCTGATTTGTGATTTCTGACTTATGAACATGGAGCAAGCTTGCCTTGAAGCCGTGAGCCTTAGATTCAATGCGAGTCGTGACCAATGTCATCGCAAAGAACAGCCAGAACTTGTCCACTTCAGAACATGAGTGCACTTTGAAGATGTGCTGGTTCAGCACTCCACGAGGGCCATCCCAGAGGTGAGGTCCGAATGACACCCCTCGAACGCCAGCCCAAGAAAAGAGCAGATCACCAGGGTCAACAATCCACTTGTCTTTCGGCGTCCCTGCAAAGTAATTGAACTCCCGCGAGCCATTGAGATTTTGAATCCTGATAATAGGCAACCCATGACTAGTCCATTCTGTTGGGCGAAAACCGTTACCATTAGTGAGAGTGCATAACTCTCCAAGCGGTTTCAGTTCCCAAGTCTCTGGAATTTCGCCGACCTCGGTCAGCTTGAAGCGGGTGTGTCCGATGCCTCGGGTCAGCAGCCGTTTAAGGACACCCTGCTTGACTTTGCGGGTCTGCTCGATGACTGCTTGTGTCGCCTGAATGGCCTCGTCCACACTAGTGAGGATCTCAGCAATGCGGCGTTGTGCATGTAGCGGTGGTAGAGCTATAGGAAAACTCTTGAGAGACTTCTTGCTGATCTCCAAAAATGTGCTGCCACCTGCAAGACGTTCCAAGTTCAAACGATTGTAGATGATCCATTGGGTCAGAAACGTAGGATCATAGTGGCGGCTAGGCAGAAAGTTCGCGAACCCTTGGTTCGTTGTCATCGGCACCAAGTTAATCACCGGGTACCCTATGGTCGCCCTGCTGGTCATGAGAACAGACCCAGGCGGAAGCAACCTTAGAGACAAACCTTTGATGGCCTTATCATTTATACTTGAAGCCGTCCTGTTGATTTTCGTTACCCCGATGGGAAGTTTGGTTACGTCCGACGGAGTCGCCCAGGCAATTGTGCCATCTTCCCAGTAGGAAGCTTCATCCTTAGACGGTGTAGAGCCGCCCACGATGTCTGCCATTTCCCCCAGAGTAGTCTTGAGCCATCCCTCAGGCACCTTCTGGGACATACCCAAGCTCCTTCAAAAAACCCATCATTTTTGCTTCAGCGGTGTCCCGCTGTTCCCGTAGTTCGAGGAGCTTCTCGACTTCCTCGGCCACGTCGAGGTCTTCCGCGTCCTCGGTGACGTGGACATAGCGGCTGATGTTGAGGTTATGGTCGTTGGTAGCGATCTCCTGGATCGGCACCACGCGGGCAAGGCGGTCCACGTCGGCATAGTCGTGAAATGCCCTGGCGAGGACGGCGACGTTACTGGCGGACAGATGGTTCTGAGCCTTGCCCTCGACGAACTGCTCCACGCCGTTAACAAATAGCACCTTGCCCTTCCGCTCGGCAGGCTTGTCCTTGCGGATGATGACGATGCAGGCGGGGATCCCGGCCCCGTAGAACAGGTTGGGGGCCAACCCGATCACGGCCTCTATCAGGTCGTCCTTCAGCATGCCCTCGCGGATCCGCCCCTCGGCCCCGCTGCGGAACAGGATGCCGTGGGGCAGGACCACACCCAACATACCGTCGTGCTTCAGGCTGGCGATCATGTGCTGCACGAAGGCCAGGTCGGCATAAGACTTAGGCGGGCAGCCGTAGCGGTCACGGGCGAAAGGATCACCGTTGCTCCAAACGTCGTGTCCCCATTGCTTTAATGAAAAAGGTGGATTAGCTAGAACACGGTCAAAAGTGCGGATGGCACCACGAGCTAGATGTACTCCTTTCAGTGTGTCCATCAGTCCGTCAACACCTTGCCGTCTAACACCCTCACCAATGAGGTGCTTAGGGTCAATGAGGGTGTCACCTCGGGCGACTGACGCGTCGTCGATGTCGTGCAGGAACAGGTTCATCTGGCAGATGGCCCAGGTGTTCAGGTTCCGCTCCTGCCCAAACAGGGACAAACTCTTCGGGTTCTTGCCCAGCCGCTCCAAGTGGTGGACGACCTCCAGCAACATACCACCGGACCCACAAGTGGGGTCGTAGATGGACATGCCCTCGTCGGGACGGAGACATTCCACGATCAGCCGTACAACCATCTTGGGGGTGTAAAATTCGCCCCCCTTTTTGCCTGCGTCATCGGCGAACTGGGCGATCAGGTACTCGTACGCCTGCCCAAGAACGTCCGGCTCGACGTCGACGTTGCGGAGCCGGTACCTCTCGAAGTGCTGAAGGAGCTTCTCCAGAACTGCGTCGGGAAAGCGTTCCTTGTTGTTAAAATCCACGTCCTGGAACACGCCCCGCAGACGGTGGTTGGCGTCTTCAACCGCGTGGAATGCGACGTTGAGGTGGGTACCGATGTCAGTGGTGTGCCTCCGCACATCCTTCCAGAAGTGCCCAACGGGGATGGGAAAGCGGTGCTCCTCGGGGTCGGCGGCAAGTTCCTCATCGCCGTATCTCGCCAGCCGTTCTTCGTACTCTTCCTCCCATACGTCACATAGCCGTTTGTAGAACAGAAGACCGAAGATGTAGTGCTTGTAATCACTGGCATCGATTGCCCCTCGGAGGATATCGGCGGCCCTCCAGAGGTGGGCTTCAAGCTGGTCGAGCGATAGTACCGTCATGTGTCTGCCGTTGGCCTCAGGCGTGATAGAGGCGGCAATCTATCAGAAGAAGTACAGCAGGTAACTCACTGAAGTGCCTTACCTGGTAGAAGTTTTTTTGGGACTGACGATCGACGCGGGTCCCCTCTGGTCCATTGACGGAATCGTCTTACTGGCTGAGGACTTAACGTCGACACCGGGCAGCAACCTGGTGCACAGACGCATTCAGAAGATGCACGAAAACCGTGCCAAAACCCTCGCACCACCTGCATTCTGGTTGAATCTAGTGTCAGCGTCAGTGCACTCGACATTAACGGCAAAACCCTGACCTCGACCCAGGAATGGTACATCGACAGCCTTATGGGCTCCATGACTAAAACGTTCATCAAGATCGATGCCCGTGACGGCGTCTTCCTCGTTGCCAGCGACAAGGCCGGTAGTGCGACGGCAATCACGAAGAACGAATCGGACGCATAGTCCAGGGTCAGCAGCATCGTTTTGAGCCAGAGTGGAGCCACAGAGATCGGCGGCTCGGGCGTCCTCTCGGGTCCTGTCGGCACGTCCCTCTACATTAGGTTGGATGCCTTGTACCTCCTCTTGGGTGGCGGCACCCCAACCGGTGTTGTGACGCTGTCACTCCTGGCTCTTCAAAGCTAAGAGTTGCGACAGACGAAAATCCGCGACCTGGGATGTCTTTTCCCTCATACGATCAGATCTGGGCTCACCACCTCCAACTATTGAGTTGTGGAGTCACTCCTTTCGACGAGGAGTCAGGCTGCGTTTGGTGCTGTGCAACTGTCGCAATTTTCTAAATTCCTTCCCTTTCCCAACGCTGTCGGCGATTCGCAGCAGCTGACTCTCGTGAAAGGGGGTCGGCTTGCCGTTCCTTCCGCGTGCGTGGTAGCCTCGTATTTGAAGTGCTGTAGAGATACTTCCGAGCACCGTGGCTTCGCCAGAACAAACAATGTCTTTCATCGCATCGTATATCTTCTTATCTCTTTCACGAGATTTCAGACTGAGCGGCCGGCTCTCCTCAAAGCCTCGTAGTGCCTGCTTCAGCTTGTACTTCCCAACTGCGGCAAGCGACGCAATTTCTTCAGTGTTGATGTGTATGTAATCGTCAACATACGGGTCGGTGAGCGATTGCTCATCGATTCTAAAAATTTCTTCCATGATGTCATCAATGAAGGCAAGCTTAATCCAGAAATCTAAGAAATCATCAAAGAGGTCGTATTGGCCGCGTATTGCGTCATAAGACTCAACAAGAACCAAGTCAACGATACCAAACCTCTCAAGAGCTATACCTAACGTTGGATGCTGAAATACTTCGGCAAGTGAGAGTTCGCCGATCAACCGGTACCGCGACCCTCGCTTGATGATATCCAGGTTCTCGGACAGCTTGTCTCGCCGCCCCTCCTCTGACTTAACACCTTGTAAAAGAACGGCATTTCGAATTTCCATTGACAACTCCCCCCTCTGTCAATTGTCTGCTGTGGCACCGGAAACTTCTCAGCGGCATTATATCTTCGTCAGTGGCCACTGCATATCGCCAACTTACCGCAACATGGCAAATACTCACAACGTGTGCGAATATGGGGAGAAGTACAAGAATGAATACTTTCACGAATGATAGTCAGTCTACGCTCCAAGCCGACGAGGACCACGCTCAACAGCACGCAGAGCAAGAGCAAACTGTTTCCGGAAACAGTTCAGCGGATGAAGATGCATCAGCGGAAGCCGATTCGGGCTTCACAGATCTGGAAGCGGGTGTTCTCGAGCACGTTGACGAAGTGCAACTCCTGATCGGTGATATGGATAGGCATCGATTAGCCGGCCGAACTATGAAATTGGATTTCGAAAGCCGAATGGCCGTCATCGCAACCAAATTCGCTCCACTGTACGCACGGATCTCAGCTATGCCACCGCAGGAGCGACGAGCATTTCTTTCAACTCCTGCGAAGCTGGGAGGTGTCGAGAAGAAGTGGCCCGATGCCCGAGCGATAGACCCTTATGCCGTGATGATGGTCCACAAATACCTTTTTGATGGCAAAGAGAATAGAAAGGGAGCGATTAAAGTCCTGTGCAACAGAATTGGATATACGGCAGCGGCTTTGGCGGAGATTGGAAAATTCAATTTCGATGACGCTTACAATTATGTGGTAAAAAACGGAATGTGCGGAAGAGTTTCTCTTGATTATACGGCCAGGAAAAGGAACAAATATGAAGTTGGGCTGTCAGTTCTGGATTCGAAACCTGTACAGTTCTCATTTAGTATTCCGGAGGATGATGGATTCCCTCCTGGATCTTACAGGGCGTTTCTAGTTCGAAAAGCTGAAGAGGCTGGATACCACTTGATCGATGATCTCGCTCCGGATGAGAAATTGCTGGGCCAGATAATTGAGCGGTACTATTCTTATGCTGACAAGCCTGAGACTGAGCACGGAGAACCGCCTCCCGAAGATCCAGACATACGAACAGTTACCTCGCAGAGACTGAGCATAGAATGGACCGGCAATCGTCGTGTTAATCCCTCGGGCGGATGCTCCAATGCCGATGCTGATTGCGATAACTGTTACGCTCGATCTTTTTCGGCTCGCCAGCAGGGTATGGGAAGGATGAAGTATGAAGGAACAACTAGAACGGGCAATAATGGTCGGCTCGAGTGGACCGGAAGACTTAACTGGGACAGCAAAGCCGCACGGCAGCCGCTCCACTGGGGAAAGGGGCAGCTTATCTTTGTAAACTCAATGAGCGATCTGGGACACCCTGGGATCAAGCCAGAAAATTTCGCTGAGATGCTCGATGTCATCGAGCAAACGGCAGACAGGCATGTGTACCAGGTCCTGACCAAGCGTCCCAACGTCGTGGCGAAGCGGCTCAAGGTTCTCGGTCGCTCCTGGCCGGATAATGCATGGCTTGGCACATCGGTGGGCGTCAGGAAAGGCCTCCATCGCATCGCTGCACTCCAAGAGATCGATGCCAAACGGTTCCTGTCGCTGGAGCCGCTGATCGAGGATGTCGGAGACCTCAATCTCACGGGCATCGATTGGGTCATTGCTGGCGGAGAATCTGGGCAATCTCGAATTCGGAAGCCAGAGCCCGATTGGCTTAGGAACCTTCGGGATCAGTGCCTAAGTGGTGAAATCCCGTTTTTCTTCAAACAATGGGGAGACTGGAAATTCAACCCTCTGACGAGGGAGTACGGATTGGCGAAGGCCAAATCGATGGAAGAGGAGGTCGGGGATGCCAACAGCCATGGCGGAGCCCTGCTTGATGAGCGGCTCTGGCGAGAGATGCCAGAAAAGATGGCCGAAGTCCTCCGCAGTTCTTAACCGGCAGGAGGGCAAGACCTAGCTCCGAACTGTTTCTGGAAACAGTTTTCGGCACTGGTGGGGAGGTGGCGAGAGCCACTTCCCCTGCTTGCTCCCTTGACACTCCTCCTGTGGCGGATGTCCCAAAACCCCCTCCGCCAACCGGGTCCCCAGCGTCGCATATTTCCTGGCTTCCGGAGCCTCTTCTGCGGTGTCCCACAACCACCCGGTTAGTTGACAGCGGCTGGGCCTGTGCGACGGTGATCGGCATGAAGAAGGTCGCCATATACGCCAGGGTGTCGACGGATCGGCACCAGACAGTCGAGAACCAACTCGTCGCTCTCCAGGCGATGGGCGAGCGGTTGGGTTGGGTCGTCGTGGCCGTCCATGTCGATGAGGGGATCAGCGGTGCGAAGGGTCGGGAGCAGAGACCAGGGTTTGACGCCCTGCTGAAGGGGGTGGCACGCCGGGAGTTCGACCTGATCGCGGCGTGGAGCGTGGACCGACTCGGCCAGTCGCTCCAGGATCTCGTGGGTTTTCTGGCCGACATCCAAGCCCGCGGGATTGATCTCTACCTGCACCGGCAGGGCCTCGACACCTCGACACCGTCGGGCCGAATGATGTTCCAACTGCTGGGGGTGTTCGCCGAGTTCGAACGATCGATGATCCGGGAGCGGGTCATGGCCGGGCTCGACCGGGCTCGTAGTCAGGGTCGCCGCATCGGTCGACCGCCGATGCCGGCGGGCAAGCTTGAGAGCGTCCGGCAGGCCCTGGCCGGCGGTGCCGGCGTGCGGCAGGTGGCCCGGTTGACCGGCGTCAGTCCGACAGCGGTCTCGCGGGTCAGGCAGTCCATGGTCGCCGAGAGCCAGTCCGGCACAGTCTGAGCCCAAGACTGTGCCGGACTGGCTCTCGGCGGGTAAATACCGGGACGCACCTCGGCGTCGCCCGTCACGGAGTTCAGCATGCGAGCCCACGAGTTCATTAGCAAACGACGCAGCCATCGTCATGAGCACGTCGCAGTCCTCTACCTTGATCCGACTGACTGGAACCGGTTCCGAGCCTTCGCCCAGGATCGTGATGATGTCGTTATCCTTGACGCCAAGCCGGATGCAGATCGGATTGCTGTCCAGTGCGGCTGCCAGTCGGTTGAGATCTGCGACCGGCTGCAGGATGCCTGGAACTGACGCTGGGATCGGTTTTGTCCTGAGCATGCCTGTTGGTTGCTCCAGCCGGCGCCGCAGGCGCCGGCTGGAGCATGACCTCAGTCCTGCGGGAACTCGAAGCCGATCTTCCCACCGGGCACGCAGTGCCAGCGAAGTCTGGCAAGGGTAAGCACCGCCAGGTCGTCACACCCTACGATGAAGGTGCGATAGCAGTTTCCTCCCGACCACCATACCCGACCCGGAGCAATGCTGTATTGACCAGGAACGCGTCCGGCCGACGACGAGAGCTTGTCGATCCAGCAGGTCCGGACATCGATTCTGGTGATATGGGATCGGCTTTCGACCTCCGTCCGCAATGCCGTGTTCTCTGCGTCCACGACAGCCTTGTGCTTGTGCATAGTGAGCAGATGTCTGAGAAGCTTAACGTCCATGGTAAACAACCTTTCTATGTGTTTCGAACCGTAGCCATCCGCTGCGGTAAGGGTAATTTGAAGCATCTGATCAGGGAGAAGCAAAATTACTGTTTGGTCAGATGAGTACTTTTCTGCGATTTCGCTAATGTGGTGGGTAAATGACTTTGACGTGATTGACGTCAGAGGGGCATTCACTCGGGAGGTGGCGGTGAAGGTCGAGTGAGTGCTTGGTCGCTCAGTGGCGGGGGACTATCGGGAATTTCGTGCTTGGCGGGGTTATCCTGAAACAGAAGGAGACCCTGAATGGCCCGACGCAAAGATCCTGTTATCCCTGACGCGATCCTTGACCAGCTGCTGGCTGGAGCCGATGCGAAGACGGCATTCGACCAGAACGGCCTGCTCGACCAGCTGAAGAAGGCGCTGACGGAGCGGGCGCTGAAGGCGGAGCTGGATCATCATCTGGCTGGAGATGAGAGCGGCAACCGTCGCAACGGTTACGGCCACAAGACGGTGCTGACCGATGGCGGCTCGATGGGTCTGTCCATTCCCCGCGATCGGTCGGGGACGTTCGATCCGGCGCTGATCGGCAAATACCAGCGGCGCTTCCCCGGCTTCGACGAGAAGATCATCTCAATGTACGCACGCGGCATGTCAACCCGGGAGATCACGGGACACCTGCGGGAGCTCTATGGCATCGAGGTGTCGGCCGACCTGATCTCCACGGTGACGGACGCCGTGATCGAGGAGGTGACGGCCTGGCAGAACCGGCCGCTGGAGGCGATCTACCCCCTGGTGTTCCTGGATGCCATCCGGGTCAAGATCCGCGACGAAGGTCTGGTCCGCAACAAGGCCATCCATGTCGCCATCGGCGTGCGGGCCGACGGCGCCAAGGAGGTGCTGGGCCTGTGGATCGAACAGAACGAGGGCGCCAAGTTCTGGCTGCGCGTCCTGAACGAGTTGAAGAACCGGGGTGTGGAGGACATCCTGCTGGCCGTCGTCGATGGGCTGAAAGGCTTTCCCGAGGCGATCGCGGCTGCCTATCCGGAGACGATTGTTCAGACTTGCGTCGTTCATCTGCTGCGCCACAGCATGGAGTTCGCGTCCTGGAAGGACCGCAAGGCCATCGCCGCCGCCCTGAAGACGGTCTACGACGCTGTCGACGACAAGGCCGCCGAGATGGCTCTGAGCGCCTTTGAGACCGGGCCTTGGGGCGAAAAATACGCGGCCATCGGCAAGGCTTGGCGGCGGGCGTGGCCGGAGGTCATCCCCTTCTTTGCCTTCCCGCGCGAGGTCCGGCGCATCCTTTACACGACCAATGCCATTGAAGCGTTGAACTCAAAGCTGCGCCGGGCGGTCCGGGCCAGGGGGCATTTCCCCAATGACGAGGCCGCGCTGAAGCTCCTGTTTCTCGTCTTGAACCGCGCGGAGAAAGACTGGAAGATGCCGCCCCGGGAATGGACGGCCGCCAAAGCCCAGATGGCTGTCATCTTCGGCGACCGGTTCGCAAAGGCGATGACCGCCTGATACTGAACCCGCCCCGCCAAGCACGGAATTCCCGACAGTCCCCGGGAAGGCTGCCCAGGACCTCACTGTGTCGGTCGTCGGCCAGCTTGGCGAAGTCGCTGTCCACCCAGGCGTCGCCGAGCGGCGACAGGAACCGCTTGACCATCTCGGTCTTGCCGCCACCCTGCTGGCCGATGATCACCGGCATCATGTGATTGCCGACCGTCATACCCCGGATCTTCCGGCCGACCTGCCAGATGAAGTGCTGGAGGACAGCCTTGACCAGGTGATGATCCTGGTCGTAGTCGGCCAGCACAGCCTGGAGGAACAGGTCCCACTGCTGGTCTGTCTCGGCGTGCTCATCTTCCTGAATGCCGCCGCCCACTTTGTCAGCGAGCCAGAACAGGATCTCCGCCCGCTTCTGCACCACCCATTCGTTCCAAGCCCGCTCAATGCCGGCCTCGGTGAAGCCGAGCTTGTGATCCTCGTTGAAGATCTTCATCTGATCGACGACCCGCCTCACGTCGATCTCCCGCGGACTCCAGATTTCGTTGAAGCGGTCGAGGTACTCGTCGTCGGTCTCCTGGAGGCGGACTTCGCTACCGTCCGCCCGGATCAACACCCGCTTGGTAACCCGGACCCTGTCCTTGAGCGTCGGCTCCAAGCCAAACTGATCGGTGTAGGCCCGAATGAATTCAGCAAGGCTCGTCGGGAAAAATCCCAGAACCTCGGCGACCTTGGCCCTGGCGATCTTTCGCTTGGTCAGGTTGACGTTCAGGCCGACCTCACCCTTCAAGAACTCCGCGACGACATCAACATCGTCGGGGCTCAGGTTCTCGACCGGGAGCCGGGCCAGTACGGTGTCGGCGAAGTTGGCAGGGGCTGCACGGTCCAGGGCCGTTGTACCCAGGCGAATCTCCTCGAGGATACCGACAACATCCGGCTGTCCAGCGAACTTGGTGACAAGGCTCATTCCATAACCCTCATTCAGTCGGGGCTCGATTGCCGCGACGAGGGTCACCATGAACAATCCTCACCCCGCGGGTCCAAATTGCAGGAACACCCCCGGAAAAATCAAAAACGGGAATAATGAGCCAAGGAACATGGTCTGATAGAATGGCGAGTTGGCCCAGCCATTTCGGCAATCCAAATCTGCCGCGACACAAAGCTTGGCTCAGTATAGTAGGCGGCAGACAATAGCACTGTCCTCAGCAGCCAAGGCCCTCACATGCCCCTCCTCGGCTCCACCAAACCGGACTCCGACTGGTATGTTCTAGGGCCGATCCAAAGCGGAACCAGTGGTCAGATTGACAGCGGCTCGGTCTATGGGACCGTCCTGCATGGACAACTGGATTTGCCGGTGCAGGAGGATCTACGTGGCAGCGGTTTACAAGCGGGGGCGGACATGGTGGGTCCGGTTTACATGGCACGGACAGGAGGTCCGAAGGTCAGCCCGAACCTCGTCGAAAGTTGTGGCTCAGCAGTATCTTGCTCAACTGGTTGAGGAACGCCGACGGCTGGACCGAGGCGGCCGTCCCCGTCACACCTTTGATGAGGCTGTCGAGCGATTTATCGGCGAGCACCTTCCATCGCTCAAACCTCTAGCTGCCCGCCGATACCTCTTCAGCCTAAAGATGTTGAACCCGCACTTCGTCGGGGCCTATCTGGATGAGGTCACGAAGACGAAGATCCTAGCCTATGTCAGCTTCCGGAGAAAACAGGGCATATCGCCATCAACAATCAGACGCGACCTGGCTTGCCTCTCATCGATGCTGCAACTCGCTATCTCATGGGAGTGGGTTGATGCAAATCCGATCCGGACCCTGGACCGGCGACTCTTGAAGGAAGGAGACCCTCGAAGACGCTACCTGAGCCATGAGGAGCAGGAACGGCTTCTCGTTGCGGCGGGGTCTTATCTCAAGCCGATGGTCGGGTTCGCTATCGAAACCGGTCTTCGCCTGGAGGAGCAACTGTCTCTGGAGTGGTCACAGGTCAACCAGCGGCGTCACGAACTCACTCTCACCAAAACCAAGACCAGCAATCCAAGGGTGGTCCCCCTCACCGATCAGGCCGCACAGATCCTGGCACAGCAGCCACGACATCTGACCTCGCCCTACGTGTTCTGCAAACCAGATGGATCACGGTACCTCAGGCTAACTCGTGGGCTGGATGGGGCCGCATCGCGGGCTGGGATAAGCGATCTTCGATGGCATGATCTCCGCCGAACCTGTGGCTGCCGCCTCCTACAGGACTACGGTATGGACCTATACCGGGTCAGCAAGTGGTTGGGGCACAAGTCGGTTGCCATGACCGAAAGGGCCTACGCCTTCCTCAGAGTCGACGACCTGCATGCGGTGATCCGCCCCGGTACAAAGGTCGGCACAGGGAACGCGGATTGATCGCCGGACGACTGGCCCGCCAAACGAAAAACCCCTGCCAAGTGCTTGACTTGGCAGGGGTTTTAACTGGTAGCGGAGGAGGGATTTGAACCCCCGACACAAGGATTATGATTCCTCTGCTCTGACCAACTGAGCTACTCCGCCGCAGGCCCGGTTCGTCGCCGGGAGGCCGTCATATAGTTCGGCGAAGTGGGGACTGTCAAGCGCTTCGCGGTGTTTTTTGCAGCCCCAAATACCCTGCGCGTAAGCCTCCTCTTCGCAGGAAAAGTTTCTTAACCGGCGGCCGCTATGATGCTCCGCCGCATGGCACGGATCTTTGACAATCGCATATGAAAGCCAGCCCGTCCGGTCGGCGGGGCAGGGCGGTCCGACGGATCCGACGCCACGAATGATGACATCCGCCGTCGTCAGACCACGGTGCGGCGGCGGCGCTCCGGCGACGCCGAGCCGGCCTGAAACTCTCCGCCCCCTACGTTTGCTGACTTTTGCTGACATGCTCCAGGGGGGGGCGGCGTGGCGATCCCGGGCCAAGCCGCCCCGGGTCCCTCATCACGTCTGCGTACATTTGCTGACATACCCGGGGGTATCGCGCCTGCCCACCCGGCAAGTCTCATGCAGCAAACCCCGTCCCTCAGGCAGCCGCGAGCCCGCCTTCGGCCCGGGTGATCCAGCCGCCGCCCAGCACCCGGTCGCCCTGGTAGAATACGCAGGCCTGTCCCGGCGCCACGCCGAACTGCGGCTCGTCCAGCACGATCTTCACGGCCCCCGCTTCCGCCGCCGGGAATACCGTCGCCTCCGCCGCCGGCTGCGCCGACCGCAGCTTCACCTGCACCCGCGTCCCGCCGGCGTCCGGCGCGCTACCGGTGCCCAGCCAGTTGACCTCGCGGACCAGCACGCTGTCGCGCCCCAGCGCCGCCCGCGGACCGACCACCACCTGGTGCAGGGCCGGGTCCAGCCGGACGACATAGAGCGGGTCGCCGCCGTCGCCCTTCTGGCCGCCGATGCCCAGCCCCTTCCGCTGTCCGATCGTGTAATGGATGATCCCCCCGTGCCTGCCCATCACGCGGCCGTCCACATGCACGATGTCGCCGGGCTCGATCGCGCCCGGTCGCAGCTTCTGGACCACCTCGGCATAGGACCCGGTCGGCACGAAGCAGATGTCCTGGCTGTCCGGCTTGTCCGCCACCACCAGCCCGAACCGCTCGGCCAGCGCCCGCACTTCCGGCTTGTGCATGCCGCCCAGGGGGAACCGCAGGAAGTCCAGCTGTTCGCGGGTCGTGGCGAACAGGAAATAGCTCTGGTCGCGGGCCGGGTCGATCGCGCGGTGAAGCTCGGCGCCGTTTTCGCCCATCGCCCGGCGCACATAGTGGCCGGTCGCCAGCGCCTCTGCGCCCAGGTCGCGGGCGGTCTCCAGCAGGTCGCGGAACTTGACACGCTGGTTGCAGCGCACGCAGGGGATCGGCGTCTCGCCGCGCAGGTAGCTGTCGGCGAAATCGTCCATCACCGACTGGGAGAACCGGTTCTCGTAGTCCAGCACATAATGCGGGATGCCGATCCGGTCGGCCACCTGGCGAGCGTCGTAGATGTCCTGGCCGGCGCAGCAGGCGCCCTTCCTGCCCACGGCCATGCCGTGGTCGTAGAGCTGGAGCGTTATCCCGACCACGTCGTATCCCTCCTCGCGCAGGAGGGCCGCGGTGACCGAGGAATCGACGCCTCCGGACATGGCGACGACCACGCGGGTATCCGCCGGCGCCTTGGCGAAGCCGAGCGAATTCAACGCCGGGGAACCAACGGCGGCCGAGCCCGCCGCGGCGGGGTTCGAGGGGTACATCAAGGGTGCGTCCATGCCCGCCAATATAGGCGACCGCCGGTGCGCCGCAACAGGCCTCGACGCCACCAAGGGTCGGCGTCAAGCCTCCATTGGGGCGGAAGCCTGGCCAATACAAAGGACGGATGGAATAAGGCTCCGGAAAAATCGTTCATAAGCATAGAGAAAAAGTGCATTTCGCGGCCGTGACGATGGCACGTTTTGGGTGCTCGCGGTATTCAGCCTGGGTAACGAAGGTCTGAAACCGCCATGGCTTGAGCGATTATTTAAGGCTAATGCCATTAAAATCCGCTGTGCGCCGTCGGCCCGAAGATTTGAGGTCCCGCCATTACGGACCCGTTGATGATGGATTGAGCAGAACATGGCCAGCATGGACGCGATAGACCGCTCCGAACCCGACCACTCTCGACCGTCCTCATCCATGCCACCGGCCTCGTCGGCACGTACCCGGCCGGTACCGCTGTGCGTGGACATGGACGGCACGCTGCTCAACACGGACAGCCTGATCGAGTGCTTTTTCGCCCTGATCAAGGACTGGCGCGTGCTGTTCGCCATGGTCGGCTGGCTCCTGAAGGGCAAGGCGCACCTCAAGCAGCAACTGGCGCTCCATGCCCGGCTCGACCCTACATTGCTACCTTACAACACCGGGCTGGTCACCTGGCTGCACGAGCAGAAGCGGCTCGGCCGGCGGCTGATCCTGGCGACCGCGGCGGACCACATTATCGCCGACGCCGTCGCGCGCCACCTCGGGATCTTCGACGAGGTCATCGCCTCCGACGGGCTCAACAACCTGCGGGGATCGGCCAAGGCCGAGGCGATCGACCGGCACCTCGAAGGCCAGCCCTACGCCTATGCCGGCAACGACTTCTCCGACCTGGAGATCTGGCGGCACGCCGATTCCGCCGTCCTGGTCAACGCGCCCAAGAGCGTGTGCAAGGCGGCGGCGGAAATCACCCATATCGAAGCCCATGTGGACGACCGCGCCCCCTGGACACGCGCCTTGCTCAAGGCGCTGCGGCCCCATCAGTGGGTCAAGAACGTCCTGGTCTTCGTGCCCATCGTCACCGCCAGCGCGCTGTTCGATCTCTCGGCCTGGGGCGATGCGCTGCTGATGTTCCTGGCCTTCTGCTGCACCGCCTCGGCCATCTACATGATCAACGACCTGACCGACCTCGCATCGGACCGGCAGCACCACCGCAAGCGCAACCGCCCCTTCGCCAGCGGCGCGCTGCCGCTCTACCACGGTCCGATCTTGGCGCCCGGGCTGCTTCTGCTGGGCGGGTCGCTGGCCGCCGCCGCCGGCGCCTTCACCGTCGTGGTGCTGTACGCCGTCTGCTCGATCCTTTACTCGTTCAAGCTGAAGAGCCTGGCGCTGGTCGATCTGTTCATGCTGGCGGCCCTCTACACCATCCGGCTGTTCGGCGGCGGCGAGGCATCGGGCTATCCGGTCTCGCTCTGGCTGCTGGGCTTCTCCAGCTTCGTCTTCCTCAGCCTCGCCATCGTCAAGCGCGTCGCCGAACTGATGGCCTTGCCACCGGAAAACGGAGGTAAGCCGGCGGGACGGGGGTATCGCGCCGGGGACATGGATATCCTGCGCCTGATGGGCGTCGCCTCTTCCTTCACCTCGTGCCTGGTGCTCGCCCTCTACGTCCAGTCCGACCTGGCGCTGGGCCTCAACACGATGGATGCGCTCTACTGGGCGATCGTGCCGCTGATGCTGTTCTGGCAATGCCGCATCTGGCTCGCCACCTCGCGCGGCAAGATGCACGACGACCCCATCGTGTTCGCCGCCAAGGACCCCGTGTCGTGGCTCGTCTGCGGCGCCGTCTTCGCCATCGTCGCCATCGCCCATCTGCCCGTATAGAGGAATCGTGACCACTCACCGAATCCCATCCCAGCCGGGCGCGTCCACGGGATCCCGCTCCATGATGCGGCGGGCGGAGTACGGCGCGGTCATCACCGCCGTGGTCTTCGTCGCGGCCATGTCCGCCGCCGGCATCTGGTTCGGCCTGGACGAGGTCTGGCACCGCATGTGGGCGCTCAGCCCCGCCGTCTTCGCCGGGCTGCTGCTCCTGTCGCTGGCCAACTATGCCCTGCGGGCATGGCGCTGGCACCTGTTCGGCCATCATCTCGGCATCGACGTTCCGGCGGGACGCACCGGGCTCTACTACGTCGCCGGCTTCGCCATGACCACCACTCCGGGCAAGGTGGGGGAGGCGCTGCGCCTCTGGCTCCTGGAGCGATGCCACGGCTACCGATACGAGCGCACCGCCCCGCTGCTGATCGGCGACCGCATCAGCGACGCCGTCGCGATCACCCTGCTGTGCCTGACGGGGCTGTCGGCGTTCGGTGCCGCCTACGGCACCGGCACCCTGGTGGCAGCCGCGGCGCTGGCAGGGGGGCTCCTGATGCTGCTCCGTCCGCAGATACCCTTGCGCGCGGTGCTGCTGGCCTATGGCCTGGTCGGGCGCTGGCCGCGCCTGTTCGGCGGGGCGCGTACCGTCGTGCGCAAGACCTCGCGCCTGCTCGATCCCCGTATCTTCGCCCTGACCTCAGCGATCGGGGTGGTCGGCTGGCTGTGCGAGGCCTTCGCGCTGCATTGGCTTCTGATCGACCTGGGCGCCCAGGTCACGCTTCAGCAGTCGATCTTCGTGTTCGCCTTCGCCATGCTGGTCGGCGCCGTCTCCATGCTGCCGGGCGGGCTCGGCGGCACCGAGGCGACCATGTTCGCTCTGCTCACCCTGCTCGGCGTGCCCGCCGACACGGCGCTGGCGGCGACCTTGATCATCCGGCTGACCACGCTATGGTTCGCCGTCGGGCTGGGGTTCGTGGCCCTGCCGGTGGCGCTGAAGCTGGCCCGCCAACCCGCGGCGGAGCGTCTGGCGACCGCCGACGGAATCAGGTGAGTTCTTGATATCATGACTTGGAAGACGATGACCCTGACCGGCTGGGGCCGCACCCGCCGGTCCGAAGCCGCCGCCTGCCGGCCGGAGCGCGCTCCGGCCGCGGCGCGGGTGCTTCAGGACCGGTTCGAGCGCGGCATCCTGGCCCGCGGCCTGGGCCGCAGCTACGGCGACGCCTCCCTGAACGGCGGCGGCAACGTCCTGCTGACGGAGCGGCTGAACCGCATGGTCTCGTTCGATCCGGACGATGGCACCCTGGTGTGCGAGGCCGGCGTCAGTTTCGACGACCTGCTCACCGCCTTCCTGCCCCGGGGCTTCATGCCGCCGACCTCGCCGGGAACATCCTTCGCCACCGTCGGGGGCGCCGTCGCCAACGACGTCCACGGCAAGAACCACGACCGCGTCGGCAGCTTCGGCGACCATGTGCTGTGGCTGGACCTGATCCTTCCCACGGGCGAACAGGTCCGCATCTCGCCGGACGAGCGGCCCGACCTGTTCGCCGCCACCGTCGGCGGTGTCGGGCTGACCGGCGTGATCCTCCATGTCTGCTTCCGCCTGCGCCGGGTCGCCTCCGCCTCGGTCGAGGTGCGGGAGCGGCGGATGCCCGATCTCGACGCCTTCATGGCCGGGCTGGCCGAGGCGCGGGAGACCGCAGGATACAGCGTCGGCTGGATCGACGGCATGGCGCGCGGGGCCGACATGGGCCGCGGCATCCTGGAGACGGCGGAGACCGCCCCCGCCGACCCGGCCGGCGCCGCCCCGAAGCCGCCCAGGAAGCGGGCGGTGCCGGTCGATCTCCCCGGATTCGCGCTCAATCCGTTCAGCATCAACCTGTTCAACCAGGCCTATTACCGGCGCGTCCCGGCCGCCGGGCGGACCCGCACCCTGCCGGTGCGGCAGTTCCTCTACCCGCTCGACGCCATCCACGACTGGAACCGGATCTACGGCAAGCGAGGCTTCTACCAGTTCCAGAACGTGGTCCCCGACGCCGAGGCGCCGGCCGCCCTGCGCAAGCTGCTGGAGGCCATTTCCGACGCCCGGGCCGGCTCCTTCCTGGCGGTGCTGAAGACCCTGGGCGGCGAGGGCAGGGGGCACCTGTCCTTCCCGATGCGGGGCTACACCCTGGCGCTCGACTTCCCCCGGCGCGACGGCGTGGAGGACCTGCTGGCCCGCCTCGCCGCGATCACCCTGGACCACGGGGGCCGGGTCTATCTCGCCAAGGACGCCGTGCTCGACCCCGCCGGCTTCGCCCGCATGTACCCGAAACTGGGAGAGTTCCGCCAAGTGCTCGACCGCATCGATCCCGACCGGCGGATCCAGTCCGACCTCTCGCGCCGCCTGGACATCCGGGGAGAGAAGTCATGAATGCCCCGACCTGGCTGGTGCTCGGCGCCTCCTCTTCGATCGCCCGAGCCTTCGCGCTGGAAGCGGCGGCCCAGGGCAGCAACGTTATCCTGGCCGGGCGCGACCGCGCCGACCTGGACCGCGGCGCCGCCGACGTCCGCATCCGCCACGATGTCGCGGTCGAGGTGGTTGACTTCGACGCGGAAGTGGTGGATACCCATGATGTATTCGTCAAAGATGTGACCGGTTTGTCGGCGGGCTTCGGCACCGGACCGTTGAACGTCTTCCTGGCCTTCGGCTTGATGCCGGACCAGTCCGCCATCGACGCCGACCCGGACAAGGCCCAGAGCACCATCATGGCCACATATGCCGGCGCGGTCTCGGTCCTGCACCGCTTGGCCCCGATCCTGGAGGCGCAGGGAAAGGGCCATATTGTGGCGCTCGGCTCGGTCGCGGGCGACCGCGGGCGGATCAAGAACTATGTCTACGGCTCCGCGAAGGCAGGGCTGCACGCTTATCTCCAGGGGTTGCGCAACCGCCTGTTCCGCTCCGGCGTGACGGTCACCACCGTCAAGCCGGGTTTCATCGACACCACCATGACCTGGGGAATGCCGGGGCTGTTCCTGGTCGCCTCGCCGCAGGACTGCGCCCGCGCCTGCCTGCGCTACGCCGCCAAGGGGGCGGAGGTCCGCTACTTCCCGGCCTTCTGGTGGATCATCATGACGATCATCCGCTCGATCCCGGAACCGATCTTCAAGCGCCTGAGCATTTAGACCCCCTGCGGAGCGGCGGCGTCCCGCCGCCCTACGGCCCGCTCCGGCACCCCGGGATCGCGGGTCGCCAGAACGTTCAGGCACTCGCCGAAACCCGCGGTTTCGTCCCGCAAGGCACCGTCAGGACCCACGACATGGCAGGCGAAGCCGTGCCCGCGCAGCCGGTCCAGGATCTCGCCGGCGCCGTAGCCGTATCGGGCGGAGTTCTCGTCGAACAGCTCGATGTAGACATTTGATGACACGGACAGCACCTGAGCGGCGCCGTCCAGCACGAACTTCTCGAAGCCCTCGACATCGATCTTCAGCAGGTCGATCCGCTCCAGGCCGCCCAGCAGTGCGTCGAGCGTCGTCAGCTCGACCGTCGCCCCGTCGCCGTCCGCCGACACGAAGTTCATGTCGTCCGCGCGCCGCTGTGAGATCCGGATCGTCCCCGGCTCCGCCCCGACCGCCACGTTATGGATGGTCACCTGATCGAAGCCGTTCAGCCGCATGTTCTCCCGCAGGAAGCCCGCGATGGTCGGGTTCGCCTCGATCGCGTGGACCGTGCCGCCGGGACCGACCCTAGCCGCGGCCGCCGCCGCCAGAGTCCCGACATTGGCGCCGACATCCACGTATGTCGCTCCGGGGCCGAGCAGGCGGGTGACGATCCGCTCGTCCGCCGCCCGCGATTCCGGGTCGATCCAGTAGGCGCAGGAGACCGACGACGGGAAGAAGCGCAGCCGGTAGCCGTCCTTCGGGATGGTGAAGTGGCGGCACAGCCCGGTCTGCCACAGCAGCCGACCCGCCAGGTTGCGGACGGGCCTGTCGCCCCGGACCAGTTCGGCCAATCGGCCGGCGTAGCGGGAGAGAGCCATGGCGGCCTTAGTACTCCCACTCGTACAGCACGCCGACCCCGGCGCCCGAGGTCGTGCCCACGTCGGTACGAACCTTCAGGTTGTCAGTCACGTCGATCTCCACCACCACGCGGCTGCCGGCCTCGCCGACCCGCTGTTCCGCGCCGACATAGACGTCGCGGGAGACGTAGCGGCCCGCCGCGACTCCGGCTCCCTCAAGCCCTTCGCCTTCCTCGCCGCTCAGCAGCTCCAGCCGGTCCACGCCCAGCGTGTTCCGCAGGTTGTCCAGGATGCCCGGCCCGCCGCCGACGCCGGCGAGCTGGCCCACGCTCTGGGCCAGCTGCACCGCCTCGATGGCGCTCAGGTCGCTGAACGGCTTGTTGAACAGCACGCGGGCGATCACCTCGTCCTGCGGCAGCTCCGGCGTCGAGGTCAGCTGGATTTTCGGGTTGGATGCCCGTCCGGTCACCGCGACCACCGCCGTGATGTCTTCGGCCTGCGCCTGCGCCGCCACGTCCAGAACCGGATCGGTGCTGCCGTCGCCGACGAAATCGATGTTCGCCTGCTGGAACTCGAACCGCTTGGTCAGCAAATCGAGCGTCCCGCTGACCAGCCGCAGCCCGCCGCCGATGATCGGCTCCGCCGCGGTGCCGGTGACCTGGACGTCCGAGGACAGCTCGACGTTCAGCCCGCGCCCGCGCACGAAGATCTGGTTCTGAGCCTCCACCGTCAGGTCGAGGCGGAGCTGGAACGCCGAGGGGGCATCCTCCGTCGGCCCCGGCGCAGGTGTGTCGGCCGTGCCGGGACGGTTGATCTCCTCCACCTGGATCTCGACCACGCTGGGGGGAAGCTGTTCCGGCACCTGGATCTCGGCGCGCTCGATCGTTACCGGTCCCTGGAGCAGCGGGTTGTCCAGCGGCCCGGTCAGGCTCAGCAGCGTGTCGAGCCGGACCGTCGCCAGGTCGATCTGGACAAGCTGGGCGTTGCTGGCGCCGACCCGGATGTCGAAGGCGCGGGGATCGGTCGGATCGACGTTGACCGAGCCGGATGCCTCGACGATGCCGTCGTTCGGAGTCCTGCCGTTGAACTGGTCGATGGTCAGCCGGGTGCCGTCGCCGCGCAGCCGCATCACGATGTCGCGGATCACGGTGCCCGCCGCCTGGTTCTCGTACCGGGCGCCATCGAGCGTGGCGAGGCCGCCCAGCTGCGGGTTGCCCAGCGACCCGCCCAGGTCGAGGTTCACGTCCAGCCGCCCTTGCGCCCGGTCGCCGGTGGTGGCGAGCAGATCGTTGAAGGTCGCCAGCTCCACGTTGCCGCGCAGCGCGCCGGAGACCGGCGCGTTCATCGGCACCTCGACCGTCAGCGGCTCCTGCCTCAGCACCAGCGGCAGCTCCGCCGCCAGCCTCATGTCGATGCCGTCGCGCTGCCGGGTCACGGCGTTGCCGTCGAGCGCCAACCGCCCGTTCCGCCAACGCCCCGTCGTGGAGATGTCGATACCGCTCAGCCCGGCGGCCTCGCCGCCCTCCACGGTCAGGTTCGTGACCCTCAGGTCCAGGTCGGCCCGGGGATCGGCGGTGGTGCCGGCGAAGCTGGCATTGCCGTTGATCTGCCCGTCCAGCCCCAGGCCGGGAGCGGCCAGTTCCGCCAGCGCCAGCGGCACCTGGGTCAGCGTCGCCGAGCCCTCGATCGCGTTCCGCACCAGCCCGGCATCGAGCGCGATGCGTCCCTCGTTGCTGGCGAGCAGCAGGTCGCGGACCTCGTACCGGTCCGGGCCGATCGTCGCGGTGGCCGGGTTGACCAGCCGGAACGGCTGCCCGCCATAGGTGCCGTCCAGCCGTTCCAGCCGAAGCCTTTGCAGGTTGCCCTCCTGGCTGAAACCGCCGGCCAGCGCCACGCGGGCCGGCTGTGCCGGCGCGCCGGCCTGGCCACTGGTCCGGGCTTGGAACTCCGCCTTGGCCGGCGTGCCGGAGGCCGAGGCGGTCAGGGTCGCCAGATCGGCGCCGCCGGCCGTGATGCCGGAGCCGTCCAGCTTGGCGTCGAACCGCAGGGCACCCAGCGCGTCGTTCACGTCGGCGTTCAGGTTGATCCGGTCGGCGGCCAGCAGCGGGCCTTCGGGTCCGGCGACCAGGATGTTCCGGCCCTGGACCGCGGCAGTCGCCGACTGCCGCCCCTGGGGATCGTCCAGCCTGACCTCGATCCTGCCGCTGCCGCCCAGCTTCTGGCCGGCCAGGGGGGAGAAGACGTTGAGGTCGCGCATGTCGCCGGCCAGCCGTCCCGATGCGGTCAGCCGGTCGAGCGCCACCCGGATCGCGCCCGCGATGCGGTTGCGTTCCGCCCCCAGCGAGATGTCGGACAGGTCGAGCCGCTGGCCTTCCAGCGCGAAGCCGGTGCGGGCGTCCAGCGGCTGCCCGTCCACCACCGCGGAGGCGACCAGGGTGCCGCGCGGGGCGCCGGGCACGCGGGTGGCGCGCAGGTCCACGTCCGCCGTGGGCACGTTCCGGCCGGCCAGCACGAGGTTGCGTCCGTCCAGGTCGGCGCGCACCTCCAGGGAGTCGAGCGGTCCGGTCGCGGTCCCCTCCAGCGAGGTCGAGCCGGCGATGTCGGTCGCGAGCGGCTCTTTCAGAACGGCGAGTCGCGGCAGGTCGGCCCGCCATCTGGCGTCCAGCCGGTTCTCCCGCAGCGCCGCGGCGGCGGTCAGCGCGACGTTCCGGCCGTCGATCTTCAGCCTCGGCATGTCGATAGACCCGTCGGTCCCGACCGTCACCAGGCCGGCCAGATCGACCTTGTCGCCGGCCAGCGCATCGGCGGCCGGGGTGCCGGTATTCAGGCCGGTGACGCCGCCGGTCAGGTCGGCGCGCACCAGCGTTTCCCGGTTGCCGCCGCTCAGGTCGGCCCGAACCTGCGCGGCACCGGCCAGCGGCGTCCCGGCGACGGCGGACAGGCGCGACAGTTCCGGCACGGTCAGGTCGACGATCCCGGCTATGTCCTGGCCGAACTCGCGCACCGTCGCGGTGCCGGTCAGGCTGCCCACCGGTGCGTTCAGGGCCAGTTCCGTAACCTCGACCGTCCGGGCGGCATCCTGGCTGTCCGCGGCGAGCCGCAGGGTCACGGCATCGCCCGCGAGGTCGCGCAGCATCGGCTCCAGCGCCGGGTCGGTGCTATTCAGCCCGCGCAGCTCGGCGGTCGCCTCGCCGCGCAGGATCTGCCCGCCCTGTTCCAGGGCAAGGTCGGTCCGGACGCTGGCGGCACCCGCGACCGGCAGGTCGGGCAGGCGGCCGAGGTCGGGGACGTCCAGCACCACCTGCGCGCCGACGGCGTCGCCCCAGCGCTCGACCAGCGCGGTGGCGCTGGCGGTGCCGGCGGCGGTGTTCGCGCGCAGGTCGGCGACTCGGATCTCGCCCGCGCCGGGCGTCACGACGGCAATGCCCTCGATCGTTACCTCCTGGCCGGCGACCTGGGCTATCCGTGGATCGGAGGGCGACCTGGGATTGGTCAAGGTTCCGTTCAGCGTGACGTCGATGGTGGAGCCGGGCTGGTCGAGCGGTCCGGACGGGACCGCCCGGAGTTGCAGCACCGCCCGGTCCAGCGCCGCCTGGGCGGCATCGACGGCCTCGGCGGTCAGGTCGGCCGTGAGGGTGGGCGCCGCGACGGGACCTTCCGCGGTACCGGCCAATCGGACCGACTGCCAGGCCACATCAGGGGCCAGGGTCCGGAGCGCCGAATCGGCTCCCGCCTCCAGAACGTAGTCGAAGTCCAGTTCCTGCGGGTCGAACCGGTAGCTGCCGGACAGCTCCGCCGTGCCGGCGGCCAGGGTGACGCGGGCCGGGGTGAGGGTCACCCCGCGGTTGGGATCGATCACGGATTCGGCCGAGAACCCGACCGTCTCGCCGACCAGAACGGCGGCCTGGGGATCGAGCAGGCGGGCGAAGGCGGTATCGCCGCGGATGACCATCCCATATCCCTGGGCGCCCTCCGCGACTTCGACGCCGCGGATCGTCGCCTCGGCACCGATCCGGGCGACGTCGCCCGCATTGCCGTCCAGCCGGCCTTCCCAGCCGGACAGGGGACCGGACCCCCGCAGGGCGACGTTGACCGGCGGCAGTCCCGGAATGTCGGCGGCCCGCGCGATCACGCCGCCCTGCGGTTCCTCCACCGTCAGGTCCAGGTCGAGCATGTTGGTGTCCGGCGCGTAGTTCAGCGCCAGCTTGGCGCCGCCGGGCCTGTCCAGGCGTTCGATGTCAAGGTCGGCACCAAGCCCTGCGTCGCCCCGGCCGAGCCGGGCGCTGCCGTTTATGCCCAGGGTCGCCGCTTCGCCGCCGAGGACGGGTGCGCCCAGGTGCAATTCCTTGACTGCCAGATGACGAAGGTCCAGGCCGACCGGCAGGTCGGGGATCTGGGGAAGGGAGAAGGGTTCGTCGCTGGGCGGTTCCTCGGGCTGTCCCGCCGGCAGCCGCTCCACGTCCATCCGGTTGACGTCCAAACCCGATATCCGGAACTCGCGGCGGAACAGGGCGCCGGCGGCCCAATCCAGCTTCGCCTGGTCGACCTGCAGCCAGACGCCCTCGTCGTCGGCGATGGCCAGGTCGTACAGAGTCACGTCCAGGCTCCAGCTCGAACTGACCCGGCCGATCGTCACGGTGCGGCCGGGGCCGCTCAGCAGGTTCTGGATCTGGCGGGTGATCCAGCCGGGATCCTGCTGCCCGGACTCCTCCTGGGCTGTGACGGCGATCGGCGCGCCCGCGACCAAACCCAGCAGCAGCAACGCGGCGCTCCACCGACGAACCAGACCTTCCATGAATTCCCGCCTTGCCATAGCTCCGTACACCAGGGCGAACACCCCAGGGCAGGAGATGTGCCTTCCAGGATGCCGCCGACAAGGTCACCGGGACGATCCGAACGCATGCCCGGGCTCCCAAGGGCCGGAAACAAAGCTGTTCCTGCACGTTTACGGGGGCGGAGAACGGTATCAGTCCTTGGGAAGCAGAATGACACGTCCGTTCCGGATCATCACCATGGTAATCAGCATGTGCGCAGGCTTGGCATCGGCCTCCATCGCGGCGGAGCCGCGGACCTATGACGGCATCGTGGTATTCGGCGACAGCCTTTCCGACACCGGCAACGCGGCCGGCGCGCGGTTCAGCAACGGACCCGTCTGGGTCGAGCATCTGGCGAGCCATTTCAGCCTGCCGGTCGAGCCGGCGATCTCCGGCGGGACCAATTACGCGGTCGGCGGCGCGCGTGCCCATGATCCGGGGAGCCCCTACAACCTTCGCGCCCAGGCCGACCGGTACCTGGCGGAGGAGCCGGACCGGAAGACCGTCCGCCGGACCCTGTTCATCGTCTATGGCGGCGCCAACGATCTGCTGGCCGCCGTGTCGGGCCGGGATCCCGTCGTCCTGGCGACCGACGCGGTCCGGGTGCTCGCCGGCATCGCCGACGACCTCGCCTCGGCCGGGGCCGGCACCATCCTGATGCCGAACCTGCCGGACCTCGCGAAGGTCCCGGCCGTGCGGCAGTTCGGCCCGACGGTCGGCCGGATCGCCAGCCAGGTCACGACGGGCTTCAACCAGGCGCTGGATCGTACGATCGCCGGCGTCGAGGCGCGCCGCGGCACGCGGGTCGTCCGCCTGGACGTCCATGGGTTGGTCGAGCGGGTCTTCAGGGATCCCGGCGTCCTTGGCAGGCCCGACGTCAACCTGACGGACCCCTGCGCGGGGGCCGGCCGGATCTGCGCCGAGCCGGACCGGTACATCTTCTGGGACCAGGTCCATCCGACCGCCTTCGGCCACGCCCGGCTCGCCAACGCCGCGCTCCGGGCGCTGGCCGGGAACGGAGACCGGTGACCTGACAATGGAAAAGGTCGTCATTGCCGAAGAGCCGGCGTCGCGCATCCCCAACTGGCTGCGGATCGTGATCTGGGGTCTGGTGATCGCGCTCGGCATCGGGCTGATCGCCGTCCTGGGACGGACGCTGGTTCCCTTCGTGGTCGGTGCCGGCCTCGCCTTCACGTTCGACCCGCTGGCCGGCTGGCTCGGCCGGAAAGGTGTCCGGCGCGGCTGGGCCGCCTTCCTGGTGACGCTGCTCACCTTCGGCATCCTCGCCGGAATCCTGGCGCTGCTGCTGCCGGTGCTGCTGGAGCAGGCCAGCGATCTGGCGGACCGCCTCCCGGACCTGCTCGCCCGCGCGCGCGCCATGCTGACCGGCGCCGCCGCCCAGGTGCCGGGTGCCGAGGTGCTGAACGATACCGACCTGCTCCGCCGGATCGCCCGTCGGACCGGGGAATGGGTGCAGCAGTCGGCCGGGGACCTGCTGGGCTTCGCCGCCACCCTGTTCGACATAGCGCTCCTGCTGGTCCTGACCCCCGTCGTCACCTTCTATCTTCTGCGCGACTGGAACCCGGTGGTGCGCCAGATCCGCCGGCTGGTGCCGCGCCAGTCCCGGGCCGTCGTGTTCGAACTGGTGGGGGAGATGACCGACCGGCTCGCCGGGTTCCTGCGCGGCATGGCGCTGAGCGCCGCGATCCAGGCGGTGATCCACTCGGTCGGGCTCTACCTGGTCGGGCTCAACTTCGCGATCCTGATCGGCGTGCTGACCGGGCTGCTGGTCTTCGTCCCGGTGGTTGGCAACCTCGTCATGCTGATCGCCGCCGTCACGGTGGCGCTGGTCCAGTTCGACGGCTGGCTGGAACCGCTCCTGGTCGTGCTGATCTATGCCGGGAGCAACGTGCTGGAGACCAGCGTCCTGGAACCCGTCCTGGTCGGCAACCGGACCAATCTCCATCCCGTCTGGGTGATCTTCGCGCTGCTGGTCGGCGGCAGCCTGTTCGGCCTGATCGGCGCCCTGCTGGCTCTGCCGGCGGCCACGGTGATCGCCGTGCTGATCCGCTACGCGGTCGACCGCTACACCCACAGCAGGCCTTACGACGAGTTCTGAACCCGGGGATCAGAACGACTCCACCTCGACGATCCAGCAGTCCAGCATGCGCTGGCTCAGCGCCACGCAGACATTGTTGACGCCGATCCGGTCCAGCGGCCCGAACGCCAGCGAGAAGGTCATGCTGTCCTTCCCCATCGTCGGGTAGATGAAGTGCGCGTAGGGGGCGTATTGCGGGCCGGCGGCGGCGATGAAGTCGATCCAGCCGTTTTCCGCCTCCACCGGGGTGAGGAATTCGCCCACGCGCGCCGCGTAGAAGGTACGGGGCGGGCCGCTGCCCGCGAAATCATAGTCGTGGACTCCGATGATCGGCAGCAGCTGTTCGGGCGGCAGCGCGATGCTGGCGATCGACTCCGACGTCATGCGCGCCTTGCCGCCCTGGACGTCGAGCAGGCCCAACACGGCGCCGCGCTCCAGCTTGGTCTCCCGCTTCTTGCCGTCCTTGATCTCCGTGCCCGCGGCGTTGCCGGCCAGGACGTGGGTGCCGCGCAGGGTGCCGTCGGGGAAGGTCCAGCGCTGCCGCCCGACCACGGCGGCCCGGCTCGCGACCGTGCGCGCGATGAAGATGCTGTCGAGGCTGTCGCTCGGCACGTAGCCCACGTCCCGGCCGCCCAGCCCGATCTGCGTCCAGGAGGTGCGGCGCGGGGTGCCGAACGCCGCGACGGTCTTGCCCCTGGGCAGCATCATCACGACGCGGCTCGCCTCGTCCGGCGAGACGCGGACCTCCACGTCGCGGTTCAGGATCGTCTCGCCGACCTGGGGCGCACCGAGGTTGGGTCCTCCCTGCGCACGGGCGGAAACCGGTGCGCACAGCAGGAGGGCCGCGGCCACGATCGGCAGAAGGAGCCGGGTGACCGGCGGCTTAGGCAGAATCTGCATCGCGATCCCCCCGGCATAGGGCAAGTCCTGCCGCGACGGTCCGTCCAATCTGCGTAAAAAGCCCGGGAATCCGCCACTGGCACGGGGCTTGCCATTGATGGTCACGAACCTGCCCCACAGAGACCGCCCCGTCGGAGACCGCCATGCGTACAGCGCTGAACACCGGAATGATCGTCGCCTCCCTTGCCGCGGTGCTCGGCTGGAGCAACGCCGCCCAGGCAGCCGCCTGCGCGCCGGGCGGCACCGAAACGGACCCCGTCGCCCTGTTCGAGGCGGTGGCGCCGGCCGTGGTGACCATCGAGTCCGCCGGCGACGGCGCGAAGACGGTCGGCACCGGGTTCCTGTGGGATCGCGCCGGCCATGTGGTGACCAATGAACACGTGATCCGGCCGGGGCGGCAGCTGACCGTCAGGTTCGCCGACGGCCGTACCGTCCGGCCGGCCATGATCGCGGTCGCCGCCGACCTGGACATCGCGGTCCTGCAGGTGGATGCCGCCGCCGCTCCGGCCTCGGTGACCCGCGGCTCGTCGCGGTCTCTGAAGGTCGGGCAGGGGGTCTTCGCCATCGGCAATCCGTACGGGATCGGCGTCAGCCTGAGCCGAGGCATCATCAGCGGCCTGGACCGGCCGGTGGAACTTGGCGCCGGCAAGCGCATCGACAAGGCGATCCAGACCGACGCCAGCCTGGACCCCGGCAACTCCGGCGGTCCGCTGCTCGACTCGCGGGGCTGCCTGATCGGCATGGCGACGGCGGTGGTCGCGGCGCCGGCCGGCCTGTCCCGCGTCGGCTTCGCGGTTCCCGTGGACCTGCTGGAGCGGACCATCGCCGGCCTGATCGGCGGCGCGGGCAGGGTCGCCGGCCAGGAGGGCGCGTCCGGTGCCCGCAATGATCTTGGCATCATGGCCGAGGATGCGGCTCCGGGGGTACGGGTCGTCAGCGTGGCGCCCGGATCGCGCGCCGCGGCACTGGGCGCCAAGCCCGGCGACGTCATCACCCACGCCGACGACCGGCCGGTCGCGGGCGTCGCGGAACTGACCGCCCACTTGAAGCGCCAGGGAGCGGCGGGCATGCGCCTGACGTTCCAGCGAGGCAAGACTTCGCGGACCGTCGAGGTCCTGCTGACCTCGGCCGGCTCCTGACGGGGCAGGGCGGTCCGCCGGGCGGTCAAGGCGCGGGTTCCCGAAGGATGACGGTCGGGAGCCGCACGGTGAAGACGATCGGCTCGGTGCCGGCAAGCTCCTCCAGCGTCGGCTCCGGCGTGGCCTTCGGTGCCGCGGGCATGTCGTCGGGACCGAAGACTGTGATCGGCACCACGGATGTGAAACCTTCCCGGGCGGGCGGCACAGGGACGGGCTCCGGAGGGAGGGCCGCCGCCGGAGCGGCTGAAGTTGCCGCCGTCACCGTTCCGCCCGGCTTGCGCCGGGGCACCGGGGGCCAGAAGATCGGCGGCTGATAGGGCGTGACCTTGGCGACGGCGGGAAGCATCGGAGCCGCAGGCGCCGCGGCGTCGCCCGGCAGGTCCAAGGAAGGCAGCGGCTTCGGCGGCAAGGGGGGAACCGAAGCGGTCAGCCGCCCTTTCCCCGGCGCCGGGATCGAGTATCGGGCCGGGGTGATGCCGGACGCGACCGACCCGGACCCGGGCGGCACCGGCTGCTGCGCGGAAACGCCCTGGACGCTTCCCAGCAGAAGGACGGCCGCGACCCGAGCGGCTGCGGGAAGCCGGAGCAGGCTCATTCTTTCGCCGGCGCCGGGGATGTCGGCAGGTCTGCGGGGAGCAGGCGCGGCGCATGGGTCACCGGGTCGATCACGACCCGCAGGATGCCGTCCTCGCCGATCTGCGTCTGCACCGGCTTTCCGGTCGCCGGGTCGAACGGGCCTTCCGTGTTGCCGGTCCTGGGGTCGGTGCGGAAATTGACGGCGACGCTGTCGGGCGGCTGCTGGCCGTCGGCGGGGCGGAGCGTCTCGCAGCCGGCGAGGGTCACCATCGCCAGTGACGCGGCCAGCGCTCTCCCGCCGGTTCGCCGGAACGACTCCGCCAAGCCGCTGAATTTCGCGGAAGACTCGCCAGAAACGCTGTGCAACACCAACCAGCTCATCCAGTCAATACGATATCCCTGCCGCCGGACCGGCCGCACGGAACCATGATGTCGGGCAGTGGTTTGCTTTCCGTTACTCGAAGGGAATGAAGATGGAATACGTGAACCTCAAGGGGGTGCGGGTGCCCGCGCTCGGCCTCGGGACCTGGCAGCTGTCGGGCGCGCAGTGCGTCGACGTGGTCCGGGCCGGTCTCGCCATGGGGTATCGCCATGTCGATACCGCGCAGGCCTACAACAACGAGGAGCAGGTCGGGGAGGCGCTGGCCGACTCGGGCATCCCGCGCGACGATATCTTCCTGACCACGAAGGTCTGGTACGAGCGCATCGGCGACGGCGAACTCCAGCGCTCGGTCGACGAGAGCCTGAAGAAGCTGCGGACCGACCATGTGGACCTGCTGCTGATCCACTGGCCCAATCCCAAGTTCCCCCTGGGCGAGAGCCTGAAGGCCCTGTCGGAAGTCAAGGCCGCGGGCAAGGCGCGCAACATCGGCGTCAGCAACTTCCCGACCGCCCTGCTCCAGGATGCCGTCGAGCGGCACAAGGCCGATCTGCTCTGCGATCAGGTCGAGTACCACCCCTTCCTGTCCCAGCGGCCGGTGCTGGATTTCGCCCGCGCCAACGACATGATGGTGACGGCCTACAGCCCGATCGCCCGCGGCGAGGCGGCGACCCATCCCGTCCTGACACGGATCGGGGAGAAGCACGGCAAGTCCGCCGTCCAGGTGACCCTGCGCTGGCTGATCGACCAGAGCAACGTCGCGGCGATCCCGAAGGCCAGCGGCGAGAAGCACCTGAAGAGCAACTTCGAGATCTTCGATTTCAAGCTGGGCGACGACGAGCGGGCCGAGATCGATGCCCTTCGGGGCGACCGCCGGCTGATCAATCCGGGCTGGGCGCCGGCATGGGACGCCGCCTGACCTAGTGGAAAACGGTCCGGGGCGGCGGCTCCGTCTGCTCCAGACGGACGGCGATGGGGCTGGCCTGGTGGTGAACCATCCGCCAGGCGCCGCCCTCGTTCACGAAGATGTTGGTGGCGGCCAGGACGCCGCCCTCCAGCACCTCTTCGCAGATCACCACGGCGACGTCGCCGTAGATGAAGGCATTGTCATTGCGGCTGAAGGCCTTCGGCGTCGCCGGGTTCCTCATGATGTCCCGCAGGCTCGTCAGGACCAGCGTGCGATCCACCAGCGGAGCCCAGCCGGGATGGATGCAAAGGACCGGCGCGGCCTGTGCCCACAGCATTTCCATCGCCGCGAAGTCCCGGCTGGAGAAGGCGTGATAGAAGGCGCGGTTGGCGGCCAGCGCGTCGTCCAGGGTCGGACCGGTCGCCGCTGAGGTGATAGTGGGACGAGGGGCCATGGCGGTCGCTTCCGGTAGGAGGAGTTTCGGCCGCCAGACTACCCCATTCAGATGTCTTCGGCGAGTCTGAAGCCGGCGAATTGCCACCGGGCGGCCGGCGGGAAGAAGTTCCGGTAGGTCGCCCTGACATGGTCCGACGGCGTGACGCAGGACCCGCCGCGCAGGACCATCTGGTTGCACATGAACTTGCCATTGTATTCGCCGACCGCGCCCGGCGGGGCCTTGAAGCCGGGATAGGGCGAATAGGGGCTGGCGGTCCATTCCCAGACGTCGCCGAACATCTGCCAGGGACCCATCCCGGCGCAGGGCGAGGCCATGGGGTGCAGCGTGCCGCACTCCATCAGGTTGCCGTCCACCTGCTGGGTCCGGCCGAACAGTTCCCACTCGGCTTCGGTCGGCAGCCGCTTGCCGGCCCAGGCGGCATAGGCGGCGGCCTCGTAGAAGCTGACATGGCAAACCGGATCGGATTCCACCATCGGACGAAGCCCGGACAGGGTGAAGACGTGCCAGTCGCCGTGCTGCTTCTGCCAGTAGAGCGGGGCGCGCCACTGTTGCGCCTCGACCTCGTTCCAGCCGTCCGACAGCCAGTATTTCGGTTTGTCGTAACCGCCGGCCTCTATGAACTCCCGGTACTCGCCGCAGGTCACCGGCCGCCCGGCGAAGCGGAAGGGCTGGACGTAGGTATGGTGCCGCGGCGTCTCGTTGTCGAAGCAGAAGCCCGTGCCGTCGCCATCGCATCCGATCTGGACGAGGCCGCCGGCATGCTCGAACCATTTCTGGGGAGCCGTGGTCGCCCCCGGCTGGTTCTGGGCGGACTGGTATGCCGGAAGCAGCGGGTTCGACCAGAAGACGTGCTTGATATCGGTCAGGATCAATTCCTGATGCTGCTGCTCGTGGTTGAACCCGAGCGTCAGGATCTTCGACAGTTCGCCCAGGGTTTCATCCGGTACCTGGCGGATCAGCCGCAAGCACGCGGCGTTGACATGATCGCGGTAGCGCTGGACCTCGTCCGCGCTCGGGCGCGACAGCATGCCCCGGTGGGGGCGCGGGTGGCGGCTGCCCAGATTATTGTAGTAGGAATTGAAAAGGTAACCGAACCGCTCGTCGAACGCCGTATAGCCCTGTGCGTAGCGGTTCAGCACGAAGACTTCGAAGAACCATGTCGTGTGGGCGAGATGCCATTTCGTCGGGCTGACGTCGGCCATCGACTGGATGATCTGGTCTTCGGGGGTCAGGGGAGCGGCCAGCCCCACCGTACGGCCTCGGACCCGCATGAACCGGCGTACCAGCCGTTCGCGCACGCTCGGGGCGGCTGCGAGCTCGATGACGTCCTGCATGGCATCGATCATCTTTTCTTCCTCCGGCGCATCGGCGTGTTCGCAATTAAGTAGTCTGGTGGCGCGCATGAATTTGGGAAATGGAACACCTCTTCCGGGGATTGGGTCAGCATCTCCGACGGGGCTATGCCGAAGGAGTACCTGCCGACGGGCCGGATTTCAGGGGAGGCATATGACTTGAGGTTCGTGGCTGGTTGCCGGCTGCACGTAAAAGTTAGGCAATCGTGAAAACCGTCATTCATGCGCCGCGATGCTGCGTTGCAGCAAACAGGGATGGTGCGAACCCCGATAATGCTTAGATTTGAAGTCTCTGAACCGAGTTTTGGGACTTCGCATCATGGTCATCCTCTCTCTATGCGGTGACAAGTACACTCGCCCCAGCGAAAAGCTGGAAGATCTCACCCCGCTGGATCGCGCTTGGAAGCGCGTGGTGGCGCGCATCAGGCAGATCGGCGATCACCGCGCAGGCAGCTCCGCCGTTTCCGCGCCCCCGCGGACGGCCCGGACTGCCGCCTGATCCGGCCATCCGTCCGGACCGAACGGGAAACAAGCAAGATAGGGCCCCGACGGTCAGTCGGCGGCCCCGGCGGTCTGGAACATGGCAAGGGTTTCCGGCCCGAGCCATGTCGCGAGCGATCCGCCGCAGACCATTCCGGCCACGAAAATGGCCGCTGCCAGCGCCATCTGCCTGACGCGCCCGCCGCGACGGCCGCCGTCAATGCCCTCCGCCTCCGATCCGCCCGGCGCCGGCTTATCCGGATCGACACCCCCCGAGTCCCCCTCGCCATCGGGCGCCAGGGTGGTGAACTCCGGCTTCGCCAGCGTCTCGGTGATCGCCTGCGTGACGGTATCGAACGAGAACTCGGCGTCCGGCAGGCGCCGATGCCGATGGATGCGGCCCAGCAGTTCGGCGGTCAGGAATATGTAGTCCTGGGTCGAGTGGGTGCCGCGGTTGAACAAGGTCGAGGGCGCCCGCTTGACCTCCGCCTTCAGGATCTCCGGGTCGAAGCGGATCCGGTTTCGGTACAGCAGCCCGGAGAACTGGCTTCCCAGATCCTTCAGCGTCTGCTGGTCGCGTCGGGTTCCCTCGAACAGCGA